>JAYPUF010000011.1:0-37380 GCA_038133925.1 Marivivens sp. | reverse complement strand
CCAAGCTCTTTGCGAAGATGGCTGCTTCGGCTGCCGACGTGATCAACATTGACCTCGAAGACTCGGTTGCGCCCTCGGACAAGGACATGGCGCGTGCCAACGCGATCGAAGCAATTAATACCGTAGACTGGGGCAACAAGACGCTTTCGGTCCGCATCAACTCGCTCGACACGCCCTATTGGTATCGCGATGTTGTGGACCTTTTGGAACAGGCGGGCGACCGTCTTGATCAAATCATGATCCCAAAAGTGGGCTGTGCCGAAGACGTCTATGCCGTGGACGCACTCGTCACCGCCATCGAACGGGCCAAGGGCCGCACCAAGCCGATCTCGTTCGAAGTCATCATCGAATCCGCCGCAGGCATCGCCCACGTCGAAGCCATTGCAGCCTCCTCCCCGCGCATGCAAGCGATCAGCCTTGGCGCTGCCGACTTTGCCGCCTCTATGGGCATGCAAACCACCGGCATCGGCGGCACGCAGGAAGACTATTACATGATCCGCGAAGGTGCGAAGTACTGGTCGGACCCGTGGCATTGGGCACAGACCGCTATTGTCGCCGCCTGCCGCACGCATGGCCTTTTGCCCGTGGATGGCCCATTCGGCGATTTCTCGGACGATGAAGGCTACATCGCTCAGGCCAAGCGCTCGGCAACGCTTGGAATGGTTGGCAAATGGGCGATCCACCCCAAGCAAATCGCTCTTGCCAACGAAGTCTTTACACCTTCGGAAGCCAAGGTCTCTGAAGCTCGTGAAATCCTTGCCGCGATGGAAGAAGCAAAAGCACGCGGCGAAGGTGCAACCGTCTACAAAGGTCGTCTCGTCGACATCGCTTCGATCAAACAAGCCGAGGTTATCGTTCGTCAGGCCGAGATTATTGCAGGCTCCTAAGCCCCCATTTTGACCCAACAAAGAGGCGAACCAGCACGGTCCGCCTCTTTTGTTTGCCGAACCCGAGTTGCAAAGACCCCATTTGCCGACTTATATCGGGGTAACTTTGCGTGAGGCGACCTATGACCAATTATCTCGAGTTTGAAAAACCGCTGGCTGAAATCGAAGGCAAAGCCGAAGAGCTGCGTGCGATGGCTCGCGAAAATCCCGAGGCAGACGTCGAGAAGGAAGCTCAGGCTCTCGACAAAAAAGCCGAAGAAATGCTCAAGACCCTTTACGGGTCTCTGACACCTTGGCGCAAATGTCAGGTTGCGCGTCACCCCGACCGTCCGCATTGCAAAGACTATATCGACGCGCTCTTTACCGAATTCACCTCGCTTGCGGGTGATCGCGGCTTTGCCGACGATCACGCGGTCATGGGCGGCCTCGCCCGTTTCAACGGACGCCCTGTCATGGTAATCGGTCAGGAGAAGGGTTCAGATACCAAGAGCCGCATCGAACATAACTTTGGTATGGCGCGTCCCGAAGGTTACCGCAAAGCGATCCGCCTCATGGACCTTGCTGACCGTTTCGGAATTCCCGTCATCACGCTTGTCGACACCCCCGGTGCATATCCGGGCAAAGGCGCCGAAGAGCGCGGCCAGTCCGAAGCCATCGCGCGTTCGACCGAAAAGTGTCTTGCGATCAAAGTGCCCCTTATCTCGGTCATCATCGGCGAAGGCGGCTCGGGCGGTGCAGTGGCATTCGCAACAGCAAACCGCGTCGCGATGCTTGAGCACTCGATCTATTCGGTGATCACACCTGAAGGCTGTGCATCGATCCTTTGGAAGGACGCGGGCAAAATGCGCGAGGCCGCAGAAGCGCTTCGCCTCACCGCCAAAGACCTGCGCGAACTTGCGATCTGTGACCGCGTGATCAAAGAACCTCTTGGCGGGGCACACCGTAATCACAAAGAGGCGATCAAGTCGGTTGGGGTCGCGATTGGCGAAATGCTCAGCGAGCTAGACGGCAAGTCTGGCGATGACCTCAAGAAATCGCGCCGGACCAAGTTCCTCGGGATGGGGACCAAGGGTCTCGCTGCTTAAAGGAAAAAGGCGGGGAATTCCCCGCCCTTTTTATATCTTAAATCCCACTTCGCGCATCAATTCGTTGGACCGCGTTTCCACGACCTCTTCGAGCTGCTTCATCATGACATCAGGAGGTAGGTTTGCCGGAATGCGTGGCAAGAACTCTACAATCGCCTTACCTGGGCGATACATAATGCCAGAGCGCGGCCAGAAAACGCCAACGTTGCAAGCGACAGGCACGCATTCCTGACCAAGTTCCTTGTAGAGAACGGCAGAGCCAACTTTATATGGCTTTTCCACCCCCGGAGCCACGCGCGTCCCTTGGGGGTAAATGATCAGCTGGCCGCCCATTTGACGCCCCGCAGAAACGTCTGCGACCATCTTTTTGATCGCTGCACCGCGTTTGCCACGGTTCACCGGAACACATCCGATCCGAAGACCATAGATACCCACAAAGGGGGTCCAAAGGAGCTCGCGCTTCATGATGAATTTGCCATGTGGGACCGACGCATAAATCATCAGGATATCGAGGAAAGACTGATGTTTGGCCGCAATAACAACTTCATCCGTAGGAGGTGTGCCGCGCACCTCGGTTTCAATACCGACCATCGGACGGGCAAGCCAGATCACGAGACGGCAATATGTGTGCGCGGCAGCAATAGCGCCCTTGCTGCTTAGGATCGCCCACGGCAGATAGAGCGTCGCGACCACAGCCATGAGGAGGTAGATCGTGACCATAAAGATCAGCGATCTGATCCACTGAATTGCGTTCATCATGACTGGTTCCTTAAATTTCGGAGTGCCGCGTTGCGGGTTGCCGCGAAAGCTATGATGGCAGCGAGCGGCGGAATGACCAAGGGCCAAAGCCAACCGGTGCCCTGAAACCCGAGGCCTGTGAGAAAACCTGCCGCCACGTCAGACGAGGGTAATAGAGTAACCGCAAGAACGCCAAATACGGTGCCAACGGCAGCGCCTGATAGCGCGCGGAGCGTGAAGCGGCGAACGAATGCGCCTGCAATATAAGCGTCACGGGCCCCCACAAGACGCATCACGCGGACGACCTGAGCGTTGGCCGATAGCGCAGCTTGTGCAGCTAATGTGATCATTGCGCCCATTGCGGTGAGGATGAGCGCAATCGAAACCACCCCAAGGAGCCTTAGACGATTGGCCGCGGCGACCAAAGGTTCGCGCCAGCGCGTGTGATCATCAAGGATCGCACCCGGAACCTCGGCTTGGAGGCGGGCGCGAAGACCTGTTGCGTCCATGCCGTCCGAGGTTTCGACGATCTCTATCAAACGAGGAATAGGGAGGCTTTCGACTGGAATATCGGGGCCAAACCAAGGTTCGAGCAGCGCGCGCTGTTCATCATCCGAAAGCTCGCGCGCTTCGGCAACGCCCGGGGTTTGCTCAAGAACGCGAAGAGCGGCCTTGGTCTGAGCGTCCAACTGATCTTCGGGGGCAGAAATCCGAAGAGTAGACGTCTGAGCAAGCTCGGACGCCCAGCGTTCCGCCAGTCGCCCTGTGGCGAGGGACAAAGCCAAAGCAAAGACAGCCAGAAACGCCATAGCGCCCGAGGTGAAAACCGTCAGACGGGCCGTAAAACCCGTAGGTGGAACGGCGCGATCAGCAGAAGCGTCTCCAGCCAAGAGCGAAAGAGTGCGGCCAATGTTGATGTTCATAGGTCGCTCCCCGCCACCTGAAGACGGCCACCTTTAAGACGCAGGACGCGGGCTTGAACCTGCGCTTTGGTGGCGCGAATAAGGTTCATGTCGTGTGTTGCAACGAGAACGGATTTCCCCATACGGTTCAATTCGACCAAAAGCTTAATAAGACGTTGGGACATCTCCCAATCGACGTTGCCGGTAGGCTCGTCTGCAATCACCATTTCAGGCGACATGATGACCGCGCGCGCCAGTGCAGCGCGCTGACGCTCGCCACCTGAAAGCTCGGGCGGAAGCTGGCCCGCTTGTTGGGTCAGGCCAACCCAAGCCATTAGGTCTTGAAGATAGTCACCAGCTTCATCCGCTCGGCCCGCAACCGTCAATGGCAGCGCGACGTTCTCAGCGACCGAAAGGTGATCGAGGAACTGGCAATCTTGGTGCACAACGCCAACACGGCGGCGCACATCCGAGATTTGATCGCGGTCGATTGTGCGACGATTGATTCCAAAAAGCCGCACATGTCCCGCAGTTGCAGTAAGTTCACCATAGCAAAGCTTGAGCAAAGTGGTCTTTCCGGCACCCGAAGGTCCGGTCAAGAAATGGAACGAGCCCGGCGCCAAACGCAGCGAGACATTCGAGAATAACTCGCCTCCGCCATAGGAGTAGGCCACATTTTCGAGTTCGATCACTGCTCACCTCTTTTTTAGTGTTGCTGTGTTCTGCCGAAAACACCCGCGGATTTCAATTACCGCCTTTGGATGGAATACTTGCAAATGGATTGCGATTGGCTGCTAAATTGCTAGAAGAAGTTAACAAAGAGCAGACGGAGCCGGTCAAAACCGGTCGGAACGGGGGACACGACATGCGGCTCATTTGCCCGAATTGCGGGGCCCAGTACGAAGTACCAGACGATGTTATTCCCGAAAATGGACGGGATGTTCAGTGCTCTAACTGTAGTCATACATGGTTTGAGACACCTGGATCCTCTATCGAACGTGAAGAAGAAGGCGACGAAATCGTTCATGAGATTTCGTCTGACGAGCCGTATGACTTCACCCCCGAGGCCGAACCGGAACTCGAACCAAAAGATGAGCCGGATTATGCCGATGACGGCGACGAGGGGTATGGCGAAGAGCCACCAAAGCCGCAAAGACGCGCGCTAGACCCGTCCATAGCAGAAATTCTACGCGAAGAAGCAGAACGCGAGGCCGCTCAGCGCCGTGCCGAAAGCTCCCCGATGGAGAGCCAGCCAGACCTAGGGCTGGATGTTGCTCCGCCGCCACCTGCGCCTGTTTCACCTGAAGAGCAACGCAGCGAAGAAGCGCGGCGCCGTATGGCCAGACTTCGTGGCGAAGCTGTCCCGCCGCCAAGTGCGCCCCATGCGCACCGCAGCGAGCTTTTGCCCGACATCGAAGAGATCAACTCGACACTTCGCTCCACCGCAGAACGCAGCGCCGCGCGGCCTGTTTATCAAGAAGAGCCAGAAGTCGAAAAGTCGAGTGGCTTTGGGCTTGGCTTTGGATTTGTGATGCTGGTCGCGCTTTTGGGGCTTGGCACTTACATGTTTGCGGACACAGTTTCCTCTGCCGTTCCCGCGCTTGATGGCACGATTTCAAGCTTTGTTGCTTGGGTCGATGACATACGTTCACTGCTGGATGAAAAGGCACGTGCGCTGCTGAGCGAAAGCTAAAACCGATCTAAGAGACGCTTGAGGTAATCGAGTTCGATGCGTGGGCGTTCTTGATCAGAGGAGCGTTTGCGCAACTCATCCAAGAGTTCTTGAGCACGGCGCTCGACGGTCATTCCCAGTTCGTCGCCGTCACCCGTGATACCGCCTTGGCCTCCACTTTGGCGGCCCAAAGGGTCGCGTCGCCCCGGTTGCTCGACCTGACCTTGCTGCTGACCGGACTGTTCGCCCTGCGCTTGCTCGGTCTGGTTTTGCTCGGCCTCGGCCAGTGCTTGGCCCATGTCGCGGAGACCCTCGCGCATGCGGTCCATTGCTTCGGCTTGCTTATCGATCGCCTCGGGTAGGTTTCCATCGCGGAGCGCTTGTTCGGCTTGATCCATCGAGCGCTCCGCTTGTTCAAGGTTACGCTCTGCTCGCTCACCAGCTTCGCCCTGTAAATTGGGCAAAGTCTGGCGCTGACCATTCAATTGATCTTTGAGAGATTGCTGGCGATCGGCGAGGCCTTCGTTCCCTTCATCCTGACCTTGTTGACCATTGAATTGGTCCTGAAGCTGGCTAAAGGACTCGTCTGACAGATCTTGTTGATCTTGGAGGGTTTGCCCGAGGTCGCGCATCGCACGCTGGGTTTGACCCGACTGACCATTCCCGCCCTCGCCCTGCGAGACCTGCATATTCTCAAGCATCTGATTGAGTTGCTCCATCAGCGCCTGCGCCTCGGCCATCCGGCCCTCTTCCATAAGTTCCTGGATCCGGTCCATGAGAGCGTTTAGCTCGTCCTGGGTAATTTCGGTCGAATCTTGGCTCTGGTCTGGCTGATCGGTCCCGTCTTCGCCTTGGTTCTGCTGGGCAAGTAGGTCCATGTATTCGTTCGTCGCATCGAGAAGCTCGTCCATGAGTTCTTGGATTTCCTCTGGTGAGGCGCCATTGCGCATCGCCTCGGCAAGGCGCTCTTGCGCGCGCTCCAAGCGTTCGCGGGCATCTTGGAGCGACCCTTCTTCGAACTGGACAGCAAGTTCCCAAAGTGCATCGGTCACATCGAGGCGCTCGGTATCATCCAGAACGCCGTCCTCGATCATTCCTTCGATCCGCTGCACAATAAAGCGAAGTCGCAGAAACTTTGCGTTGTCTGCGATAAATCCTTCTGGTTTGTAAGTAATGGCACGAAGGAGCTGTGCGCTCTGTTTTGCGTTCGATGAAGACCAAAGAATATCGCGGCGCTGCTCAGCGATTGCTTTGGCAAGAGGCTGAAAGAAGCGCTTTCCCGGAAGAACGATGTCTTCGGGATCGCTTAGCCCGATCTGACCGCTCGCATCTTCAACTGAAAGGGTAATCGTGACTGGAAGATTGGCCAAAACGCTTGTGCTGAAATCTCCTGTCAGGATTTGGTCAAAGTCGTCGCGTCCGCCTGTGAAAGGCATGGGTAGATCGACCCTAATCGGCGCGATTTCATCCGGCTCGGCTGCAAGGCCGTAGCGGCGTTCGACGCGAGAGAGGTCGAGCGCAATTTCTGCACTTCCTCGGACAACGCCATAATCATCAAGCGCACGAAAGGCTTGGGACATCTGACCCTTGGCATCCGAAGAAACAGGGGCCGTCAGTTCGACGTAAGGCACATTGTCAGGCTGCGCATCGATCCGCCAAATCCGTCCGCCGTCTCCCTTAATTTCGATGGTACCCGACTGATTGATTTCAAAGCTTTGCTCAAGATCAGAGGCCGAACCTATTTCACTTGTACGAGCAGAAACGGTTTCAAGAATTGTCAGGTCTCCTACGTCGCTATAGAGCCGGATCGTGACCTTTGAGCCTTGGGGAACAGAAAGAACAGGCTTGGAGATGTCAGCGAGATAAATCGACGGAACACCTGTATAGGAAGGCGGCGCGACCCATGCTTCCCAAGTTGTTGATGTGCTGGTGGTGGAGGTCGAAACGCGGCCCTGCGCAACGTCGCCAATCCGCCAGATCGACCCAAAAAGAAGAGCGACAACAAAGAACAAAAGTGCGGTATAGCGAAGTCCGAAAGGATCAAGCCGCGCAATCCGAAGATCGGGCTCGACGCTTTTTGCCTCGGACGTACGGGCGCGCATACGTTCGAGGTGGGCCGCCCAAATTGCAGCGGAATCGGGATCAGACGCGCCTATAGCCTGTTGATCCAAGAGGGTTGCTATGGGCCGACCCTTAAGGCGTTCGTCCACGCGGGCCAAAGCCTCTATGTCGCTCGGCCAACGGAACCGCCCAATGCCAGCATATAATGCAATTGCGAGGGCAAGGACGCAGACAACCGCAAAGGTCCAAACCGCCTCGATTGGCAGAGGGGCGAGCCAACCGAGCATAATCGGGGCGAGCGCAAAGAAGAATATCGTCCAAACCGGCCAGAACGCTCGGACAACACGTTCCGCCACCATTCCAGCACGTGTTGCCAGAACAGTATAACGAAGATGTCCGAGCTGGGATTTCCAATCGGTCAGTGGGCCGTCCTCTTTGGTTTGCCCCGAGCCTTTCGGATCAGAGCCACTCGGGAATGATATCCCTCGCGATCATTTCTTCATAGGTAGGCCTTTGGCGAATAACTGCAAATTGATCGCCATTGACGAGAACCTCTGGGATGAGGGGACGCGAGTTATATTCGCTCGCCATAACTGCGCCATAAGCACCGGCAGACCGGAATGCCACGAGATCGCCAGCGGCGACTTTGTTCATCTCGCGCGCTTTGGCAAAGGTATCGCCCGTCTCGCAGATTGGCCCTACGATGTCATAAGGCTGTTTCTCTGCGCCTGCCTGCGGTTCTTTGACCAGTTCGATATCGTGGTGCGCATCATACATGGACGGACGCACAAGATCGTTCATCGCAGCATCGACAATCATAAAATCACGGTCTTCGCCCGACTTCACATAAATGACCTCGGTGATCATCAGGCCCGCGTTGCCAGCGATGAGACGCCCCGGCTCAATCTCAACCTCGCAGCCGAGATGACCAACTTCTTCGCGGATCACTTGACCAAGGTCCATTGGGAGCGGCGGAACCTCGTTCGAGCGGGTGTAGGGGATGCCCAAGCCGCCGCCAAGATCGAGGCGGCGGATGTTGTGACCGTCGGCACGGAGCGTCTCACAAAGTTCGGCCACCTTGCGATACGCAAGGCGGAAGGGTTCAAGGTCGGTGAGCTGGCTTCCGATGTGGACGTCGATACCGACGACATCGAGACCCTTAAGCGTTGCGGCATGCGCGTAAACCTCTTTCGCACGGGAAATCGGGATGCCGAATTTGTTCTCTTTCTTGCCCGTTGCGATCTTGGCGTGGGTCTTGGCGTCGACATCGGGGTTCACGCGGATGGCAATAGGCGCAACTTTACCAAGCGAAAGAGCAACCTCGGAGAGCGCTTCCATCTCTGGCTCGCTCTCGACGTTGAACTGACGGATGTCGCCTTCGAGAGCAATGCGCATTTCCTCGCGGGTCTTGCCAACGCCAGAAAAGACGATTCGATTGCCCGGAACACCAGCGGCCTTGGCGCGAAGGTATTCGCCGATGGACACCACGTCGATGCCCGCACCGCGATTGCCAAGAAGTTTGAGCACCGCCACATTGGAAAGCGACTTCATCGCAAAGCAAACAAGGTGCTCCATCCCGTCCAACGCCTCGTCAAAGACTTGAAAGTGACGCTCAAGGGTTGCGGTCGAGTAGACATAGAACGGCGTGCCGACTTTTTCGGCGATCTCGGCGATCCGCACGTCCTCGGCATGAAGCTCGCCGTTCTTATAGAGAAAATGGTCCATCTGACTACTCCGCGCAAAGTTACTGCGTCATAGCAAATCAGGCGAAAACCCCAAGCCCCAAGTTGCTATTCAATTGGGCGGGTGCGCAGAAAGAGATAAAGCGGGAGGCCGCAGCTCACCCCGATGCAGAAGGTAGCGGGAATGGCGATAAGAGCAACGTAGTTCCGGCGCACGTAAATCTCGGCCAGAATCCAGAGCGTCAGGGCGATAGCCGCAATCGTGAGATCCCAAGTAAGACCCGTGGTCGAGGCGTTCACATACCACGCATCGATGAGCCCGCCGAGGCCCGTGCCCGTCGCGTGCATATAGGAGACAAAGAAATACATCGGATGGATTGTGCCCCAAATCGCCAGAGCGAGATATGCCATCCGAAGTTTGGACATCAGCAGGAGGCCTGCCAGACCGCACAGACGTTTTCATTCGGGGCCACGGGCGGTCCAGCCACACCGCAGCCCGCAAGAGAAAGCGTCAATACGATCAGAGCCAGTTTCAAGCCAGTGCCTCTTTCCAACGCGCAATTTGTTCGCGCACACGCACGGGCGAGGTTCCGCCATAAGACATGCGCGAGGCAACAGAATTCTCGACGCCGAGAACGTCGAAGACTTGGGCTTTGATGTCTGCGTGGACGGATTGCATATCTTCGAGCGTTAAATCGGGAAGATCACAGCCCTTTGACTCGGCCCTAGCAACCAATGCGCCAGTGACGTGATGCGCATCGCGGAAGGGAAGCCCAAGCTCGCGCACAAGCCAGTCGGCAAGATCGGTCGCGGTCGAGAAACCAGAGGCAGCGGCCTTGCGTAGGTTTTCGCGCTGAGGCGTCATCGTCTCGACCATGCCTGTCATCGCTGCGAGCGACAGGAGGAGGTTATCGGCGGCGTCAAAGACCTGTTCTTTGTCTTCCTGCATGTCCTTGGAATAGGTTAGCGGTAGACCCTTCATCACGGTGAGAAGCGCAACATTCGCCCCGAGGATGCGGCCGATCTTGGCGCGGATCAGTTCGGCGGCGTCGGGGTTCTTTTTCTGCGGCATGATCGACGAACCCGTCGACCATTGGTCCGACATCGCCACAAAGCGGAACTGGGCAGACGACCAAATTACCAGCTCTTCTGCAAAACGGCTCAGGTGCATCGCGCAGATCGACGAAGCGGCAAGGAATTCGAGCGCAAAGTCACGATCCGAGGTCGAATCGAGCGAGTTCGCTGTCGGCCGATCAAAGCCAAGTGCCTCGGCCGTCATATGACGGTCAATTGGGAAGCCTGTGCCAGCGAGAGCCGCAGCACCAAGTGGCGATTCGTTCATACGGCGGCGTGCATCGGCAAAGCGCGAACGGTCGCGGTTCAGCATCTCGACATAGGCGAGCATGTGATGGCCCCAAGTCACGGGCTGAGCGACCTGAAGGTGGGTGAAGCCCGGCATGACCCAATCGGCCCCTGCTTCGGCTTGAATCAAAAGCGCATCCATCAGACCTTTGAGCGCGCCATCGACAACGTCGCACTGTTCACGAACCCAAAGGCGGAAGTCGACAGCAAC
The DNA here is from genome assembly GCA_038133925.1 of Marivivens sp. Taxonomy (GTDB): domain Bacteria; phylum Pseudomonadota; class Alphaproteobacteria; order Rhodobacterales; family Rhodobacteraceae; genus Marivivens. Next base: position 26,780 of record JAYPUF010000011.1, on the reverse strand, counting down.
TTGGTCATTGCGGCTTCGTGCGGTGTGGAGACGACCCGCAGGTTCGCCGATAAGTGTCTTGAGACGGGCCTCAACGTTCATGTGAATATCTTCGAGAGCGGTCGAGAATTCAAAATTCCCTGCTTCAATCTCTGACAATATGGTGAGGAGGCCTTCCCGAATGGCTTTGGCATCTTTATCCGTAATAATGCCTGTCGCAGCGAGCATCGCGGCATGGGCCCTCGATCCGGCAATGTCCTGAGGAGCGAGGCGCTTGTCATAACCGATCGACGCATTGATGGCTTCCATGATTGCGTCCGGTCCGGCGGCAAAGCGCCCTCCCCACATTTCGTTCGAGGTCTTGGTCATAGTCGGAGGTCCCATGCTGAATTTGAACGGGCATAAAATAAGGTCTGCGTTGCTTTATACGGCCCTCGCGGTTCTTGCAAACACTGCACATGCAGAAACGCCTGATATTGCCGTATTGCGTGACGGCGATATGACCAAACTGACTGTGCACGCCGAACCGATAGCTGCCGCTGATGTGGCGTTTCAGTCGGCGGATGGCGCAGAGATGACCCTTGCTGCTTTCGAGGGTAAAATTGCATTGGTGAATTTCTGGGCGACATGGTGCGCCCCTTGCCGCGAAGAAATGCCGTCACTCTCGGCACTTCAGGACGAGCTTGGGGGGGAGGACTTTGAGGTTGTAACCATTGCCACAGGTCGTAACGCCCCTGCCGCAATCGAGAGGTTCCTTGAGGAAATCGGAGCATCCAATCTTCCGCAGCACACCGACCGTAAGCAGCAGCTTTCGCGGGCAATGGGTGTGCTAGGACTTCCGATTACAGTGATCCTCGATCGTGAGGGCAACGAGATCGCACGTCTTCAAGGAGACGCGGATTGGAGCAGCGACAGTGCAAAAGCCATTATGAAGGCTCTGATCGAAGGCTAAGCGTGGCCTGCCGTTGACGACAGCGTAAGAGGGTCCACACCCAGAGACTTGAGAGCTGCAGTCCACTTGTGCTCATTCGCGCGACCAAAGAGGATGTCCTCTCGGGCGTCACCTGTGAGCCAACCATTATCGAGGATTTCACTTTCAAGCTGACCCGGCCCCCAGCCCGAATAGCCAAGTGCCATGAAAGACAATTCGGGTCCCTGACCAGCGGCCATATCGGCCAAGACATCTGTGGTTGCAGTCATCGAAGTGCCGGCACTGACCTCAAGTGTTCCTGCTTCGGACTGATACTCCGACGAGTGCAGCACGAACCCTCGGCCCGTTTCGACAGGCCCACCAAAGTGAACGCGAATATCGCGATACCCATCCCCGAGCGGGATTTCGAGCTGTTCAAGCAGATCGGAAAACCTGAGCTCTGGCGCTGGCTTGTTCACGATGAGCCCCATCGCACCCTCTTCTGAGTGTGCACAGATATAAACCACGGCATGCTCGAAACGGGGGTCGCCCATTCCTGGCATGGCGATGAGCAGCTTGCCCGACAGATTTGAAGAAAAAGCTTTCATAAGTAAGATGATGTGTCTCAATCAACTGCGGTTCAAGGGGAACCTTTCAATCTGTTCGCTTGAACGTGACTTTCCAACTGACTTTCTCTGGGTAAATTGGCCTGCATGAACAGACTCACCGCGCTCGCCTCCGTTTTAATCACATTGGGAATTCCTGCGCTCGCAGAGCAGGAGATCGCACGCCCTGAACTTCTCGTGGGGTGGCGCGGCGCGAATGGCGTGCATATCGCGGCGCTCAAACTAGACCTTGCGCCAGAATGGAAAACCTATTGGCGCTCACCGGGTGAAGCGGGAATACCGCCTCACTTCGATTGGACTGGTTCTGAAAACATCCAGTCCATTACGCCAATTTGGCCGACACCTGAGGTGTTTGACCTGAACGGGATGCAGACCATCGGCTATCGAGACGGGCTAGTCTTGCCGCTCCAAGTTTCGCTGAGTGACCCGACGCAAGAAGCGCATATCGTCGGCAATATCGAGCTTGGCGTATGCAAAGACATTTGCATGCCGATCAGCTTTAGCTTGGATGCAATGCTTCCCGTCAAAGGCAAGCGTGAGACCGAAGTTGTTTCTGCAATGGTGGACCGCCCGCTGACAGCCACAGAAGCAAACGTGAAACATGTCGGTTGCAAAGTGCGGCCTTCTGAAGATGGCATCACGATAGAAACCACTGTTGAGATCCCGCCTCTTGGCGAAAACGAAACCGTGATCATTGAAACGAGCGAACCTGAGGATTGGGTCACCGAGACCGTATCAAAACGGTCTGGCAATCAGATTGTCAGCGTCGCAGAGATCCTTCCGATGGGTCAGGCGCCATTGAGCTTTGACCGCTCTGGCGCGACCATCACCATTTTGGCAAAAGGTCACGCCGTAGAGATTATCGGCTGTCAGGCAGACTGATCACGCGCTCGCAAGGTGAAAGCTGCGATCAAATAGATTACAATCAGGACGGCGGCGAAGACCGCAGCAAAGATCGAAGCTGCCCCCATTGGAGTGGTCGGAAGCGAGGCAATCAGAGGCGTTCCCAACATTGCCGGAACAACCAATAGCCCAAATAGTCCGGCTCCAAATGCTGATCCAATGATTGCAGGAACGAAGAGGCGCTTTTCGCGGGTCCGAAGTGCGCGCTTGGCCGAAAGGATATGCCGGCGAATATCATCCTGAACGGCGATCAACGAGGGCACGACGAGGAGCACCATCACCATCCCAAAACTCAGGCCGTAGACGAGCGTAACGACCGTTGGTTTGAGGAACTCAGCTTGGCTTGATCCCTCGTAGAGAAGAGGCGCAAGACCAAGAACAGTGGTTGCAGTGGTCAAAAGTACCGCTCTGAGGCGGTCACTCACGCCGTCGATAATCGCAGGATGTAGCCCGCGTTCTTTGCCGTATTCATCTATCGTCGTCACAAGCACAATTGAATCGTTGATGACGATCCCGACCATGCCCAAGAGCCCGACAACGGTGAACATGCTCATGGGAATTCCCCATGCATCGTGCCCCCAGATCGTCCCAACAAGTGAGAATGGAATGATCGACATCACGACAAGTGGGCGTGTCCAACTTGCAAAAATCCAAGACAGCGTGAGGTAAATTCCGACAAGGATAAAGGTCAGCCCCACCTTGGCGTCGCTTAAGAAGTCCGCCTCTTGCTGGCTCAGGCCTCCATAGGCTGTACCGACGCCAAAACGGCTCTCGATGTCGGGAAGTACTTCGGATGAGATCAGCTCTTTGATCTCATTGGCGCGGTCTGCATTTTCGTCATCAAGATCACCAGATACCGAGATCTGCATTATCCCGTTCTCTCGGATAACCGAAGAAAAACCCGTGCGGCGCTCAACCGAAACGATGTCTGCAAGCGGCACATAGATGCCCGAAGGAGAACGCAGTTCCATCCGTTCGAGGAAATCTGCTGTGAGTTCGCCATCAGGAAGCTGCACACGGATCGAAGCAGAACGAGTTCCATCTGGGTAGCTCGCGGCTTCGATACCTGCGAGGCGACGACGAAGCTCTGCGCCAAGATCGTCGATTGCAAACCCAAGAGCTTCGCCCTGTGGGGTCAGGTTTAGGATAAGCTCTTCCTTGTCATAGGAAAGCGAGTCTTCAAGGCCGGACACTTCGGGGAACTGCATGAGAGAGGTCTTCAGCGCTTCTGCTGCGTCTTTCAGGGTTTCGGCATCCGCGCCCGAGAGGTCAATCTGAAGCGAATTTCCACCGGGCCCAGCGCCCCAGCTTCTAAAACTCACGGTTTCGGCCATAGGGTGGTTGCGAACGGATTGCTGAAGCTCTGAGACGAATTCATTCGAACTATAGGGACGCAGATCAGGCTCTATCAGCTCGATTGAGATCGAGCCAAGCTGATAGATCTCCTTGCTATCAGTGCCGCTCAGACCACGGCCCGAAGTGCCACCGATCTGGGTCACTATGTATTCAATTGGATTGAGTCCGTGCTCGGCTTCGTACTTTGCGCCAAGTGCTTCGGTCGCACGCTGAAGCTCTCCCATCATCGCCATCGTGTCTTCACGGGTGGCGGAAGGTAACATCGCGAAGTTGCCGCTGATCTGGCCCTGCTCTGGGGAAGAGAAGAACCGCCATTGGACGTCACCCTTGATAAAGAGCGAAAGCTGGGTCGTCAGAAGCAAAACCGACGCCGCAAGCACGGGGTAGCGGAGTTTGAGAACCAAGGAAATGAACGGTCGAAAAAGCGTGACTCGGAACCAGCTAAAACCACGGTTCACAAGACGAGATGGCACATCATACCAATGCTCTTTGCGGTTGGCTTTTACCGAGTGGGAAAGGTGGTTCGGTAGGATCAAGAAACACTCGATCAAACTCGCGGTCAGGACAGTGATGACCGTAAAAGGTATATCCTCGATCAAGTCACCGAACCGCCCACCGACAATGGTGAGGCCGTAAAACGCGATGTTGGTTGTAATCGTAGCAGAGAACACAGGCCCAAACATGCGACGAGCCGCATTCTCAGCCGCAGTCGCACCACCTTCGCCCAAGGAACGGCTCCGAAAATCTGCATGTTCGCCGACGACAATCGCATCGTCCACCACGATACCCAGCGTGATAATCAGCGCAAAAAGCGAGATCATGTTGATGGTAAGACCCGCCCAATACATGAAGGCGACGGCTGCAAGCATGGATACGGGAATACCTGCGGCGACCCAAAGCGCGGTTCTTGCATTAAGGAACAAAAACAGCAGCAAGAGTACAAGCGCGAGCCCCTGAATCCCATTTTCAAACAGGATATCGAGGCGACCTGTGATCTGTTCGGCGCGGGTGTTGATGAGATCGACGCTCACACCAGCGGGAAGAGAGGCTTGGTATTCGGTCGCGACCTCTTGTACAGACTCCTGAAGTCCAATGGCGTCACCTTGCGCACCGCGCACAACACTAATTTGAACGGCCGCATTCTCACCTACATAGAAGGCGCGATCGCGGTCTGGACCTTCAACGGTGATCGTCGCAACGTCGCCAATCGTCAGCTTTGAACCATCGGAATTCGTGCGAAGGACGATTACGTTGATCTCGTCGGCGCTGCGTTTTTCGCTTCCTGCTCGAACGCGCGAGGAACCAGCGACATCCCCAACGGGGTTTGTGTCAACCTCGGCAGCTATCGCCGAAGCAATCTCGGCCATCGTTACATCGTATTGGCGAAGGGAAAGCGAGGTCACTTCAACCACGGTTTCAGGGGCAGCAACACCGAGGATTGAGGTGCGCGTTACGCCTTTGGCGAAGAGCCGTGAAACCATCTCGTCTGCAAAACGGCTTAGTTGGTCGACGCCAACGGGGCCTGTGATCATGACATCCGTGACGCCGTCAGACCATCCGCTCCGACGGATGGTAGGGTCGTCGGAACCTTCGGGTAGGCTGTTTGCGCCGTCCAAAGCGTCTTGCACATCTTTGGCAGCGGTCTCCATGTCATAGCCCGTTTCGAACTCGAGCGTGATCGAGGCGCGCCCTTCGGAAGAACGTGCAGAAGAGCTGGTAACGCCTTCGACCCCAAGAAGGATCGGATCGAGAACTTGGACAATAGCGGTATCTACATCTTCGGCACCCGCACCGTCCCATGCAACCGACACGCTGATCCGGTCCACGATCACGTCGGGGAAAAACTGAGCTCGCATTTTCGGATAGGCGTAAAGCCCTGCGGCAACCATCAAAACAAGCAAGAGGTTCGCGGCAGTCCGATGGCGTGTAAAATACGAAAGTATCCCGCCAAATCCGCGATTGAGAAGCTCTGATCCGGTCGCCATGGGTTAGCCTCCCATCCGCTGCTCAAGACGGTTGACCGTCTCCACGGGCACATCTTCGGCCTCAAGCTGCGTCAGAATACGGGTTTTGGCCTCGTCCGGCATACGGCTTTGCTTTACGAACTCGACAAGCTTGGCCTTGCGCTCGGCATCTAGTTTCACCGTTTCGTTCGAAGAAGTCTCGGGGGCGGTTGGTGTTGCGGTGGCTGTCGGCGCGGTCGCAGTTTCGCCCGCGGCCTGAACTTTGAGGCCAGCGCCCAAAAGCGGGGAACGCTCGGCTACAATTTTTGCACCGATGACTTCGACCGCATCGATGATCACGCTCTCACCCTGACGCCTGCGGAGGGTCACTGAAGCGAGGGAAAGGCGACTATCCTCACCGATTACCAGAACCGTTCCATCGGCACCAAGTGCCGATGCAGGAATGCTTGCCACGTTCTCAAGCGCAGGCTCTACAATTTCGACAGTTACAAAATCACCCACCCTGAAACCGGGGGCTTCGTCTAGGGCCGCATAAAGCACGCGACCTGTTTGGCCGTCACCGACTGAGGCGCTTTCACGGGTGATCTTGCCCTGCGCCACAAGTGACACGTCGGCCACATCAATTTTGACCTTCACGTCGCCTTTGATGAGGTCGCCGTTTGCATCAATCAAGCGAAGATACTGCGCGGTTGAAACACGAAACTCGACCTCGAGTTCTTTTGGATCGATCAGCTGAGCGAGTTGCTCGTTAGCTGTGACGCGGCCACCACGCAGCGTGCCAACATCAGCCAGTGTTCCATCAAAAAGAGCCGTGACCGTGGTGTCGGAAACTGTCCGCTCTGCCTCGGCAAGGTTAAGTTTCGCTCGGGCGAGATTTGTGCGGGCTTGATCAACGCGAGCTTCCGCTTGGGCGGCGGATTGGCGCGAGTTCAACAAAGAGGCTTGGGCCGAAGAAGACGAAAGTTCTGCAGTCTCAACAGCGGCGGCGGTCCCCGCTCCACGGGTCAAAAGATCCCGTGCGCGGGCAAGTGCTGTCTCTCGTAGATCAAATTGCTCTTGCGCGGCGGTTAGACTGTCACTTGCAAGTACTAAGGCGCGCTCTGCATCTCGGAGCTCTGCTTGGGCGTCTTGTAGATCGGCATTCGCGCGGCTGAGAGCGACTTCTGCATCAATCGGGTCAATTCGAAGAAGTTCTTGGCCCGCTTTTACTGTGCCGCCGTCTATGAACTCGTCGGAAGTTTCAAGAATAGTGCCTCCGACAGCAGCGCGAATTGCCAAAGTGCGCTGCGATTTCACCTCGCCAAAGACGGTGAGCACTGGTTCGAGAGTTTCTGGCGTGATCTCCACCACGTTGACGGTAGAGATCCGTTCGCGTTGAGGAAAACTCCGAGCTTCTTGGCTCATACGATCCTGAACCGCGAGGCGGACCGTGTTGCCAGCAAGCGCCAAAAGCGCCAGCGTCATCGACAATAGAAAAATACCTGTCAGGCTCCGGCGCAAGAAACGCATTCGTACAACTCCCGTTCACTACGCCAAGAGTTAAACCTCTTTTGCGCACAGTCCATACCGAGAGTGATACGATTGAAATTCCTATTTCCGTCGCTTGTGTTCTTCGAGACGCGGGAAAATCTCGACAAAATTACATGGGCGGTGCCGGTAATCGAGTTGATAGGCCAGAATCTCGTCCCACGCGTCCTTGCACGCACCAGAACTTCCGGGAAGCGCAAAGAGATAAGTGCCGCCAGCGACACCACCTGTTGCACGGCTTTGCACCGCGCTGGTACCGATTTTCTGCATGGAGACTATGGTGAAAACCGTGCCGAAAGCGTCGATCTCTTTCTCGTAGACATCGCGGTGCGCCTCGACAGTTACATCGCGTCCGGTAAGACCGGTGCCCCCAGTCGAGATGACCACATCAATTTCGGGATTTTCGATCCATTCGCGGAGTTTTCCAGAAATGATGTCTCGCTCGTCCTTCACAATGTCACGCGCAGCGAGCTTGTGACCGGCATCCATAAGGCGCTGGACGAGTGTATCGCCCGATTTATCCTCGGCCAAAGAACGTGTGTCGCTCACCGTTAGAATCGCGATGCGAACGGGGATGAATTCTTTAGTTTCGTCGATACGGCTCATTTTGAAGTCTCTTTGAATTGTGTTCAGCGGTCGAGCCGCGCCTTTATGGCGAGCAGATCCGCCCAAGCCTCGCGCTTGAACATCGCATCAGACATGACCCGCTCGGGGGAATACATCGGCATCGCAGGCACGCCTGCAATCTCGGCCCACTGCCCCCTGATCCTTGCAACAGCGGACTGGCCGAGCAGGACAGAAGATGCGGCACTCCCCATGACCACGACCACTTCTGGCTTGGCCAAGGCGATGTGGGCTTCGAGAAATGGAAGCGCCATTGCACATTCAGCCGCATTCGGCGTGCGATCCATGGGAATACACCACGGCAGGATTGGCACGAAATAAAGCGCGTTTAACAAGTCGGGCGTCGTGCGAGACAAACCGATGGCGCCAAACATCTTATCGACGAAGCCACCGATTGCCCCCGAAAGGTAACGTCCCTCACGGTCGTCTTCACGTCGCGGCGGATCACCAATGATCATCACCCGTGCCTCTGGGCGACCTTCCGCAAACAAATAACTCCGAGCGCCACGCTTGATTTCAAAATGCTCGAACTGCCCAAGCGCTTCTGAAAGATCATCGAGCGAGCCAACAGATTGAGAGGCGATTCGGGCTTCGGCGGCGGTATCAACTTCGACCTGCACGGGGATCGGCGGTGGACCCGACTTCTTGGGAGCAACAGGTGCTTCTGCCTTTTTGATCTCGGCCAAGGCATAGCGATCGAGGGGAGCATCGAGAATCGCCTCGTCTGCGCCCATCTCTATCTGCCATTCGAGCAGAGCTTTCGCTGTCCAATAATCGACCTGAGATTCCATGAGGGCACCTTAGGCGGTATTTTCACAAATGTGCAGTGCCCTTGTCACATCTCCGTCTGCGCCCTTGCCGCAGTCGGCCCGCCTTCTTATAAGCCAGAAAAATCGGACCGGAGGCTGCTATGACATTTCGCGCAAACCACCTGCTTGGGATCGAACACCTCCGACAAGACGAGATCACGACGGTTCTCGATCTTGCCGACCGATATGCGGACGACAACCGCAATGGCGTCCAGCATAAAGACGTGCTCGCCGGCCTTACTCAGATCAACATGTTCTTTGAGAACTCAACCCGCACGCAAGCGAGCTTTGAGCTTGCCGGAAAACGCCTTGGCGCTGATGTGATGAGCATGGCAATGGCGCAATCGAGCGTGAAGAAGGGCGAGACGCTGATCGACACCGCGCTGACGCTGAATGCAATGCATCCTGATTTGCTCGTTGTGCGTCATGGATCTTCGGGTGCGGTTGATCTTCTGTCACAAAAAGTAAACTGCGCTGTGCTGAACGCAGGCGATGGCCGTCACGAGCACCCGACGCAGGCGCTTCTCGACGCTCTGACTATTCGCCGCGCCAAGGGCCGCATTCACCGTCTTTCCATTGCGATTTGCGGTGACATCGCACACAGCCGCGTGGCTCGCTCGAATATCCTTCTTCTTGGCAAGATGGAGAATCGTGTGCGCCTTATCGCCCCCCCGACCCTGATGCCTTCAGGCGTTTCCGAGTTTGGCGTCGAAGTGTTCGACAACATGGCCGAAGGTCTCAAGGATGTGGATGTCGTAATGATGCTCCGCCTGCAAAAAGAACGCATGGACGGCGGTTTCATCCCTTCGGAACGCGAATACTTCCACCGCTACGGCCTTGATGCGGCCAAACTCAGCCTTGCCAAAGAAGACGCGATTGTCATGCACCCCGGACCGATGAACCGAGGCGTCGAGATCGACGGCACTATTGCTGACGACATCAACCGGTCGGTTATCCAGACACAGGTCGAGATGGGAGTTGCCGTTCGAATGGCAGCGATGGACCTATTGGCGCAAAACCTTCGGGCACGCCGCGCCGAGGCGCGCGCCGCCCAAGGCAAGATGGTTTGAGGAGGAAAGACAGATGAATGATATCCTTTTCAAGAATGCACGCCTTATTGATCCGGTCACGCTTCAAGACGTCAAAGGCGCCTTGGTGGTCAAAGACGGGGTAATCTTTGCAACGGTAACCGATCACCTTGATCAACTCGAAGCGAACTATCCCTCGAAAGAGGTCATAGACTGTGGCGGTATGTGTCTAGCCCCTGGGATCGTCGATATCGGGGTCAAGGTCTCGGAACCCGGCGAGCGCCACAAGGAAAGCTTTCGTTCCGCGGGACGTGCCGCTGCCGCTGGCGGTGTGACGACGATCGTAACGCGGCCCGATACGCTCCCTTCCATCGATACCCCCGAAACCCTTGAGTTCGTGGCTCGCCGCGCAGCGAGCGACACGCAGGTTCGGGTCCTTCCGATGGCCGCACTCACCAAGGGGCGCGAAGGTCGCGAGATGACCGAGATCGGGTTTTTGATGGACGCAGGTGCGGTCGCTTTCACCGACTGTGACCATGTGGTGCAGGACACAAAGGTCTATTCCCGCGCGCTGACCTATGCTCGTTCACTCGGTGCATTGGTGATCGGACACGTTCAAGAGCCGATCTTGTCCAAAGGCGCTGCGGTGACTTCGGGCAAATTTGCCTCGCTGCGCGGCCTTCCAGGTGTGAGCGCTATGGCCGAGCGTATGGGCCTTGATCGTGACATCTCGTTACTTGAGATGACTGGCGCGAAATACCACGCGGACCAGATCACCACCGGCCGCGCCCTACCCGCCTTGGAACGCGCAAAGCGCAATGGTCTCGACATCACCGCAGGGGTAGGTATCCACCACCTCACGCTGAATGAATTTGACGTTGCCGACTATCGCACCTTTTTCAAAGTAAAGCCGCCGCTTCGCAGCGAAGATGATCGTATCGCAGTGATCGAAGGCGTCAAATCAGGTCTCATCGACATCATCTGTTCAATGCACACGCCCCAAGATGAAGAGAGCAAGCGCTTGCCCTTTGAAGAAGCGGCGAGCGGTGCGGTTGGCCTTGAGACGCTTCTTCCTGCGGCGATGCGGCTTTACCATTCGGGGATGCTGACACTGCCTGAGTTGTTCCGCGCTATGTCGCTCAACCCATCGCGCAGGCTTGGACTTGCTACAGGACGTCTTCTGGATGGTTCGCCTGCGGACCTTATTCTGTTTGATCCAGATGCGCCTTTCGTCTTGGACCGCTTCACGCTCGAGTCGAAATCCAAAAATACCCCCTTTGACGGCGCGCGACTTGAAGGCAAAGTGCTTGGGACTTGGGTTGCTGGAACCCGTATCTTTGGAGGCGCTTGATGCCCGAAATCGTTAGTTCACCTCTTACCCTCGCGATCTGGGCGGCTCTTGGCTATCTTTTGGGTTCGGTGCCGTTTGGTGTGATCATCGCCCGCGCTATGAACCTTGGTGATCTGCGCAAGATCGGTTCAGGCAATATCGGTGCGACCAACGTTCTGAGGACTGGTAACAAGCTTGCTGCATTTTTGACGCTGGTACTCGATGGCGGAAAAGGAGCAGCAGCGGTTCTGATTGCCCGCGCATTTGCGCTTGAAGATGCTGTGATGCTAGCTGGTTTCGCGTCTTTCCTCGGCCACTGTTTCCCCGTTTGGCTTGGGTTCAAAGGTGGCAAGGGAGTAGCAACGTTCATTGGTCTTTCACTTGCCGTTGCTTGGCCCGTTGGTCTTCTCGTTTGTGCAACATGGCTCGCTGTCGCGTTCTTGCTCCGGTATTCATCGCTTTCGGCTTTGACCGCCGCCGCGCTCTCGCCGCTCTATTCCTACCTCACAGGGCATGGGGATATGGTGCTTTTGTTCATTGCACTGGCCGCTCTGATTTACATCAGACACGCACAGAACATCTCTCGACTGTTGGCAGGGCAAGAAACCAAGATCGGCAAAAAAGGCTAATCCAAAGAAAAAAGCCGGCGAATGAGCCGGCCTTTTGATTTAGTAGCTATAGGGCTTGTAGATCTTAGTCAGATCGCCGCCCCAATCTCCGTTGTAATGTTCAAGGAGCTCGTCAGCGGGTGTTTTGCCACTGTCGAGGCTATCCTTGAGCGCGGAGAGGAAATGCGTCTCGTCAGCGATAAGGCCGCCTGCACCCGGTTTAGCCCGAGCTTTGAGGCCGCTTTCGGCAATCGCGACCACCTCGCGTGCGAGGTCGTGCATGTTGATGCCGTGTGTATTCGCTTGGAGACCATCGACCGACGCAGCAACGCGGAGCGCTTCGCGGGTTTCTGCGTCCCAACCTTTGACCAGATCCCAAGCCGCATCTAGAGCCGACTGATCATAGGTCAGGCCGACCCAAAACGCGGGCAATGCGCATAGACGACGCCACGGGCCACCGTCAGCACCGCGCATTTCGATAAACTGTTTGATACGAGCCTCGGGGAACACAGTGGTTAGGTGATCGGCCCAATCCGAGAGAGTCGGGGTTTCACCGGGAAGTGCGGGAAGCTGACCCTTGAGGAAATCGCGGAAGGACTGACCGAGCGCGTTGATATATTTGCCGTCGCGGTAAACAAAATACATCGGCACATCGAGCACCCATTCGGCCCAGCGCTCAAAGCCCATCCCGTCCTCAAACACCCAAGGGAGCATTCCGGTGCGCGAGGCATCAAGGTCGCGCCAAATGCGCGAGCGCCAAGACTTGTGACCGTTCGGCTTGCCGTCAAAGAAAGGTGAGTTGGCAAAAAGAGCAGTGGCTACGGGCTGAAGCGCAAGGGCAACGCGCAGCTTTTGAACCATGTCTGCCTCGGACGAGAAGTCGAGGTTCACCTGAACTGTGCAGGTGCGATACATCATCTGTTTGCCGTGCGTGCCAACTCGATCCATGTAATCGGTCATCAGGGCATAGCGGCCCTTTGGCATAACCGGCATCTGTTCATGCGACCAAATCGGAGCAGCGCCGAGACCGATGAAACCAACGCCGATTTCATCAGCGATCTCTTTGACCTCACGGAGGTGCGAATTCACCTCGTCACAAGTCTGGTGGATCGATTCGAGAGGGGCGCCAGACAGTTCCAGCTGACCACCCGGTTCGAGGCTAACGTTCGCACCATCTTTCTTGAGACCAATTATGTTCTCGCCCTCAAGGACCGGAGCCCAGCCAAATCGATGCTGAAGGCCCTCAAGAACCGCCTTGACCGAGCGCGGACCATCATAGGGAAGTGGATTTAGCGTGTCTTTGCAGTAGCCGAACTTTTCATGCTCTGTCCCGATGCGCCAATTTTCTTTGGGCTTGCAGCCTTGCGCAAGATATTCAGCGAGTTGTTCGTGACGCTCGATCGGGCCGCCGCCTGACTGTGGAATGGACATTGGGGCCTCGATACTAAAGTGCCGTTGGATTGGTTGAGTAGAGGTGGAGCGTTCTGCCGCTCAAGTCAAGGGATCGACAGGATCAGATTTCGATCTGGTCCAAACGGTTGTCATGTGATCACCAACCTTATCGATTGCACGTCCGACTTTTCCAAGATCGAAATCTTCGAGAGCACCAAAAGCATCGACCAGCCCTTCGGCTCCATTTGCGGTATAAGGAACGAGAAGCGTGCTACCAAAGTTATCCTTGATGCGCCAAAACAGATTACCTGATCGCTGACCTATCTCGATTTTCGCGAGATCATTGATCGAAACAGCACCGCCCCAATTCGCCGTTAGAAATGTGATGCGGCGCTCGTCAATCTCGACGACGCCCTCGGCATCTTTCGTTCCACGACGAAGTTTCCCGCGCCGAAAGCCGTCAAGCGCGAGTGCAAGCCCAAAGAATGCGAGTGCACCTGTGAGATACCGAAGAACACCAGGGATGGAAATGGTCCAATAGGTCATGAGCACCGCAATCACCGCGCCGATAATAGCCTGCGAATATCGCATTAGGATCGCTTTGGCTTCGGGTCTGATCATGATGGCCAGTCACCCAAGGCTTGTTGCCACACCGTCATTGCGGCAACCGCTGCCGTATCGGCACGCAGGATCCGCGGCCCGAGGCTCACAGAATGCGCGAAGGGTAGAGACTGTAGGCGCTTTCGCTCAGCATCTGAAAAGCCGCCCTCGGGACCGATAAGGATCGCCCAAGGGCCTTTCTCCGCTTTGGCCAAAGTCTCGGCGGCGCCGACAAGGGCTTCGTCACAGAACATGAGCTGACGATGCGAAGGCCAATGATCGAGAAGCTTACCGAGCTTTTGAATGTCATCGACCTCGGGCACAAATGTGCCTCCACATTGCTCCGCAGCCTCGACAGCATGTGCTTGAAGGCGTTCTTGGTTGATCCGGCCAGAATTGGTGAAGTCGGTCTGAACAGGAATGATCCGCGCCGCCCCCATCTCGGTCGCCTTTTCGACAATAAAGTCGGTGCGTTCTTTCTTGATCGGAGCGAAAACGAGCCAAAGATCAGGCGGGAGCTGAAGCGCTCGTGTCTGCTCGGTGCATTCTAGAACACCATTCTTCTTGCTCGCCTGAATGATCTCGCCGTCCCATTCGCCATCTTTTCCATTAAAAAGGGAGAGAACCCCACCAATTTCGAGCCGCATCACACCAAAAAGGTAGTGAGCCTGCTCTTTGGTGAGAGAGACGGTTTGCCCTTGGGCCAAGGGTTGATCTACATAGAGACGAACTTTGGATGCCATGAGACAACAATATGACCGAGCAAGGCCAAGCGCCAGAGCCGACAGGCCAAGTTTCTGACGCTGTGAAAGGAAATTGGGTGGACCATTGGGCCCCTGAGGCGCTTCGCCCTTATTTCCGGCTTTCGAGATTAGATCGCCCCATCGGAACTTGGCTCTTGCTCCTGCCATGTTGGTGGGCGCTTGCGCTTGCGTCACTCAAGAATGGGCACTTCGGGCTTTACGAGCTGTGGATTGGCATTGGCTGTGCACTTGGCGCAACGCTCATGCGCGGGGCGGGCTGCACATGGAATGACATCACGGACCGAGACATTGACGGCAAAGTGGAGCGCACACGCTCGCGCCCGATCCCCTCAGGGCAGGTGACCACAAAACAAGCCGCACTATGGATGGTCGCGCAGTGCTTGGTTTCTTTGGGGATTTTGCTTACGTTCAATTGGACAGCAATTGCGTTCGGCGTGCTCTCACTTCTGCCCGTCGCTGTTTACCCATTTGCCAAACGTTTCACTTGGTGGCCGCAAGTCTTTCTTGGGATTGCGTTCAACTGGGGTGCCCTCCTTGCTTGGGCCGCAGTTGATGGACGTATCGGCGCTGAGGCGCTCCTAATGTATGTCGCAGGCATCTTTTGGACGCTCTTCTATGACACAATCTATGCCCATCAAGACCGAGAAGATGACGCTTTGATTGGAGTGAAATCCACCGCCCGACTTTTTGGTGAACAAACCCCATCGTGGTTACGCCGCTTTCTGATCTTAACGATTCTATTTCTTGGAGCTGCGACACTTCTCAGCGTGCTCGAACTGTCGGTTCTCAAACTTGTGATTGCGCTGTGCGGAGTTTGGGCGATGGGCTGGCATCTTATGTGGCAGCTCATAAAGTTCGATCCCGATAACAATAATACGCTTTTAATGTTATTTCGTTCGAACCGTGACGCAGGATTGATCCCTGTGCTGTTTTTTGCCGGTGCTATTTTGGTTTGATTGCGAACTTGGATTTGTAGCCTTACAGAGGGCGACAACCAGAAACAGAACTGGAAGCCAATGCGCCTTTCCTCAGTTTTTATCCGTGTCGGAGCATTCGCCGCTGCTGCAATCCTTTCAGGTGTGTCCGCGAAGGTCGCGGTTTCGACGATCGAATCCCGCTCGGTCATTGGAGTGCAAGAAGAGCTGCTTGATTACGGGCACGACTGGGTCACCGTAATCGGCGATGGTCTACAGGTCATTCTAGAAGGCCAAGCGCCAAGTGAGGCGGAACGTTTCCGCGCCATTTCACTCTCTGGTCGGGTCGTGGATGCGAGCCGTGTGATTGACAACATGTCGGTCATTGCCTCGGCCGGAATGATTGCACCTGACTTCGCCATTGAGATCCTGCGCAATGATAGCGGCGTTTCACTAATTGGCCTCGTTCCAGCTAGCATGGACCGAGCGGATCTGAGCAAGCGCATTTCGACACTTGCGGGTGATGGCACCGTGTCAGACCTTCTTGAGACCGCCGACTATACACCGCCAGGCGACTGGCGCCCTGCGGTGAACTATGGATTGCGTGCGCTTGAGATGCTGCCGCGGAGCAAGATTTCCGTTGCGCCGGGCCGAGTTGCTATCACCGCAAGTTCCGATAGTGCTGAACAAAAAGCCCGTCTTGAGACGCTGCTTGCTCAGCAAGTTCCAGACCTGATCGACGTAGCGCTTAACATTACCGCGCCCCGCCCTGTTGTATCGCCCTACATCACTCGGTTTTCCATCGATGCGAAGGGCGCCAACCTAGACGTATGTACTGCTGACACACAAGCGACAGTCAATCGCATCGCTGAGACCGCAAAAGAGGCAGGATTGGCGACAGAGCCGAACTGTGTTCTGGCTCTTGGCGTGCCGTCCAAAACTTGGGGCACAGCTGTCGTTGAATCAATCAAGGCCGTGAAGACACTCGGCGCGGCGACGATTACTCTGTCAGACGCCGATGTGACTCTGGTCGCCAACGAAACCGTTTCGCAAGAGCAGTTTGATTCCGTCGTTACCGAGCTGAATTCAAAACTGCCTGATCTGTTTGCACTCGAGGCAACATTGACCAAACCCAAAGCGGACACTGACGAAGCCTTGCCTGTGCTTTCACTTTCTTTGGCAGAAGATGGATTGGTCAGCGTAACGGGACCAGTTTCGGATAACATGTCCAATGTGACCGCTGAAAACTATGCGAAGGCGCGCTTTGGAGCGGACAAAGTGTCAATGACAACCGAGATCGTTGAAGGATTGCCCAACGGCTGGTCGGTGCGCGCCCTTACCGGTATCGAAGTCCTCTCTTTCCTGAGCAATGGCTCCGTTGTTGTTGAACCCGAAACTGTCATTGTGCGCGGCGAAACGGGTAACGGCAGTGCAAGTTCCGAAATTGCGAGCGTTCTCGTTGATAAACTCGGCCAAGCACAGCAGTTCGACATTGATGTTAAATATGTCGAGCAACTCGATCCTCTCGCAGGTCTTCCGACACCTGAGGAATGTGTCGCGCAGATCAAGATTTTGAGCGTTGATCGCAAGATCACCTTTGACCCAGGAAAGGCGAGCATTAGCGCGGACTCGCTTCAACTTGTGGACGACATCGCTGATATCCTTCGCCTTTGCCTTGATCTCGAGCTCGAGATTGCGGGTTATACCGATAGCCAAGGCCGTGAAGAGATGAACTTAAATCTCAGCCAACAGCGCGCGGACTCGGTGCTGAGCGCTCTGCGTCAACGGCGCATCCCGACGAGTGCGTTTACCGCCGTTGGCTATGGTGAGGCTGATCCGATCGCGAGCAACGAAACCGAAGAAGGTCGCGAAGCCAACCGCCGTATCGAATTCCGCCTGAAGCAAGACGAATTGCCGATTGAGGATACGAAGAACGCCGAAGTGCCAGCTGAAGGGGCCGAAGCGCCGATAGCTGATGCGGGAACTACCGATGATGCCGCGACGCCAAGCGACGACGTCGCAGAAGAAGAAACGGCGAACCCTGACGTTGTGATCGGGGACGAAAACAACCCACTCTCTGGTAAAGCGCCTAAGTCGCGTCCAGGAAAAAGTGAATAACGCGGGGATTTGACGTGAACAGAACCGAATTCATCATCGCAACAGCGATCATTCTCTTCGTAGCGTTTTCATTGGGTTGGTTTGCGAGCTGGCTCGTGAATCGCTTTACGCGCGTGACCAAGGCAGAAATTGGTGAATTGGACCGTATGGCCCAAGCACTCCATGAAGCCGAAGAAACGCGCGACCAAGCGATAACCTATCTTCAGCAGCGAGAAGCCGAGATTACCAATCAGCTCGCCCAAACAGAGGCGGAACTACGTGCCGCGATGGATGGTCTGCGTGATGCCCGCCGCGAAGCCGAGGAACTCCGCAGCTATATTGAACGCAAGAACCTTTAATCGCCGCGCGGTGCGGCGGCGCGGCGCAGACGGTCATTGATGGCACGGCCCAGACCCTCGTTGGGAATGGGAGAGACCGCGATTTTCTGGGTGCCGCGCTCGTCAAATTTGTGCAGGTAGTCAAAAAGATTAGCAGCGGCCTCGCGAAGATCCGCACCATAGGAGAGATTAAAAACCGCTCCTTCTACAGGTCCAAACCCCAAGAGCTCTTCGTCCGCGGCCCGTGTGGTAACATTCAAGCGGACATGCCCTTTCGGTGCATAGTGGCTTTCAAGTTGTCCCGGTGCTATTGGCGCTTTGCCCACGACTTCACCGCCCAATTGATAGCCAAGAACGCGCTCGATTTCTTCGAATGGTACGCCGCCTGCGCGAAGTGCAGTTGCTCGCCCCAGACACCCGATGATCGTGGACTCGACCCCTACAGATGTGTGGCCGGCATCGAGCACAGCGTCGATCTTACCATAAAGTCCGCTCAAGACGTGCTCAGCGGTCGTAGGGCTGATTTTACCAGACGGGTTCGCCGAGGGGCCCGCCATAGGGCCGTCAAAAGCCGCAAGCAAATCTTGCACTGCATCACCCGCGGGCACGCGAACGCCCAGTGTATCAAGACCAGCGGTTACAAGTTTGGAAATCCCAGAGTCGGGGCGTAGGGGAAGAACAAGGGTCATCGCCCCAGGCCAGAATGCCTTTGCGAGTTTTAAAGCATCTTTATCAAACACACAGTATTTAAGTGCAGTTTCGAGGTCCTTTACGTGGACGATCAGCGGATTGAATGAAGGTCGCCCCTTGGCATCAAAAATCGCCGCAACCGCTGTGTCATTTCGCGCATCAGCTCCGAGCCCATAGACCGTCTCGGTTGGGAAGGCTACAAGTCCCCCACCAGACAACACTTTAGCCGCAAGAAGTACGCCGTCAGCATCTGGTTTTAGTGTGACTGTATGGCCGGATTTCATGACGCTGCGTTCCAGTTGAAGGACTCGGGGGCTTGATTACGGTGTCTGGTGACAAAGTAGGAATAGGCGCGGAGAGTGAGAATTCCAACCCGCGTTAAGTGGAGGGTTACAATTGTCTTATCAAGCACCAGTTCAAGAGTGCCAGTTCATTCTCAAAAACATCGTCGGTCTCGAAGAAGTCACAAAGACCGAACGCTTCGAAGAAGCAACGCCAGATGTCGTCGAAGCAATCCTGAACGAAGCTGGCAAACTCTGTACAGACGTACTTGCTCCACTTAATCGTAACGGGGACCTCGATCCTGCACGGCTTGAAAACGGTCTTGTTCGCACTTCTAAGGGGTTCGATGCTGGCTATTCAGCAATTGCCGAAGGTGGATGGATCGGAATGGCTGCGGATCCCGAGTTTGGCGGCATGGGACTGCCTCTCTCTGTGACGACTGCGGTCAACGATATGATGGCTGGGGCGTGTCTTTCGCTGCAGCTGAACCCACTGATGTCCCAAGGCCAGATCGAAGCACTTGAGCACCACGCAAGCGACGAACTGAAAGAGTTGTATCTCCCCAAATTGATTTCAGGCGAATGGTGCGGGACGATGAACCTCACTGAGCCTCAGGCAGGTTCGGACGTTGGCGCGCTCCGCTCCAAGGCAGAACCGCTTGGCGACGGGACGTATGCGATTTCGGGACAAAAGATTTACATCACGTGGGCCGACAATGATTTCAGCGAAAACGTCTGTCACCTTGTTTTGGCTCGTCTGCCCGATGGCGTTCCTGGCACAAAGGGCATATCGCTTTTCATCGTACCAAAACTTCTCCCTCGTGAGGACGGAACCCTTGGTGAGCACAATTCTCTCAAGGTGGTAAGTCTTGAGCACAAGCTTGGGCTTCATGGTTCTCCGACTGCCGTGATGGAGTATTCGGGCGCAAAGGGCTGGCTCGTTGGTGAACCGCACGGCGGGATGGCAGCGATGTTTACGATGATGAACAACGCGCGCCTTGGCGTAGGCACTCAGGGAATCGGTATTGCCGAGGCAGCCTATCAAAAAGCGCTTTCCTATGCTCTCGACCGCAAGCAGGGTCGCGTAGGTGGCACAGGTTCAATCGTCGAGCACGCGGACGTCAAACGCATGCTCGCGAGCATGAAGGCGGACACCTATGTTGCGCGTTCGATCGCGCTCGCCTGCGCTGCCGCAATCGACCTTGGGAATGCGACAGGTGACGCAGCGCACAAAGCACGCGCAGCGCTCCTTACACCGATTGCCAAAGCTTTCGGTACAGATGCGGGTCTTGCTGTAGCTGAACTTGGCGTTCAGGTTCACGGCGGCATGGGCTTTATCGAAGAGACAGGTGCGGCCCAATTCTCACGCGATGTGCGCGTGACCTCGATCTACGAGGGCACCAACGGCATTCAGGCCATGGACCTTGTTGCGCGAAAGATGATGGACGGCGGCGATGCGGCCTTTGCCCTTATCGATGAAATCGAAGCCTTTGCAGAAGCCACTCGGAGCACTCAAGGCTCTCTCGCTGAAGCCGTCTGGCAGTCTTCCGAAAACTTGCGCGAAGCGACCGAATGGCTTGTTGCACAGGGGGATATGAATGATCGCTTCGCTGTTGCGGTACCATACCTCAAGGCCTTTGCGCGCGTTCTAGGCGGCTACTATCACTTGATGGCAGCGGAAAAGGGTGGAACAAGTCGCGAGAAAATCGCGCGTTTCTACATCAATCGCCTGTTGCCAGAGCACAAAAGCCTTTTGGCACAGGTGCGAGTTGGAAACGCTGACCTCGCGGACCTATCACCGGACGATCTCTCGGCGTGACCAAAATCAGATACCCATTCGAAGACCCCCCAACGCACGTTGAAACGATTGAAGTCGCGGAAGGGGTGCTTTGGCTGCGCCTTCCACTTCCGATGGCGCTCGACCATGTGAACATCTACGCCTTTGATGATGGGGCCAGTTGGACGGTTATTGATACGGGATTTCGCTCGAAGAAATCGATCGCTCTCTGGCAAGAGGTGCTTGATGGTCCACTTGGTGGCAAACCTGTGGGCCGCGTGATCCTTACGCATCACCATCCTGACCACGTTGGGATGGCGAGCTATCTTACCGATCGTGGTGCAGAGCTCATCACGACACGTACCGCCTTTTTGATGACGCGGATGCTCACCGCCGATGAACAACCGACCTACCCCCGTAAGTCTCTAGAGCTTTATAGACGCTGGGGGATGGCCGACGACTTTCTCAAAGCGAGAGAAACCGAGCGTCCTTTTAATTTCGCTGACTGCGTCGGACAGCTAGACCTTGGATACACACGCATCCGAGACGGTGAGACGCTCCATTTCGGAGGCCGAGCTTGGATTGTGCGCACTGGCGACGGTCATGCGCCCGAGCACGCTACTTTTTGGAGCCTCGACGATAACCTCGTTATCGGAGGCGACCAGCTATTGCCGAGCATCAGCCCGAATATCGGTGTCCATCCAACCGAACCCGAGGCGAACCCCCTCGCGGAATGGCTGCTTTCGTGTGAAAAGTTTGCGCCCTTTGCAAACGACGATTTATTGATCCTCGGAGGGCACAAATTGCCCTATCATGGGCTACCGCTGCGTCTAAGGCAGATGATCGAGAACCATCACAGCGCCCTAGACCGGCTTGAAGCGTTCCTGAAAACGCCTCGCAAAGGTGGCGATTGTTTTGCACCACTTTTCAAGCGCGAGATCACTCCAAGTATCTATGGTCTTGCCATGGTCGAAACCATTGCCCACCTGAACTATCTGCATCAAGCGGGCCGTGCGACACGCGTGATTGCCGATGATGGTGCTTTTCTTTGGCATTCAAACTGAGGTTGCCACTCTTGGCTAAACCGCTAAGCTCTGACTCAACCAAGAGGTAAGCATGAGCATTCGCGAACAGCATGATGAAATCGAAACCTCGGCTGAATATGCCGAGGCGGCTGCGATTCCAATGATCCACGAAGTGCACGTCAATCCAGAGACAAGCATTGCGACATCTCTGCCAACTGCACTTCAGGAAACATCACAAAATAAGAGCCCTGCGCGTTGGGCCTATGAACGAATGATCCTTTACATTCAGAACTTTGAGAAACAGCTCAATTCGGACCAAGAGGTCGCAATGGGTTTTACAGGAAGCAACGCTGGCGTGATCCGCATCGAGGGTCTTGGCTATTTTGATCCTGACATTCTCACCTTTTATGGCTCTACCGAGGATGGCGCAAAGACACAGCTCGTGCAGCATGTGAGCCAGCTTAATGTGATGCTCCGAGCAATGCCGACCCAGACTAAGATTGTCGAACCAAATCGGATCGGGTTCAAACTTGCACGTGACATCGGAATTGAAGAACCCGCGACAAGCTGACCGCCTTTCAAAGGCGTGACAGCGCCGTCTGAATCATCTATTCACGCCGCAACAACGATTTTCCTAAGGGGACAAAACCAATGGCTGCACATAAGCATGGCGAAATGGACATCACCGCGAACGAGAAAACCTATGACGGTTTCATCAAGTTCACGACCCGCGCGGTCATCGCGATCCTCGCGTTCCTCGTCTTCCTTGCACTGGTAGGCGCATAATTCTTTAGAGTCGCTTGGGGGGCCTCTAATGAACCGGCGTTTTATGATCACCGGGGGCATGGCGGCCCTTTCATTGAGTGCTTGTGGCACTGCCGAGCCTGTCTGGGCGCCAGACGAGCTTGTTGAGAAGATGCGGTACAGTCACTCTGGACCGCCTCGCCTTACGCTTTTGACCATGATGAATGTTGGAAGTAAGAACGGCGCGCATACTGGTCTTGTGATAAATGCTCGTGAGCGTGTGCTCTTTGATCCGGCTGGATCTTTCAAACACCCATCGATCCCAGAGCGTAATGATGTGATCTTCGGCATCACGCCACAGATCCTAGATCTCTACATCAGCTATCATTCGCGCGAGACCTATTACACGCTTATCCAAGAGATCGACGTACCAGCAGAGGTCGCTGAGCAGGCATATGCTCGGGTGCTGAACTACGGTGCCGTACCGAAGGCAAATTGCACACGTGCGACGTCGGCCGTGCTCCGTGAGCTTCCCGGATTTGAGCATATTGGTGTTTCGTTTTTCCCAGACAAGCTATCGGATCAGTTCGCAGAACTCCCCGGAGTGCGGAGCTGGACCCACTATGAAACGGATAGCGACGATAAGAGCAAGGCGATGGAAGAAATCGCCAAGACGCTTACGACGCTAAATTAAGCACCCAAAGTCCACCGTAAAAAGCGACTGCGCCGCTAAGTGCGGCGGGCATGAATGACTTGCGCCACATACCAACACCAAGCGTCACCAAAGCAGCAAAGAGCCTAAGCGGATCAGTTACGCCTTGAGTTGCCGCGGGCCACAGAACAAGCGGCGCGACCATCCCCGGAAGAACGGCCACTGGCGTATAGCGAAGCGCCTTGAGGATGATCGGAGGGAGTTCGCGATCCCCAACAAGCCCCAAGAACGAAAAGCGGATCAAAAAGGTCCCGATGGCCAAGAGGACAATAACTGTCCAGACTTTCTCGTTTGCGATCATAGTGCGCCTCGCTTTTCCATCCATGTTTCAACGACGACACCAACAACCATCGCGCAAAGGGCGGCGATCAAGACACCCATACCAGACGGTAGAGACACAAAGATCAGAGCGACGAAGACGGAGGTTCCCGCGGCTGCCAAATGAGCCAAGGTACGAAGCATCGGAGCAAAGAGCCCGATGAACGTGATCGGAAGAATAAAGTCCAAGCCCCATTCTTGTGGAATGGACGTGCCGACCAACACCCCAACGAGTGTCATAACGTACCAGATCGTGGCCAGTGGCGTGGCAACGCCAAGGAAATAGGCCACCTTGGCGGGAACGCTCCAGTTTGGTTCTTCTTGGTACTTGGCGCTGGAAACAGCGTAAGACTGATCAAAGTTCAGATAGGCAACCAGAGCGCGCTGCCACAGGGGCGCTTTACCTAAATGAGGCACCAGAGAGGCACTATACATCGCCATTCGCAAATTTACGGACAGCGACGCCAATAGAATGAGCGGTATCGCGGCATCTTCAGTCAAGAGTTGCAGCGCTGCAAATTGTGCTGACCCTGCAATGACCAATAGCGAAAACCCAAACGCCGCCTCGATCGAAAGGCCTGCCTGATTTGCGAGCACGCCGAAGAGCACTGCAAACGGAAGCAGCACCAAAATAAAGGGCGATCCGTTCTTAGCCCCCATGAGCGCCGCAGATTTTGGTGTCACGTTAGACATTGATGGCCTCTGGCACAGTTTTGCTATCGCTTGCTTTTTTCACTGGACCGCAGCACTTGCAAGTCGCATCAATGCGCTTCAACTGGAGGACGAATGGACATTTCTTGCGGAATTGCCGAGCACGAAAGAGAGCGCGTTGCAGAACTCTTTGTAGAAAGTTTCTCTGAGCAACTAGGTGGAACATTCGGTCCGCCCCAAACCGCTCTTAGGTTCATTGCGAGATCGCTTCGGATCGAGAGTGTCATCTGCGCTCGGGATTGCAGTGGGCACATTATCGGGGTCGCAGGGTTTCATAACTCGACTGGAGCAACGTTGTCGTTTGACTACAGATCGCTCCAAGTTGAATTCGGTTATCTGAGCGCTGCGATACGTCTGTTCAAACTTGCGCTTATGGACCACAGAGCGCATCCGACAAATTTCGCAATTGAAGGTATCTGTGTAGACAAAGGGCTCCGAAACCGCGGAATTGGTCGAAAGATCGTTGAAGCACTTGCACATGAAGCAAAGGCGCAAGGCTGCATTGCACTGAGCCTAAAGGTCCTGAACAGTAACACAAGTGCAAGAAAACTCTACGAAAGTTGCGGCTTTATCACGTGGAGGCGCCGAAGCTTTTGGCCAATGCCAAATCTTGAGCGCGCTACGCTGATGGTCCGATATCTCGATTAATCGAAGGCACCTGTCACGCGGCCAAGTAGCATGAAAGCACGCGCTGTGCGGGTTTCCGCAAGCGCCATAAGCTCTTCATCCGATATTTCAGCCTCGAGCGAAACGAGTGTCTTGTCAAAGCGGCGCAGGAAGTGGTGTGCCGCATCACGGAAGATCGTATCTTCTCGCATACGCCCAGCCGTCAGAGCCAGCGAAGAACGATCACGTATACCGCCAAGGGCGGCAACAGAGCGACCGCGCTCGCCATTCGCAAAACGCCGCCAAACTTCTGGACGCGCAAGGTCGGGGCGCATGTCGTCCATATAGATACCGTCTTGGCTCAGCAATGTGAGCACGTCCTGACTTGCTTGCACCAGCTGACGTGCATTTCGGTCACGTAGTGCCTTGCGAAGCGCCGAGAAACCAACCTCGTCCTGCTCGGTATCAGGGAAGTTTAGTGCACGTATCAGATCGCCGCGGCTAAGCGGCGGGAGCGTATCTTCGAGAGTGGTGCCCAGAGCAAGCGACGGCTGATCATCGCTTGGCACAGGCTGTTGAGGAGCAACAGACGTGCGCGGGATGTTGCGCGAGGTCGTGAACGTTGCAAGGGCCGTTTCAGTCTTGCGTGCCGTCCGCGCGATCTCGTCGAGTTTTTTCTCAACGGTCGGCTGCAAATGCTCGGAGGGACGAGACTGGCGATCACTCACATAAGTCTGACGCAAAGCGTCGATTGCAATGTGCAGGCGCTCTGCTTCCTCTCGCATGATCCGCGAAGAACGAGCGGCGAAAGCGGCGACCCAAAAGAGCGCGACCGGCAGGAAAATCACAAAGACAGTCGTGGCAAAACCGGCGCTTTCCTCAGCACCAATGCCCCAGAGAAAATATGTTGCGGACCCAAGGAGCCAAAGCGCACCCAAACCCGCAGCAACGATTTCTGCTGCTGAGAGGGACTGAGTTGTCTTCGGCGGGGTGCCGGTTTTCTTGGACGCGTTCAACGAATAACCCGCTGGCTACATACGGCACGAGGCCTGATTTACAGGAATGAAATCTTCAAAATCTCATAAGCGCGATCACCACCAGGGGTGCGCACTTCGACACTGTCGCCAACGTCTTTGCCGATCAGGGCGCGTGCGAGCGGCGATTTTATGTTCAATTTACCACTTTCGATGTCGGCTTCATATTCGCCTACGATTTGATAGGTCTTTTCCTCGTCGGTATCTTCATCGACGAGTTCTACGGTCGCGCCAAACTTCACAGTTCCGCTCAGTTTGCTGGGGTCAATGACTTCGGCAAGCGAAATTACACCCTCGAGCTCCTTGATGCGCCCTTCAATAAAGGACTGCTTTTCTTTGGCCGAATGATATTCGGCGTTCTCCGAAAGATCGCCGTGCTCGCGTGCTTCGGAAATAGCGCTGATGATAGCAGGACGCTCAACGGTTTTAAGGTACTTGAGTTCTGCATCAAGCTTGTCAAACCCAGCGCGTGTCAGCGGGATCTTTTCCATAGTGCGGCTCCGTAGACCTTCGTTGTAATATCGTCTGTCCATAACGTATCGCTGGGGCGGAAAGTCAAGCCTCGGAACCTATTGGACGCAATGCCGCACCCTTATACGCGCCGATTCCGCCTAAATCCTCCTCCTATCGTCGCCAGAGGGTAAATTTACGTCGTGTCCTGATTGCCCCTCCCTTTTGCATAAGGTAATCCATGGCGAAATTTTGTTACTCAAGACGCCCTTGTGGCGAAGCATAAGGAATACGCCATGACTGCTATCGAACGCGAAGCAATGGAATATGACGTAGTCATCGTCGGCGCCGGCCCCGCTGGTCTGTCCGCTGCTATTCGTCTCAAGCAACTCGATTCCGAATTGAACGTCGTTGTCCTTGAAAAAGGTTCGGAAGTCGGTGCGCACATTCTTTCGGGTGCGGTTCTCGACACTTCTGGCCTCGCCCGTTTGATGCCCGATTGGAAGGCAAAAGGCGCTCCAATCAAGACCGAAGTGAACGAAGACAACTTTTACTTCCTTGGCGAAGCTGGCGGTATTCGTATTCCAAACTTTGCAATGCCGCCGCTTATGAACAACCACGGCAATTACATCGTCTCTATGGGTAACGTTTGCCGTTGGATGG
>JAYPUF010000010.1:0-40160 GCA_038133925.1 Marivivens sp. | reverse complement strand
CACGCCATGCAGAAACAGTGCGCCCTGCCCTTTCTGGCTGGCTCGGTCACAGAGCCCCTTTTGCATTTGAACAAAATTACAGAGCAGGCGACGGCATCGAGCGCATGCGCGTAGGAACGCCCCCTGTTCTAGCGCTTGCGGCACTCGAAGCTGCGCTCGACATTTGGGACAAAGTCGACATGGACCAGCTTCGGGCAAAATCTCTTGCCCTAACAGATCACTTCATTGCTGGGATCGAGGCATCCTGCCCTGAACTCAAACTGGTCACGCCTCGAGATCATGTTTCGCGAGGGAGCCAAGTCTCTTTTGCCTTTGAAAATGGTTATGCCGCGATGCAGGCGACCATTGCTCAGGGGGTGATCGGCGACTTCCGCGCTCCTGATATCATGCGATTTGGCTTCACGCCGCTCTACATTGACCACGATGATATCGACACGGCCGTTGAAAAGATCGCCACGGTTATGAGAGAAAAGCAGTATGAACGGCCAGAATTCCAAATTCGCGCTGCCGTGACCTAAGGATTTCCCAGCGTAAAGTAACGGTTCCGAGTATTCCTTTTGCCCGCGCAAGCCCTATCTAAGACGGAAATTAAACGCATCAAGCGGAGGACCAGATGGCAAAGAGCCTTACAATCAACGGCAAGCGGCACAGTATCGATTTGCCGGACAATGTACCTCTGCTTTGGGTCTTGCGTGATGAGATAGGCCTTACGGGGACCAAGTTTGGGTGCGGCGTTGCTGCGTGCGGAGCCTGTACTGTGCAGATCGACGGCGAGGCTGTAAGGTCTTGTCAGGTGGCCCTTGCCGACGTCTGGGGAGACGTCACCACGATTGAGGGCTTAGGCGCTCCAGAAAGTCTCTCGATCCTTCAGCGTGCTTGGGTCGATCACCAAGTCGCGCAGTGCGGTTACTGTCAATCGGGCCAAATTATGCAAGCGGCAGCTCTTCTTTCGCGCAACCCCTCTCCAACGGATCAGGACATTGATGACGCGATGCAAGGCAATCTCTGCCGCTGTGGAACCTACCCCCGCATTCGCGCGGCCATTCATGATGCCGCAACAAAAATGAAGGGGGCGTAAGAAATGGCTAGCTTGAAAAAAATCGCACGCCGCACGTTCCTTATAGGCTCTGCAGCGGTCGTTGGCGGAGTGGCATTCGGGGTCTACAAGCTTGAACAGGACCCAAAGAACCCGCTTGTCTCACGCGATGGGGCAACCACGCTCAACCCGTTTGTCATCATCAACGACGAAGGCGTCACTCTAATCGCTCCACGTGCCGAGATGGGCCAAGGGGTTCACACAACTCTCCCTGCTCTCATCGCAGAAGAGCTTGACGTGGCGTGGCAGGACATTCGCGTCCTTCACGGACCGGGTGCAGCCGCGTACTACAACGGGGCGCTGATCGGCAAAGCCCTTCCGTTCCTCGACTATAAAGTCGGCCCGATCCAAGACGAGCTACGCACATTTGTCGGTCAAGCAGGCAAGCTCTTTGGGCTTCAGGTGACAGGTGGCTCCACCTCTACCGCAGACGCTTTCAAACGTTTTCGAGAAGCGGGTGCTACCGCTCGTGAGACGTTAAAGCTCGCCGCGGCCAAACGCCTTGGCACTGATGTTTCCTCGCTCCGAACAGAAAACGGCAATGTAATCGCCCCCGATGGCACATCGTTGAGCTATGCCTCGCTGGCAGTCGAGGCCGCCCAAATTGAACCTCCAAAGGTAGAACTCCGCCCTGCTTCAAGCTGGAAGTATCTTGGCAAATCGATGCCCCGCACCGACATGGTCGCAAAATCAACGGGCACAGCCACCTTTGGCGTCGATGTGCGGCTCCAAGGCATGAAGTTCGCGACCGTCCGCATGAGCCCAAAGCGCGGCAAAATGCTCTCCTTTGATGCCAGCGACGCGATCCTGATGGATGGCATTGAACAGATCGTTGACCTCGGAGACGGCATCGCAGTGATCGGGTCGAATACATGGCTGTGCATGCAAGCAGCAGACGCCGTGAACATCGTCTGGGAAGACGCGACGCATTCGCAGAGCACAGAGAACGCCTTTGCTCAGATCGAAGCCGCCTTCGCGACAGAGGCTGACATCACACGTGACGTCGGTGACGTAACAAAACCTCAGGATGGCATTGAAATCACTGCGGAATACCGTGTGCCATACTTGGCCCACGCTACGATGGAGCCGCTCAATGCGACCGCACTCTTCACCGGAGAGGCCCTAACGATTTGGTGTGGCAACCAAGGACCAATTCTTATCCAACGGAATGCAGCAGCAGCGGTTGGGCTCGACATTGATAAGGTTACTGTGAACACAACATTGATGGGAGGCGGCTTCGGTCGCCGCGGCGAAACTGACTTTGCCGTTATCGCAGCACGCGTCGCCCGAGAAATGCCCGATGTGCCGATCCAAGTAACTTGGTCGCGCGAGGAAGACATGCGTCATGACTTCTATCGTCCCGCTGCGATAGGCCGCTATCGCGGGGTGATCAAGGATGGCGCGGCAGTCCTGCTAGATGGCCGGGTTTCCGCACCTTCTGCCTCGCAACAAGCGATGAAGCGATGGTCGGGACAGGACCCAGCCGGATCGGACCGCGAACTTGGAGCTGGCGGCTTTGATCAGCCCTATGCGATCCCCAATTACCGTTTTGGCACGCATATCGCAGATGCACGTTTGCCCGTCGGCTTTTGGCGGTCTGTGAGCGCGTCCTTTAACGGGTTCATGTTCGACAGCTTCCTAGACGAGATGGCACACGCCGCAAGTGCTGACCCGCTTGGGTTCCGACTTGCCGCAATGGGGAACGAACACGAACCTTCACGAAAAGTACTGGAGAAAGTCAGCGAAATGTGCGGCTGGACCGGTCAAACCCAATCTGGCGTTGGCCGTGGCGTCGCCTTTACGAGTTCCTTCGAGACACCCGTTGCGACGGTCGTAGAGGTCATAGACGAAGGCGGAAAAATCCGCGTCAACAAGGTTTGGACGGCTTGCGATGTTGGGGTGGCACTTGATCCATCAATCATCAAGGCCCAGCTGAGCGGTGCGGCTATTTTTGGCCTAAGTGCCGCAATCTTTGGTGAAATCACACTTGCAGAGGGCGAAGTTGAACAGTTCAACTTCTACGACTACGACCTGCTGCGGATGCACAACTCGCCGCGTTTTGAAATCGAGATACTCCAAAACAAGCCATTCGTGAGTGGAATCGGCGAGCCAGGGACGCCTCCTGCGATCGCTGCCCTTGCAAACGCGGTCTTTGATCTGACGGGTAAACGGCCGCGAGATCTACCACTCGCAAAAACCTTTGATTTTTTGGTCTAGGCTAATCCAGTGGGGTTGAATAACGGCAACTAAGTTGTCGTTATCACTCCATTATTCACAATTCAGCCACAATTCAGCCCAAGTAAGACCACTTAGGCTGACTACCCGTTCTCCAAAGCAATTGCAGATGGACCTCTTGCGCAATGAGTCGCCATCGAGACGGAGACGAGGATGCCGAACGGCTATCGGATAACATTAGGCGGAAACCGCGAATTAGGATCTGGCGACGCCTCAACCTCGGGCACGTCGACATTTACGTCCGTCTATTCGATCGGCACAGGTACACTTAATTATAGCTACTTCGGGACCCGCACGATCACAGGTACCTATTTCCTAGGTTCCGATCTCGAAGTCTATTTTGTCCCAGACGCCGGCAGCGGCAATCCGCCTTGGGGTTCTGGAAACTTCCAAGTTGGAACTGCACCTAGCCCTAAGTTCCAGCTTTATGAGGGCTCACCCGCTAACGAAAGTTATGCCGACGATAACGACAGTGCTTTCATCTTCGGTGGTAACGACACGAGCCTGACCAACACTGGCAAAGACACGATTTTTGCGAATGGGGGCAATGACGTTGTTCATACTGGAGATGGAAACGACGTCGTATACGGCGGTTCAGGCGCTGACAGCATCACCGCTGGCACTGGCGATGATTTCGTTTCCGGTGGCGCGGATAACGATACGATTTGGGGCGAAGACGGCAAGGATATCATCTACGGTGACGGTGGAAACGATACCATTGACGCTGGTGCAAACGATGACACCGTCTATGGTGGTAGTGGCACAGACAGTATTTATGGCGGAGCAGGTAACGACGCGCTCTATGGCGGAGGCGTTGACCTAGGAGATGCCGAACATCTCGCTTGGAACCTCCAATCAGGTTCAGTTAAGAGTGGATTTACGCAAGACACGGGCAATATCCGTGTTTCCTACACATATCAGGACATGAATGGCGGTCTTGCCGACGACGCCGTCATTGATTCAGGGGCCCAACAATACGTCTCGGGCGAACCCTACAACGCATACTCGAGCCTCAGGCTTGAGGGCAATGCGACCACAAATTCAAACACAACTACCTCTCGTTCGACGCTGACCTTCAATGCCGACACAGGCAGCGGCGTCACGAATGAAGTCAGGAACGTTAATTTCCGAATTAACGACGTTGACTGGCAGAGCGCCGACCACCGCGACCAAATCATTGTTCGAGCATATGATGCGAACAACAACCTTGTTTCGGTCAAATTGACCCCTGGCGGGGCCGATACACTTACGAACGGAAATACAGTCACCGCGAACGACGCTGCGGATGAAACATATACCGTAGGCGGGTCAGTCCTTGTTGAAATCGCAGGTCCCGTTCATCGGATCGAAATTGACTTCCGCAACGTCGGCACCGGTGATCAGGGCATCTGGCTCACGGATGTATACTTCAACTCGACTTTCCCAAGCTCCGACGCCGCCGACACAATCTATGGCGGCGACGGTAACGACATTATTGACGGCGGTCTTGGGGCTGATGCGCTTTACGGTGAAGCGGGCAATGACACGATCTATGGCGGGGACGGTAATGACTGGATCCACTATGGCGCAGGCAATGACCTCGTTTATGGCGGCGCAGGTGACGACACTCTCGATGACGCAGGAGGCGTAAACTCCACCGCAGATGCCAGCACAGTCTATGGTGACGCCGGCAATGACGTCATTTTCGGCACCGCGGGGAATGATTTCCTCTATGGTGGTGACGACAACGATACTCTCTACGGCGAAGACGGCAGTGACACCATCGATGGTGGGAACGGCAACGACATCCTCTATGGCGGTGCCGGCGCAGATAGTCTTAGCGGCGGTATCGGTGATGATGTCATTAACGGCGGGAACGGCGCCGACACCATCAGCGGCGAGCAAGGCGCAGACAGTATCTATGGCGGCGCTGGGATCGACACGATTTTTGGCGGCGATGGTGCCGACAAGATCGAAGGTGGCGGGGAAACCGACTACATTTATGGCGGCGACGGTGCAGACAGCATCGACGGTGGCCTTGGAAACGATACCATTTTCTATGGTCTTGGCGGCGATATCATCTATGGCGGTGATGGTGACGACCTTATCGACGACCAAGACATCGTTATCCTAACCGATGCGGCCACGATCTATGGCGGCGCTGGTAATGATACTCTGCATGGCACCCTTGGCGACGATAAGATCGAAGGCGGGGATGACAATGACACGATCTTTGCCGAAGCGGGCGCAGATAGCATCGACGGTGGCGCTGGTGATGACAGAATCTACTATGGCTCGGGCGGCGACATCGTCTACGGCGGCGATGGCAACGATATCATCGACGACGTGGACCAAGCGGCCACAAACGATCCATCGACTGTTTACGGTGGCGCTGGAAACGACCTAATTTTTGGCACATCGGGCGGCGATACTATTTATGCTGGAACGGGTTTTGACTCGATCTACAGCGAACTCGGAAACGACGAGATCCACTTTGGCGAAGGCGACTATGTCGAAGGTGGCGATGGCGACGACCTCTTCGTCTATGATGGAACAGATGAAGTCGGCGACAACGCCACGACAATCTATGGCGGCGAAGGCAATGAGACGAACGGCGACACGCTCAAGCTCAGCTTTTGGGCTGATATGTCGACGCTTACGATCACAAATCCAAATGATAATGCTGCGGGTCTTTCAGGTTCGATCGTGCTCGACAACGGCTCGATCCTCTACTTCAACGAAATCGAGAACATTATATGCTTTGTTCCCGGCACGTTGATCGCGACCCCTCGTGGGGCTCGGGCGATTGAGACCCTAAAAGTCGGTGACTATGTCATCACCCGCGATCACGGCCCCCAACCCATTCGCTGGATTCAAAGCCGCAAGGTTCCTGGATTAAACGAGCTTGGCCCGATACGCGTGCGCAAGGGCGTAATGGACGGACAGCAGCGCGATCTTCTCGTATCGCCTCAGCACCGTCTCCTCTTTCAAGGCTACAAAGCCGAACTCCTTTTCGGGGAAAGCGAAGTTCTTGTGTCCGCGCGCCACCTCGTCGATGGCCTCGACATTGTTCAAGAGACGCCCAAAGAAGTGACCTATGTGCATATGCTCTTTGACCGTCATGAAGTGATTTATGCCGAAGGCGCAGCAACAGAAAGCTTTCATCCCGGTGAAAGCTCTATTTCGGGCATCACGGACCAAGCCCGCGACGAGCTTTTCAAGATTTTCCCAGAGCTGAGAAGTCTGCCATCTTCGTATGGGCAAACAGCGCGTCGCTGCCTGCGCCAGCACGAAGCCTCTCTTCTGCTCTAAACAGCTTTTGCGTAACCGAGGGTTCGGCGCTTGGCTGCGAACTCATGAGTTGCGCGGCCAAAAGCTTCGAACAGCGGACGCGAAACGGGGTCGCTCGCTGCATTCCATTCTGGATGCCACTGAACAGACATCGTAAAGCCAGGCGCGTCTTTGATATATATCGCCTCGGGAGTACCGTCGGGGGCGTAACCGTCGATAATCACACGCGAGCCGGCGGCCTTTATCCCCTGTCCGTGCAATGTGTTGGTCATAACTTCGCGGGCACCAAATAGCGCGTGAAATGGACCATTCTCGCTAAGAGTAACAACGTGGCGGAGCGCAAACTTCTCCTCCAGCGTCCCATCTGGCGGCATGCGATGATTGTCACGCCCCGGCAGGTCTCTAATCTCTGGATAGAGCGATCCCCCCATTGCCACGTTGACTTCTTGGAAGCCGCGACAGACGCCCAAGAATGGCTGACCACGCTCAACACAAGCCCGAACCAGCGGAAGAGTTATAGCATCGCGGCAACGGTCAAAAACACCATGGGCGGGTGTTTCTTCCTCGCCATATTCTTCGGGGTGAACGTTGGGCCTTCCGCCCGTGAGCAAGAAACCGTCACAAGCTTCGAGCAGTTCCTCGACAGATACCATCGAGGGGTCGGCAGGAATGATCATCGGCAAGCATCTGGAAACATTCGCCACAGCACACGAATTCATCGTGCCACCAGCGTGGGTATGATACTCTTCATTGACGAGCGTTGCGTTCCCGATAATGCCGACGACTGGACGCATTGTTCAAAAAACTCCTTGCTATGCACCAAAGTTAACCATTCGCTCAATCATTGAAAAGCCCCACCTCCGTAGGGTCACTTACCAAGCAGCAAAACGGGCTATTTGGCAAAAACTTTGGCAATTACCTAAGTTTTTGTTGCGCAAAATTGCACTGCGTGAATACTTAGCCTTATGGCTAAGTATGATTCCTCTCTCGACGTGATTTTTACCGCGCTGGGCGACCCTACGCGGCGGGGCATTCTAGCCCGTCTAGCTCAGGGACCAGCAACGGTTACTGAACTTGCAGAAGACTACGCGATCAGCCTCCCGAGTTTCATGGGCCATCTGCGCAAGCTCGAAGAGGCGGGGCTTGTCACTTCAGAGAAACATGGGCGCGTGCGAACCTGCGCTCTCAATCCAGAAGCGTTGGAGCCCGCAAATGACTGGCTAGAAGAGCAACGCTCCCTTTGGGAAGCGCGGCTAGACCGATTCGAAGACTACGTTATTAACCTTATGAAAGACCGCCAAAATGGACCTCAATCCTGAAACCGATCTCCACTTTACTCGCACCCTGCCCGTGCCTGCCTCGCTCGTTTACGAGTGCTGGACAACCCCAAAGCACATCATGAACTTTTTCATCCCGCGGCCGCATAAAGTAACGAGCGCGGATATGGATGTTCGCGTGGGCGGTCGTTTTAATACGACCTTCGACGTCGACGGCTATGTGATGGAAAACAAGGGCGTCTACCTTGAAGTCATTCCGAACGAAAAGCTGGTCTTTACTGACACTTATGCAGAAGGTTGGGCTCCAACTCCCGAACCTTTCATGACCGCCATATTGCTCCTCAAAGATCATGGCGACGGAACCTGTGACTACACCGCCATTGCACGTCACCGGAATGCGGATGCTGCAAAGAGCCATGAAGAGCGCGGCTTCTATAATGGCTGGGGGACCGTCGTCGATCAGCTGGTTGAGTATGCCCAAACCCTATTGGCAGAGCGGGTATGACCGCCTCGCGCACTATGACCCTCACACGGCACATCGCTGCGCCGTGTGAGGCCGTCTTTGAGGCTTGGACCAACCCGAAAGCCATTCCTCAATGGTTTGGCCCCGAAGGATTCCACTGTGAGACGGTTGAGATAGATCTACGCGAAGGCGGCCATTGGATCTTTGACATGGTTGGCCATGGGATGCGGTTTCATAATCGGCATCGCTACACGCGGATCGTACCACATGAACGGATCGAGTTTTTGATGGATGACGGTGACGATGAAATCGCACCGATGGAGGTCACCGTTCTTTTGACGCCTGACGCTGGCGGCACAAAAATAACGCATTCAGTTCTGTTTCCGTCCATGGAAGCATACGAAGGAGCCAAAGAATACAAGGCTGAGGAGATGGGTTACACCACCCTCGCCAAGCTTGCAGCCTTTGTTGGGCCTTAGGATTTTTGATTGCGCTGACCTCGACATTTGTCCGAGCAATAGCGGACTTCATCCCAGACCTTGGCCCATTTCTTACGCCAAGCAAAAGGACGCCCGCAGCTCGGACAAAGCTTGGTCGGCAACTCAGATTTCTTGACCATTTTTCCCATGTCGCCAGAGCTAGGTTTGCGCACTGGTAATACAAGGAAATATTTTGTTGTTAGCGCTCACTCTCGTCTTGCGACATCTAGGTGTCGGTCATAACGTCGGCCGAAATGGCAAAGAAAGACGGAGACGGTTGTGAAAGACGCTAGCCCCCAGACGATCTACCTCAAGGACTACACCCCACCCGCTTATCTGGTAGAGAAGGTAGAACTGACTTTCCGTCTTGCCCCTAGCGCGACCCGTGTCATCAGCCGCATTTCGTTCATACCAAATCCAGCAGCCAAGAGCCGTGCTTTCTTTCTCCATGGGGAGCAGCTCAAATTAATTTCGGCCTCTATCAACGGCGAGGCGATTACCCCTGAATTGGTCGAAGGCGGCTTGAACGCCATCGTCCCCGACGCGCCCTTTCTTTGGGAAGCCGAAGTGGAAATAGACCCCGCAGGCAACACGGCGCTTGAGGGTCTTTACATGTCTGGTGGTATGTATTCGACGCAATGCGAAGCCGAAGGCTTCCGCAAAATCACCTATTATCCAGACCGACCCGACGTCCTTGCGCCGTTTTCTGTGCGTATTGAAAGCGAAATGCCCGTACTTCTGTCCAACGGAAACAAGGGCGAGATGGGCAAAGGCTTTGCCGAATGGCACGATCCATGGCCAAAGCCCGCTTATCTTTTTGCTCTCGTTGCAGGGGATCTGGTGAACCATCCTGATCGCTTCACGACCATGTCTGGCAAAGATGTCGAACTTAATATCTGGGTGCGCAAAGCCGACATCGGGAAATGCGCCTTTGGGATCGATGCACTCAAGCGGTCGATGAAGTGGGACGAAGAAGTCTATGGCCGCGAGTATGACCTCGACATTTTCAACATCGTGGCCGTCGATGATTTCAACATGGGCGCAATGGAGAACAAAGGGCTTAACATCTTTAACTCATCCTGCGTTCTTGCGAGTCCCGAAACTTCGACAGACGCGACCTTTGAGCGAATCGAAGCCATTGTTGCACACGAGTATTTCCACAACTGGACCGGCAACCGCATTACATGCCGTGACTGGTTCCAGCTTTGCCTCAAAGAAGGCCTAACCGTTTTCCGAGACCAAAGCTTCACCGGCGACACGCGTGGGCACGCAGTCAAACGGATCGACGATGCGCAACTTTTGCGCAGCAACCAATTCAAAGAAGACGGCGGCCCCCTCGCCCACCCTGTTCGCCCCGAGAGCTTTGTTGAGATCAATAATTTCTACACTGTCACCGTCTATGAAAAAGGCGCGGAAATTATCGGAATGCTGAAACGGCTTGTCGGGAACGAGGGCTATGCCACGGCCCTTGATCTCTATTTTGATCGCCATGACGGTCAGGCCGCGACGATTGAGGACTGGATCAAGGT
This sequence comes from Marivivens sp., assembly GCA_038133925.1. Lineage (GTDB taxonomy): Bacteria > Pseudomonadota > Alphaproteobacteria > Rhodobacterales > Rhodobacteraceae > Marivivens. The sequence continues at coordinate 29,811 of JAYPUF010000010.1, read as the reverse complement.
ATTTGAGGACTCGACGGGTCGTGACCTGAGCCAATTCAAGCTTTGGTATTCACAGGCAGGCACACCGCGCCTCCGTGTTCGCGAAGAATGGAACGATGGAACCTTTACGCTTCATTTATCGCAGGAAACACCGCCTACTCCGGGACAAGAGACCAAAGCACCTATGGTGATCCCAGTGGCAGTTGGTCTTTTGGGGATGAACGGAGACGAAGTCGTTCCGACACAGGTCCTTGAATTGACCCAAGCCGAACAAAGCTTCAGTTTTAAAGCGCTCGGCTCGCGCCCGATCCCTTCAATACTTCGCGGTTTTTCTGCCCCAGTGATCCTCGAGCGAACCCAATCAGCCGAGGAGCAAGCATTTCTTCTGGCACACGACACAGACCCGTTTAACAAATGGGAAGCAGGCCAGCTCCTTGCCCGTGACGTTCTTCTATCGATGATCGTTGATGGCTCAGAAGATGACAAAGGCTTTACCGAGGCACTTCGCCGAGCGCTCGGTGATGAAAGTCTTGATCCTGCATTCCGCGCCAAGCTTCTTGCCCTTCCGTCCGAAGAAGCGCTTGCAAGCGAGCTCGCCGCAAGAGGTATAACGCCCGACCCTGATGACATTCATCGTTCTCGCGAAGGTTTAAGGCTCAGAATCGCAAAGGCTTTGACCAAAGCGCTAACAGCTATTTACCGCAGTCATCAGGTGACGGAACCCTATGCGCCTTCGGCAGATCAGGCAGGTAAGCGTGCGCTTGCAAATACCGCTCTTAATTTTGTCACGCTCGTCGATGATGGAGAGGCGGCCTCTGCGCAATTTGCCAGTGCAGATAACATGACCCAGCAGTATGAGGCGCTCTGTGCGCTTCTAAGGATTTCCAAGGGGCAGCCTGAACTCGCGGACTTTGCCGTGCGTTGGAAAGATGACCGGTTGGTAATGGATATGTGGTTCCGCGCGCAGGTCGCCTGTGCTGGACCAAAGGACGCCGTTTCAATTGCAAAGGGCCTTACCGAACATGCTCAGTACGATTGGAAAAACCCAAACCGTTTCCGTTCGGTCTTTGGTGCGCTCTCACTGAACCACGCAGGTTTTAATCGCGCTGATGGGTCTGGTTATGATCTCATGGCGGACTGGTTGATCAAACTTGACCCTTACAACCCTCAAATTACAGCCCGCGTATCTGGCTCGTTCCAAAGTTGGACACGCTATGACGAGGGGCGGAAGGCAAAAGCAGAAGCCGCTTTGACCCGAATAAAGAACGCCCCGAAATTGAGCCGCGACACCACGGAAATGGTCACGCGCCTTCTCGCAAAATAACTTGAAAGCTGCAAAAATGACAGATTACTCGACAACCGCCCCTGCACGTCTTGCCACTCGGCTCGCGTTCTTTGCCGCAGGTTTTGCTATGGCGTGCTGGGCACCTCTTATTCCATTTGCCAAAGAGAATATCGGCGCCGATGAGGCCACGCTCGGCCTTTTACTTCTCTGTATCGGCATTGGCTCATTGATCGCGATGCCGCTTACAGGCTGGCTTGCAGCGCGCAGTGGTGCAAAGCCAATGATCCTAATCGGTGGTTTCGGCCTTGCGATCACTCTCCCCTTCCTCATTGCAGCGCAAAGCGTTTGGCTCCTCGGAGGACTTCTGCTGTTTATCGGTGCGTTCTTAGGCACGATCGACGTCTCGATGAACATCCACGCAGTCGAAGTTGAGAACACCGAAGACCGCCCCCTCATGTCCGGCTTTCATGCACAGTTCAGCATTGGCGGTTTTGCTGGTGCTACGCTGATCACCTATTTGCTTTCCCGGGGGATCGAGGCACAGGTTGCCATTCTCATCGGCGGCGCGATCACCTTTGCAGTGATGGCATTCGCTGCTCCCCGCTTTCTCAAAGCCAAAGGTGGCGAGCCTGTGCCATTCGCCTTCCCCAAAGGCATCGTGGTTCTTCTCGCTGTGCTCACTGGCATCACCTTCCTCGTAGAAGGCGCAATCTTAGATTGGAGCGCGCTGCTACTCGTGGAACGTGATATTACGCCTGTGGAAGAAGCTGGCACTGCCTACATCCTCTTTTCCATCGCCATGGTTATTGGTCGCTTGACGGGCGACAAAGTGGTGGCTGCGCTGGGCGGCTTCCGTATCCTTCTCCTCGGCGGCCTTCTGACCGCTCTTGGATTGGCGATGACTGTTCTTACGCACTCGCCGATCGCATCGCTTGCAGGTTTCCTTCTTGTTGGCCTAGGTGCAGCTAATATCGTGCCGGTCCTTTTCTCCGCGGCGGGCAAGCAAAAGATCATGCCGGCAGGTATGGCAATCGCTTCGGTAACGACCACGGGTTATGCAGGTATCCTTATGGGGCCAGCGATTATTGGCTTTGCCGCTCACATCATCTCGTTGCCACTCGCTTTCGGACTGCTTGCATTGATGATGTTGGCGATCCCACTTTCGGCAAGTGTTGCGACCAAACGCTAGGTCGCCACATAGCTTTATACCTTGCGCGGGCGCAGTGGAGCGATATGGTCGAGGCAACCTTTGAGGAGCCAAGATGAAGCCCCTAGCGCCCGCGTTCCTAGGCATAGCCCTTTGGACAATGCCCTATGCCGCGATGGCAGAGGCGCCACTTATTGCGGCCGCATCAGTCCTCAAATTCGCGCTAGAAGACATCGCCCAAGTCTATCAAGACGAAACGGATCAAGACCTTCGGATCGTGTATGGATCATCGGGAAACTTCGCGGCACAAATCCGTGAAGGCGCGCCCTTTGACCTTTTCCTCGCCGCTGATGAAGATTTCATACTGTCACTCGCCAAAGACGGGCTTACGCGTGACGAAGGGGTGATTTATGCCTCGGGTCGCCTTGTGATGCTGACGCCAAAGGACGGAAAACTCGCGCCAAGCGAAGACCTCTCAACGCTCCAAGCCGCGCTTGAAAACGGAACAATCGGACGCTTCGCAATCGCCAGCCCTGTTCACGCGCCATACGGGATGCGCGCCAAAGAGGTTCTCGAACATGTTGGGCTTTGGGACAGAATCGAAGCTCATTTGGTTTTTGGCGAAAATGTCAGCCAAGCAACCCAGTTTGCGGTTTCAGGTAGTACGGACGGCGGAATCGTCGCCTATGCCCTTGCTCTAGCGCCTGAGATTAAATCCCAGAGTGACTACGCCTTGATCCCTGCTGATTGGCACGCCCCGCTCAATCAGCGGATGGCGCTGTTAGCTGACGCCTCGGCAGAAGCCCAAGCCATTTTTGAGTATCTCCAAGGCGACGTAGCAAAAGAGATTTTTGCGTCGTATGGGTTTGGTCTTCCCGAGGTTAAATGATGGACTGGCAGGCCCTAAGACTTTCGCTATTGCTGGCAAGCTTGACCGTGGTCATCCTTGTACCGATTGCGATCTTTTCGGGTCGCCGTCTCGCACTCAGCAAAAGAAAAAGCCTTCCCATTATTGAAGCTATGATCGCTCTGCCGCTTGTTCTTCCGCCAACGGTGCTGGGCTTTTACCTATTGAGTGCGTTTGGTCGCTCATCACCGCTTGGCCAAATCTGGCAGTCTGTCTTCGGGCATACTCTCGCCTTTTCGTTCGAGGGCCTGCTGCTCGCCTCAATTATCGTAAACATCCCCTTCGCGGTGCAGCCCATTCAGCGCGGTTTTGAAGCTGTCCCGCAAGAACTCCGAGAGGCTGCCGCCTGTTCTGGGATGTCGCCCTTAATGTCGCTGTGGAAGATCGAGCTGCCTCTTGCGTGGCCCGCAGTTTTAACAGGTGCCGTACTTACATTCGCTCATACGCTGGGTGAATTTGGTGTTGTTCTGATGGTTGGCGGAGCAATTCCAGGCGAAACCAAAACAATAGCCATTTCAATCTATGACAAAGTCCAAAGCTTTAACTCCAGCTCTGCCGCACAAATGTCTGCGGTTCTTCTAGCCGTCTCGATCACAACGATTACTCTGACATTTCTGATGTCTCGCAAGATCGGGCGGAGGTTGTCGTGACCTTATCCGTACGGCTCAAAGCTGATCTACCAATCGCGCTTGATCTTTCCTTCGAGGTCAAAGCGGGCGAAATGCTTGCACTCGTCGGTCCCTCTGGATCGGGCAAGTCAACGGTCCTTCGAAGTATTGCCGGCCTCTTTCACCCCGCTCAATCAGAGGTCACTGCAAATGGTGCAAGTTGGAGCGGCTTACCAACGCATCAGCGCCGTGTTGGGATGGTTTTTCAGAGCTACGCTCTCTTCCCACACCTGACTACACTCGGGAATATCTCGATCGCACTTAAAGAGACCGGAGAAGCACGCACAATTGAAGCGCGCCGCCTCCTCAAACTGGTCGGCCTAAGCGATGTTGCAAACCGCCTTCCTGCCGAGCTTTCAGGCGGTCAACAGCAGCGCGTAGCAATTGCCCGCGCTTTAGCAAGAAAGCCCGACGTCCTGCTTTTGGATGAACCATTTTCGGCTGTTGATAGGCCAACCCGCGAAATCCTCTACAAAGAAATCGAGGCACTTCGCAGCGAGCTTTCGATGCCCGTGATCTTGGTCACGCACGATATGGATGAAGCCCAAAGATTAGCCGACCGAATGGCCGTCATCGATAAAGGCCGCCTTGTTTGTCAAGGCAGCCTTGCTGAAGTCGCGCTTGATCCACGAGCGATGCGGGTTCTGGGCCTTCGGGAAACAGGCGCCGTCCTTACGGCACGGGTCAAGGCGCAGGAAACAGACGGCCTTACGCGGTTAGAACATCCTGCTGGCGTACTTTTTGTCCCGCAAATTCGAGAAGAGATCGGGACAGAGGTCAAACTCAGACTGCTCGCACATGACGTCATGCTTGCAAGTCAAAGGCCTTCGGAGATTTCGGCTCTTAATGTGATCGAAGGTACAGTCTTGTCGATCACGCCAGGGGACGGACCGGGCGCGATGGTGCGGCTAGATGCGGGCGGGGAGATCCTCCTTGCGCGGATCACCCGACGCTCGGTGGCGGCGCTTGGGCTTAACGAGGGATCAAAGTGCTTTGCGGTACTTAAGTCACTCGCCATCGCTCGAGACCGCGTTCACCGTTAAAGAAAAAGGCCGGATCACTCCGGCCTTCTCTTTTACTTATCAAGCTCTTGTGGCGCGTCGGGGTCGGCGCGGCCGATACCTTTGAACACCCATTTAAACGGCATCGCCCAGAGAATACCGAGGATCACGTAAATCCCCAGCTCCACGAGGATCGACGGCGTCCGATCAAACAGGTTAATGATCGAAACCGCCACAACCACATAGGCGGGCATTCCCACCACAAGGATCAAAAGCGCAAGACGCTTTCGGGCTTTGTACGAAAGCGCCATCAGTCCGCGAACGGGTCAGTCACGAGGATCGTGTCGTCGCGCTCGGGCGAGGTCGACAAAAGCGCAACAGGACACTCGATCAGCTCTTCGATACGGCGAACATATTTGATCGCTGCCGCTGGAAGTTCGGCCCACGAACGCGCGCCTTCGGTCGACTCTGACCAACCTTCGATCTCTTCATAGATCGGGGTGCAGCGTGCCTGTTGATCCGCAGCCGTCGGAAGATAGTCGATGCGCTCACCGTCCAGCTCATATGCCACACAAATCTTGAGCGTCTCAAATCCGTCGAGCACGTCAAGCTTGGTCAGCGAAATACCGTTAACGCCCGAGGTTGCGCAGGTCTGGCGCACCAGAGCGGCGTCAAACCAACCACAACGACGCTTGCGACCAGTAGTTGTCCCGAACTCGTGACCGCGGGTGCCAAGACGTTCACCATCAGCGTCCAGTAGCTCGGTCGGGAAAGGACCCTCGCCCACGCGGGTGGTATAGGCCTTAACGATGCCAAGAACGTAATCAATCGCGCCTGGCCCCATACCAACACCAGTTGCAGCCTGACCTGCGATGACGTTGGACGAGGTCACAAAGGGGTACGTGCCGAAGTCGATGTCGAGAAGAGCGCCCTGTGCGCCTTCGAAAAGGATACGCTTGCCTGCTTTGCGCTTCTCATTGAGCACTTTCCAAACAGGTGCGGCATAGGGAAGGATCATCTCGGCGACTTCGCGGAGCTGCGCAATCAGCGCATTGCGGTCGATCTCTTCGATGCCAAGCCCCTTGCGGAGCGGGTTGTGATGCTGAAGCGCACGGTCAACACGAGCTTCAAGTGTCGCAGCATCTGCGAGGTCAGCCACGCGAACCGAACGACGGCCAACTTTGTCCTCGTATGCAGGTCCAATGCCGCGACCAGTCGTTCCGATCTTGGTGCCTGCGCTGGCGATTTCTTCACGAGCGCGATCTAACTCGCCGTGGAACGGGAGGATCAGCGGAGTATTTTCAGCGATCATGAGCGTTTCAGGCGAAATTTCGACGCCCTGCGCACGGATGGTCTCGATCTCTTTGACGAGGTGCCATGGATCAAGAACAACACCGTTGCCGATGACCGACAGCTTGCCGCCGCGCACCACACCCGAGGGGAGCGCATGGAGCTTGTAGACCTTGCCATCTACGACGAGCGTGTGACCCGCGTTGTGACCGCCTTGAAAACGAGCGACAACATCAGCGCGCTCGGACAGCCAGTCCACAATCTTACCTTTACCTTCGTCACCCCACTGGGCGCCGACGACGACGACGTTAGCCATACCTGAGTCTCCTCGTATTTCTGGCGTCAAACCCGCGCCCGTATAGCGACACCTTAAGAGGCAGGAAACCGCTATTCGTCATCAAACCGTAACAGAGCGATCAATTCTTTATAAAATCAGCGCACAGGAGTTGAAATCAGCGACGAGAGGTCGCGCCTACCCTGAGCAAGATGATCAAAATACGCTCCAAGCATTCCAGAATCTTAAATTCGAGATCCCTTGCGCGCGAAATAGCGACGTCGCGCAAATCCAAGATTTTCGGACAAAGTAAAAAATGTCAGGCGCGACTTGAGAAGCGCAAGTCGACATAAATCGCGATATGTCCGCAACTGGGGGGTTGCGGCCTTTGCCACATGCCTCTAGATACCCAGCGTTCACGAAAGGCAAAAGGCAGCCCGATGGAAAACGTCGTTCTCGTCATCCACCTCATTCTCGCACTATGCCTGATTGGTATTGTGTTGATGCAGCGCTCTGAAGGGGGCGGTCTTGGCATCGGCGGTGGCAGTGGTGGCGGTCTCGTATCCGCGCGCGGCGCTGCAACTGCGTTGAGCAAGATCACTTGGGGTCTCGCGATTGCCTTTATTTGCACGTCGATCGGTTTGACGATTATCGCTGCTGAGAAATCAGCTGGCGCATCAGTTGTTGATCGTCTCGTAGATACCGCTCCTGTGGAAACGCCTGCCGAAGACGCCGGCACTGCACTCGGTTCTGACCTTCTTCCGCCCAGCGCAGAAGGCGATGCACCGCTTCTTCCCAGCGGGAACTAACCACAAAGGTTAGTCTCTCTAGGCTTATAGCCAACAGCATATTGAGTAACCGGTTGCGTAAACGGGGCGAATCCGGTTATATTTAAATCCCGTGAGTATGCGGCTTTGCGAGAATCGTTTCGCCGTTCAGCAAGCATTTATTCGAATCGAAAATCACGGGGGTCGCCAACCGATGGCACGTTTTATTTTCATTACTGGTGGTGTGGTTTCGTCCCTCGGCAAAGGTCTTGCTTCGGCGGCTCTTGGCGCTCTACTTCAAGCGCGCGGCTATTCGGTTCGCCTTCGCAAGCTTGACCCCTATCTTAACGTTGACCCCGGTACGATGTCGCCGTTTGAACATGGCGAAGTGTTCGTGACTGACGATGGCGCGGAAACCGACCTCGACCTTGGTCACTACGAGCGCTTCACTGGCGTCGCAGCGCGTACAAGCGACTCGATTTCTTCTGGCCGTATTTATTCAAACGTTCTCGAAAAAGAACGCCGCGGCGATTACCTCGGTAAGACCATTCAGGTGATCCCGCACGTTACGAACGAAATTAAAGATTTCATCGCGACAGGCGAAGACGAAGTTGATTTCATGCTTTGTGAGATTGGCGGCACGGTTGGCGACATTGAAGGTCTCCCCTTCTTTGAGGCCATTCGTCAGTTCATTCACCAAAAAGAGCGCGGCCAATGCATTTTGATGCACTTGACCCTTCTTCCCTATCTTGCCGCGTCGGGCGAACTAAAGACCAAGCCGACCCAACACTCGGTAAAAGAGCTTCAGTCCATTGGCCTTGCGCCCGATGTCCTCGTTTGCCGCTCCGAGCAGGCGATCCCCGAGCGTGAGCGCGAAAAGATCGCTCTCTTTTGTAATGTGCGCAAAGAACATGTTGTGCCTGCATATGACCTCAAGTCGATCTATGAGGCTCCGCTTGCGTATCATGAGCAAGGCCTTGACCAAGCGGTTCTTGATTGCTTTGGGATTGCACCAGCGCCAAAGCCAAATCTGGAGCGTTGGCTCGATGTCCAGGATCGCATCCACAACACAGATGGTGAAGTAAACGTTGCGATTGTCGGCAAATACACCCAGCTTGAAGACGCGTATAAGTCGATCAAAGAAGCACTGGTCCACGGCGGCATGTCGAACCGCGTTAAGGTCAACGTCAATTGGGTCGATGCTGAAGAGTTTGACCGTGAAGACGTGGGTGAGCGCCTTTCGGGGTATCACGCCATCCTCGTGCCGGGCGGCTTTGGTGAGCGCGGTACAGAGGGCAAGATCAAGGCGGCTCAGTTTGCTCGAGAACGCAAGATCCCCTACCTCGGCATCTGCCTTGGAATGCAAATGGCTGTGATTGAAGCTGCGCGCAATGCTGCCGGTATCGACAAAGCAGGTTCGGAAGAGTTCGACCACGAAGCAGGACAAAAGCGCTTTGAGCCCGTTGTCTATCACCTCAAGGAATGGGTGCAGGGCAACCATACTGTGACCCGCAAAGCAGATGATGCAAAGGGCGGCACGATGCGTCTTGGGGCCTATAACGCGACCCTTTCCGAAGGTTCACGCGTTGCCGAAGTGTACGGAACCACTAAGATCGAAGAGCGCCACCGCCACCGCTATGAGGTTGACGTAAAGTACCGTGAAAAGCTCGAGGCTGCAGGCCTTTGCTTCTCGGGTATGTCGCCGGACGGACGTCTTCCTGAGATTGTCGAGTGGAAAGATCACCCATGGTTTATCGGTGTGCAGTTCCACCCCGAGCTTAAATCAAAGCCCTTCTCGCCACACCCGCTCTTTGCGGACTTTGTACGCGCGGCGTTGGAGACTTCGCGTCTCGTTTAAGGAAACAAACGGCGCTTTCTAGCGCCGTTTTCATTTTGCGGAATGAGGGGCTCTGCCCCTCTGCGCCACGGGCGCATTCACCCCGGGATATTTCAAGGCACAAAGGCAAAGCATGCTTTCATATCAGCATATTTATCACGCCGGAAATATGGCGGACGTGCATAAACACGCGCTGCAAGCTTGGGTGATTGACTACATGATCCGAAAAGACAAGCCGATGACTTATATGGAAACGCATGCAGGTCGTGGCCTCTATGATCTCGGCTCTGAGGCAGCGATCAAAACTGGCGAAGCCGCGACAGGGATAGAAGTTGTAGAGAAGATGGGCTGGTTTGACACATCTCATCCCTACGCTCGTGCTTTGGCATCTGTGCGGCGCAAAAACGGGCCACGTTCCTATGGAGGATCTCCCGTGATTGCAGGAGAGCTCCTGCGAGAGACCGACCCTATTAGATTGGCAGAATTGCACCCACAGGAGCATAATGCTTTGTTGGAGGTGATGAAGCCCTATCGCGCGATTGTTGATAAACGCGATGGTCTTGAGCTCATCAATTCAATTTGCCCACCTGATCCACGCCGTGGGATGTTACTCATCGATCCATCTTTCGAGCGCAAAGAAGAATATCAGACCTTTGCCGATTTCCTGCCCAAGTTGGTGCGCAAATGGTCCGTTGGGGTCATTCTGCTTTGGTATCCAATCCTAACGAGCGGGCTCCACAAACCAATGGTCGTGAGCCTTCGCCGTGCGCTTCCGGAGGGGTTTGTGCATGAGGTCGGCTTTCCCCCAGCCCGCGAGGGGCATCGAATGATTGGATCAGGACTTTTTGTCGTGAATCCACCCTTTGGATTTGATGCAGAAGCGAGCCGACTGTCACGACTTTTTGCAAGCCTAGGCGCATAGAGCGGCTAGGCAAGACATAACTCAAAGCCTATCGTTATGACATGTTCTCAGATCTGATTAGGCGTTTGACCGCCCCCGCTTCTTCACTTGATACGCTCGATACTAAGCGTGCACTTGGCGCTTTGCTTGTTCGGATAGCGCGCACCGACGAGGAATATGCGCCTGAAGAAAAACGTCTTATCGATCAGGTTCTTGCGGAAGAGTTTGGCCTGAGCTCCACAGAAGCAGCTGCCCTGCGCGCCGAATGTGAAGTGCTGGAATCGGAGGCCCCCGACACCGTACGTTTCACGCGGGCGCTCAAGGACAGCGTCGCTTATGAGGCGCGTTCAGGTTTGGTCAAGGCGCTTTGGCGCGTGGTATTGGCGGATGGGCACCGTGATTCTGGCGAGGACGCTTTGATGCGGATGGTCGCCCCGATGCTTGGCTTAACGGATCAAGAAAGCCACGCCCTTCGACTTGAGGTTGCAAACGAACAATAGGGCTATCGCCAAAGAAATTGCCCCACATGGTTTGAGAATATCTTGGGCGTCAAATGCCGATAAAATGATCAAAAGTGGCGTTTCTCCGCTGCGTCATGTTACAAAAACATTGCAAATTCGTCCAAATTCTTTTCCTAATCGGTCAAAATTCAAAGGACTAAGTTGCAGTGACCTCTCAGACACCCGTGATCGAGATCCGCAATCTTCACAAGGCTTACGGTAGTCTTGAAGTGCTTAAGGGCGTCGATATCATCGCTCCGCGCGGCCATGTCGTATCGCTCATCGGATCTTCGGGATCAGGTAAATCAACTCTCCTTCGGTGCTGCAATCTCTTGGAAGATAGCCAACGCGGCGAAGTTATTTTTGCGGGCGAACCTGTGCGTTGGAGAGGTGAACACCTTAATCGCCGCCCCGCAGACCCAGCGCAGATCAAACGCATCCGCACCAATCTCTCTATGGTATTCCAACAGTTTAACCTTTGGTCGCACATGACGATCTTGGAAAATGTGATGGAGGCACCTGTCACCGTGTTGGGGCGCGGAAAAGCTGAAGTCGAAGCTTCGGCCCGCGCATATCTGGAGAAGGTCGGCATCGGCGACAAATGTGATGTCTACCCAGCGCAGCTTTCTGGAGGACAACAGCAGCGGGCGGCCATCGCTCGTGCGCTTTGCATGGAGCCCCAAGCCATTCTCTTTGACGAACCTACCTCGGCGCTTGATCCGGAACTTGAGCAAGAGGTCGTCAAGGTCATCAAAGACCTCGCAAATGAGGGGCGCACGATGATCATCGTAACTCACGACATGCGCATGGCCGCGGATGTAAGCGACCATGTCGTATTTCTTCATCAAGGAAGGATTGAAGAGGAAGGCGATCCCGCTACCCTCTTCAGCACCCCAAAGACCGAACGGCTCAAGCAGTTTCTATCCGCGACTGTGACAGCTTGAAAAACCCCAACAGGAGAAATCCAATGAAAAAACTAATTTTGACGACTGCTCTCGTAGCGCTCACCGCTGGCGCTGCATTTGCAGAAAGCCACTCTGTCGTCCGTCTGGGCACCGAGGGCGCCTACCCTCCGTACAACTTCCTCAACGATAAAGGTGAAGTGGACGGTTTTGAGCGCGTACTTGGCGACGAGCTTTGCGCTCGCGCAGAACTAACCTGTGAGTGGGTCACAAACGATTGGGACTCGATTATTCCTAACCTCGTATCAGGCAACTACGATGTCATCATCGCTGGTATGTCGATCACCGAAGAGCGAGATCAGGTCATCGACTTCTCCGATCCTTATACCCAGCCGGACCCCTCTGCATTTGTGGCGATGTCTGACGGCGTTGACCTTGCTGGCGGCGTGATTGCCGCTCAGTCGGGTACCATTCAGGCGGCTTACGTTGCAGCGTCTGGCGCAACCCTCCTCGAGTTCGCAACGCCCGAAGAGACCGTAGCAGCGGTCAAGAACGGTGAAGCTGATGCAGTTCTTGCAGACAAAGCTTACCTTCTTCCGATCGCTGACGAAGATGCAGAGCTTTCGCTCGTTGGTGACGATGTTCTCATCGGTGGCGGTGTTGGTCTTGGCCTTCGCGAGAGCGATGGCGAGCTGAAGGCAAAATTCGACGCAGCGATCCAGTCGATGAAGGCTGACGGTTCGCTCAACAAGCTGATCGAAGAGTGGCTGCCGGGTTCGGCAACCTTCTAAGGTTTACGAGGGCGGCGGGTCACCCTGCCGCCCCTTTCATACTGGACAAATCCCATTTTTGACTTTTGCCTCGATCCATCGTCGCTTGAAACGGCGAAGTGGTTTGCTTGCTACCTTACAACGGGCAAGCATATGTCTCTTTATTGGTCATTTGGGACTGTGCTCTTGCTCTTAGCGATTACCGCGCCCGTCGCCCTTGCTCTCGGATTTGGCGGCGCCAGCGCTGCGCGCAGCGGTTTCACACCGCTCCGACTTTTTGGAAAGTCGTATATCGCAGTCGTGCGCGGCGTCCCTGATATCGCCTTTTTCCTTTTCTTTGTGATTGCTTTGGACCAAGGGTTCGAGTGGCTGCGCCATCAGGTGAAGTGCCCCGACTGGGATCAACCGATCCGCCAAGGCAACGACTTTATCGTCTGTGCTGCCGCAAAGCTGCCGCTCTCAAACGCGCCTCAATGGATTCATGAAGTCTATGGCTTCTCACTCGCTGTCATAACCTTTGCCATTGTTTTTGGTGCTTTTGCCGCCAACGTCCTCTTCGGCGCGATGCGCGCCGTGCCTCATGGTCAGATAGAAACTGCACTTGCTTATGGTATGACCCAGCGCCAAGCGTTCTGGCGCATCCTTGTGCCGCAGATGTGGGTCTATGCGCTCCCTGGTCTGTCCAACCTTTGGATGGTGCTGATCAAATCTACACCGCTCTTGTTCCTGTTAGGCGTTGAGGACATTGTTTATTGGGCGCGCGAGCTTGGCGGGACCAAGACCCCACGCTTTACGGATTATCCACATGGCAATTGGCAGATGTGGTACTTCCTCGGCCTTTTGGTCTTTTACCTACTCTTCACTCGCATCTCAGAGGTATTCTTTGAAAGACTGATGAAGCGCCTTTCTCACGGCCAAGCCACCACGGCAGGTGAAGCACAAAGGAAAGCGGCATGAGTTGTTGGGATATCATCGCCGACTATGGCCTCCGATCACTGGGGATTGGCGAACGTCTTTTGCCGAAATCAGACTTCACAGTCTGTCAGCAGGTCGTTTTGATCGGCTCAGGCATGATCTGGAACGTGTACTTCGGGGTTCTTGCGATCATTTCGGGGTTTTTCCTGGCCACTGCGGTTGCTCTTGGCAAAGCCTCTGGTTCGCCTTGGCTACGCAAACCCTCGGAATGGTTTATCTTTGTTTTCCGTGGCTCGCCGCTCTTTATCCAGTTCTTCTTTGCTTACTTCCTATTCCTTTCGCTCAAAGGAGTGGTACCGATCCTATCCCCGCTGACGTCGGCAACTTTGGGCGCACTTATTGTGCTTTTCTTGAACACCTCTGCCTACACGGGCGAGATTTTCTATGGTGCTCTCCAATCCATTCCCAAGGGTGATGTAGAAGCAGCAGATGCATACGGGATGTCGGGTTGGTCACGGTTTCGACGTATCATATGGCCGACGATGCTCCGCTTAGCGTGGCCCGCTTATACCAACGAAGCGATCTTCTTATTCCATGCGACAACACTTGTGTTTTTCTCTGGCTTTCCCGCAAGCCAACAGAAAGGCGACGCGCTCTATTACGCGAATTATTTTGCGGACAAGACGTTTAACCCGTTCGTCCCATATCCAATTCTTGCCTGTTATTTCATCCTTTTGACGCTGATTGTCATTGGATTGTTCGGCATTGTGAATACGCATCTCAATCGCCACCTGCCGCAGAGTCAGAAAAGCAAAATTCGCTTGCGTCTAAAACTGATCAGGTAGTATCAATTAAATATGATCAAATTTTCAGGGACCGCTACATCCCCGCTTTGCATTTGATCTGAAAGGAATTCTGGGCCAAGGGCATGGACCACTCATCTTGCGCATTGGGCGCTTGGATTGATTGGTGTCTGCCTAGCCCTACAGGTGTGACATGAAAAACTGGCTTTTGGAGCGGCCTGAGGTTCGCAGCATCCGCTGCGGCGCTTCTGATTTGAACGGGATTGCTCGCGGTAAACGCGTTCCAGTCAGGTTTATCGACAAAATTCTATCTGACGGCATGCGCTTTCCCCTATCGGTGATGAACCTTGATGTATGGGGCGAAGACGTAGAGGATAGCCCGCTCGTTTTCGAAATCGGCGACCCTGACGGCATATTATTACCCACCGAACGCGGGTTTATTCCGATGCCTTGGCTCACGACGCCTGCGGCTCTTTTGCCGCTATGGATGTTTACCGAGGACGGCAAACCTTATGACGGTGATCCGCGTCACGCCCTTGCTGCTGTACTAGACCGATACAAGGCTCTTGGCCTTACGCCCGTAGTTGCGTCCGAGATGGAGTTTTATCTCGTTGACGACAGTGGCAAAGAAATTCGCCAACCCAAAAGCCCTCGCTCAGGCAAGCGCCGCCCCGGTGCAGAGATACTCTCACTGCGTGCACTCGACAGCTTTGATATCTTCTTCAACGAGCTCTACGACGCTTGTGAAGCGATGGACATTCCGACGGATGCGGCCACATCCGAGGTCGGTCTTGGACAGTTCGAGATCAACTTGATGCACGTCGATGACGCGCTCAAGGCAGCCGATGATGCCTATCTCTTCAAAATGCTCGTACGCGGTCTTGCACGCAAACATGGCATGGCCGCCTCCTTCATGGCAAAACCCTATGAAGAGTACGCGGGCAATGGAATGCACGTCCATTTCTCGGTCAATGACAAAGACGGCAACAACGTCTTTGCGAATGGAACTTACGAAGGCTCGCCCCTGTTGCAGCAAGCGATTGCTGGATGCCTCAAGGGGATCAAGGACCTTGCGCTCATCTTTGCGCCGCACGGCAACTCTTATGAGCGTCTGGTCCCTGAAAGCCATGCCCCAACTGGTATCTGCTGGGCCTATGACAACAGAACCGCCTCGGTCCGCGTCCCTGGTGGAAGCCTCAAGGCGCGCCGTATTGAGCACCGTGTGGCAGGTGGCGATGTAAACCCCTACCTCTTTCTTGCAGCGGTTTTGGGCTCTGCGCTCATCGGCATCGAAGACAAATTGACCCCGCCCCCACCCATTTCGGGTAATGCATATGAGCAGGAGATCGACCAAATCCCTGACACTTGGGCGGATTCCATTCACACATTTGAACACAGCAAGCTTGCGCGCCGTATTTTCTCAGAGAATTTGATCGCCAACCTTGTCATGACCAAACAACAAGAGCTCCATTATCTTTCGGAACTTACGACCGAAGAACAATTGGAACTTTATCTCGATACGGTCTGAGTGGTCTTGCTGCTAGACCGCAGCGATACTACCTTGATGTTATCAACCCTCTAGGTGACACATGAAAATCGGAATCCTGCAGACAGGACACTCCCCCGATACGCTCCGCGACACTTTAGGTGACTACGAGCATCTCTTTCACAAACTCCTCGGCGAAGGAGGTTTCGAATTTGAGACCTTTAATGTTGTCGATATGGAGTTTCCAAACACCGTAAACGACTGTGATGGATGGCTCCTGACGGGCTCGCGCCATGGAGCATATGAAGACCACGCCTTCATTACGCCGCTCGAAGACTTTATCCGCTCTGCATACGCGGCTCATGTCCCTATGGTCGGCGTTTGCTTTGGCCACCAGATCATTGCGCAAGCACTTGGCGGTAAGGTTGAAAAATTCAAAGGGGGCTGGGTCGTTGGACGCCAAACCTATCAATTCGACGGCCAAACTCTATCGCTGAACGCGTGGCACCAAGATCAGGTCGTCGTGCGTCCCAGCGGTGCAAGCGTAGTGGCATGTAATGATATGTGTGAAAACGCAGCGCTTGTTTACGATGATCGTATTTTTACCGTTCAGGCCCACCCTGAATTCAGATCGAATTTCGTTGAGGGACTTGCGACCACGCGCGGTCCGGGCGTCGTGCCCGATGTGCTTCTCGAAAGCGCGATGAATAACCTCGGCAAACCTACCGACAACGACGTACTTGCGCGTCGGATCACAGACTTTTTTAAGGCGAAAGCAACTTCACATGAGCGACTGGACTGAAAACCTCCCCGAAGCGGCCAAAGACTATCTGGCTGGACGGCGACTGGATGAAGTCGAATGCATTGTCTCGGACCTTCCCGGCATTGCGCGCGGCAAAGCGGTTCCAGCGACCAAATTCGCAAGACAAGAGTATTTCCATCTCCCCGACAGTATCTTTTATCAAACGATCACGGGGGAATGGGGCGACGCCGCAGGCGACGAAGGCTTTATCGAGCGGGATATGATCTTACGTCCAGACATGGACACCGCGACAGCCGCACCTTGGACCGGTGACCTGACACTTCAGGTGATCCATGACGCCTATGATCGCAAAGGTCGTGCGATCGAATATTCGCCGCGCAATGTTCTCAAGCGCGTCGTAGACCTTTATCACAAACAAGGTTGGGAACCCGTTGTCGCCCCCGAGATGGAATTCTATCTCGTCGCCCGCAATCTCGATCCCGCCAAGAACATCGAACCGATGATGGGTCGCTCAGGGCGTCCAGCCGCCGCGCGTCAGGCCTATTCAATGACTGCAGTTGATGAATTTGGTCCCGTAATCGACGACATATATGACTTTGCCGAAGCGCAAGGTTTCGAGATCGACGGCATCACCCAAGAAGGCGGCGCAGGTCAACTTGAGATCAACCTACGGCACGGCGATCCGGTAAAACTTGCTGATGAGGTTTTCTTCTTCAAACGCTTGATCCGTGAAGCTGCGATGCGTCACAACTGTTTTGCGACCTTTATGGCCAAACCCATTGCCGATGAGCCAGGAAGTGCGATGCATATCCACCATTCGGTCATCGACATGGAAGACGGCTCCAATATCTTCTCCGGTCCACAGGGCGGAGAGACAGATGCCTTCTTCCACTTCATAGGCGGCCTACAAAGGCACCTGCCGAGCGCGATTGCAGTGCTGGCGCCTTACGTGAACTCCTACCGCCGCTATGTGCGCGACCACGCCGCCCCCATTAACCTCATGTGGGGTCGCGATAACCGCACCACGGGTATTCGCGTTCCGCTCTCAGGCCCATCTTCGCGCCGCGTCGAGAACCGCCTCGCAGGTATGGACTGCAACCCCTACCTCGGGATCGCGGCATCACTCGCATGTGGGTACCTTGGCCTTATGGAAGAAAAGCGCGCAGGCCCTTCGTTCAAAGGTGATGCATATGAGGGCGAGGAAGATATCCCTCGTGTCATGGGCGATGCGCTTGATCTCTTTGAAGAAGCAACCAAGCTGCACGAGGTTTTGGGACCAGAGTTTGCGCGCGTCTATTCGATCGTCAAACGCAATGAATACGAAGAGTTCCTTCAGGTGATCAGCCCTTGGGAGCGAGAACATCTTTTGTTGAACGTATGATCGCCTCGGCTCTTCACCTGAACGACAAAGAAGCCCAGTTCCCGACAAGCTGGTATGCCGCGACCGCGACGATCCCACCCGTGCGCCCCAGACTAAAAGGGGCGCATAAGGCAGACGTTTGCATCATTGGCGCGGGGTACACGGGCTTGCATGCAGCGCTGACTTTGCGTGAGCGCGGCCTGTCGGTAATCGTCCTAGAAGCGCATCGTGCAGGTTGGGGCGCATCGGGGCGTAACGGCGGACAAGTCGGAAGTGGCTACAATAAAGGCCCAATTTGGCTTGAGAAACATGTCGGCAAGCCTGAAGCTAAACAGCTATGGGATCTTTGCGAAGAAAGCAAAGCGCTCGTGCGTCAATGCGTAGAACGATATTGCCCTGATGCGCTCTATAAGCCGGGGATTTCCCACGGCGTCCAAAGCTCATCAGAGTTCTACCACCTCAAGCACGAGACCGAACATCTGGCCCAGCACTACGCTTACAACCAGACCGAAATCTTCTCTCCCGCTGATTTTCGTGACCTCGTAAAGACAGACCTCTATTGCGGCGGCTCGCTCGATCACGGCGCCGGGCACATCCACCCGCTGCGCTATGCCCTTGGCCTTGCGGCCGAAGCAGTTGTTGCAGGGGCACAGATTTTTGATCGCTCCGAGGTTCATCATCTCGAGCACGGCAAGACAGTCCGCGTTCAAACGGCTCAGGGCTATGTCGATGCGGGTCACGTCATTCTTGCTGGGAATGGATACCTACCGCAAATTGAGAAGAAATATGCGTCGCGTGTGATGACTGTGAACAGCTTTATCGGCGCAACCGCCCCTCTTGGCGACCAAGCAAAAGAAGTCATTTCGCGCGATATTGCCGTCTACGACGATAGCAATGTCGTCAATTATTTCCGGCTGTCAGAAGACGGGCGACTTCTGTTTGGGGGACGTGCCAACTACTCGGTGAAATTCCCCAAAGACATGGGCACAAAGCTGCATAATCGTATGGCATTGATGTTCCCGCAAATCGCGGAAGTGCCCTTTGATTATGTTTGGGGTGGTACGCTTGGCGTAACATATACCCGACTTCCCGCTGTGTTGCGCGTTGCGCCAAATATCGTGGCCGCTGGCGGGTTCTCGGGCCAAGGGGTAGCCTTGTCGGGTCTTGCAGGAAAGGTGATGGCCGAAGCCGTCGCAGGACAGGCTCAAAGGTTTGACACTTTGACGCTCTTGCCAACTGTCCCCCTCCCCAGAGGTCAAATGGCAAGAGCTGCATTATTATCACTCGCGATGAGCTGGGCGACGCTCAGAGACCGGATTGGTCTTTAACGCTCGCTCTTACTTGCCCATCTTTGATAGTTTGGTCTGAAGTTCAGCGAGCTGTTTCTTGATTACGTCGAGATCGTCGCCTTTGGTGTCTTCTTCCGGCTCAGGGCCCGACGAGCCCATAAAGTTGCCCATCCCGCCAGTCATGGCTTTGAAGAAGGCCGCTTGCTGCGCTTGCATCGCCTCAAAGCCTGGCATCTTGGCCATTGGGCTCGCTTTGGCCATGTTTTCCATCATCTTGGACTGACCGTCGCGGAGCATTTCAAAAGACGCAGCAAGGAACTGAGGCACAACAGAAGACGCTTGCGAAGTGTAAGACCGCACGAGATCAGTCAAAACATCTACGGGCAGGACGCTTTCGCCGCGGCTTTCATGTTCTGCAATGATTTGAAGGAGGTATTGACGCGTTAAGTCATCGCCCGATTTCAAATCAACGATCTGCACTTCGCGGCCTTCGCGAATAAAGCTCGCGATGTCTTCGAGTGTCACATAATCGCTGGTCTCTGTATTATAGAGACGACGGCTCGCGTATCGCTTGATGAGTAGCGGTTTATCTTTTTCGGCCACTGGGTCCTCCCGAAACTGTGCGGCAATGCAGAAAGCCTATGCTGCCTCAGCAAAAAAAGAAAGGGTGAGCTTTGCAGCTCACCCTTTGCACTTATTCCGATCCAATTTGGGAGGAGGAGGGAGGAATTGGATCAGATGGGACTTCGCGATTATTTCGCGGCAGCAGCTGCTTTTTTGGTAGCTGCAGTGATTTCTTCACCAGCTTTTTTTGCAGCAGCAGTCATGTCTTCGGTCATGGTCTTGCCAGCGGACATCATCAGCTCGAGGGTCTCGGTCTGAACTTTCTTGGCGATTTCAGCGAAAGCAGCCATGTGCTCTGCAGCCGATTCAGCCGAAGCCGAAGCGAAGTCAGTTACCGACTTAGCATAGTCAGCAGGCTCAGCCTTTGCTTTGGAAACTTCAGTTACCTTAGCGAGGGTTTCCTGGGTCCACTTTGCCGAAAGATCGGTCGACTGCTTAGCAGCAGCGATTGCAACTGCAGACATCTTTTCTGCGAGAGCTGCCTGCGACTTGTAGGCGTCTTCCATCGCTTTGGTGTCCACAGGGAAAGCACCCATGACGTCTTTGAACATAGCGGTGAAGTCTTGAGTCTTAGCCATTTTACTTACCTTTCAAAACACGCGGCGTCTGTGCCGCTTTACGTTTGCATTGGTAAGAATATGCATGCTGCACTGCAGCAAATCAAGCTTTTTTCTGCAATGCAGCAAAAAATATTCTGCATTGCAGTATTTTCAGGCACTTAGCCCTTCGACTTTTGTCCGCCAAGTGACTTTACGTAAGTCCCAGGTGCCTCTGCAAGCGAGGGATGAGTGGAATCACCTGGGGTTCGCGCAGCTATCTGCTCCCCTGCTCTGCGCTGAAGCCATTCATTCCAAAGTGGCCACCAAGAACCCTCGTGCTGTTCAGCCGCGCTTTTCCAGTCCTCGGGTGCAAGGCTCAGGTCAGGGTTGGTCCAGTGACCGTATTTCACTTTGGTCGGTGGGTTCACGATCCCGGCGATATGACCGCTGCCAGAGAGAATAAACGTCTTGTCAGCAGATCCCATTTTCTGGACGCCGCGATAAGACGATCGCCAAGCCGCGATATGATCCGTGTCACATGCAATGGCACACAGCGGCACGCTCACCTGTGAAAGGCTTACATCATGACCACAAATGCTGAATGTATCGCCTGCGAACTTGTCTTCTTGGCAGAGGCCTCGCAGATATTCTACCACCATCTTCGCAGGAAGGTTAGTACCATCCCCGTTCCAATACAGAAGATCAAATGCAGGCGGTGTTTCACCCATCATGTAATAACGGATCGCCGGCTTATAGATGAGATCGTTCGAGCGCAGGAACGAGAATGTGCGTGACATGTAAAAACTATCTAGCACACCGGTTTTATACGCTTCAGCCTCGATACCATCAACGAAGTCATTGGTCAGGAAGACCCCCACTTCGCCCTGATCCGAGAAATCAGTCAGCGTCGTGAAGAAGGTTGCCGAATTAACCGAATTGTCACCTGTCTGCTTCATTAATGCCAGCGTAAGTGACAGAGTTGTACCCGCAATGCAGTATCCGACGACGTTGATCTGCTCAACATCACAGATCGCTTTCACTTCGCGAATGGCAGTAAGATAGCCATCTTGCACATAGTCATCCATGCCGATCTGCGCATAGCTTTCGTCGGGGTTCACCCACGAGACAACGAAAAGAGTATATCCTTGATCAACTATCCACTTGATCAGTGAATTTTGCGGTTTCAGGTCGAGAATATAAAAGCGGTTGATCCACGGCGGGAAGATCAAGAGCGGCATCTCGTGAACCGTCTCGGTCGTGGGGCTGTATTGGATCAGTTCAAACATATGATTGCGAAAGACAACCTTGCCGGGCGTAGTCCCGATGTTTTCACCGACTGAGAACGCGGACTTGTCAGCGAGCGTTACGACCAATTCTCCGTTGTTGGCCTCAAGGTCGCGGACAAGGTTCTCAAGACCGTCAATCAGGCTCTGTCCTTCGGTTTCGATCGCACGTTCAAGCGCATCTGGGTTCGTGCCGAGGAAGTTGGTGGGCGCCATCATGTCCATGATCTGTTGCCCAAAATACTGGAGGCGCTTGCGCTCGACCTCTGAGACGCCGTCCATTTCGGACAGCGCGTCCTGCATGGACTGAGAGCCGATGAGATATTGCTGCTTGAGGTAATTAAAATAGGGGTGGGTTTTCCAAAGCGGGTTGGAAAAGCGGCTGTCATCCGGCGTTTCATCATGCGGCGCCTCAAGCTTTCCCTGAGCAAGAAGCGCTTGGGCCTCGATGAAGTGCTTCACAGATTTACCCCAGTATTCGAGCTGCTGCTCGAAAACCTTCGCCGGATTGTGAAACAATTCGTTCAGATATGCGGCTCCAGCTTTGAGATAAAGCTCTTGGGATGGCCCTTGCAGATCTATAGGTACTTCTCGTTTGTTCGAAAGAACCTGCACGATGCGCTGGCTAAGCTGTTCAACTTTTTGAAGATTCGCTTCAAATCGAGCTCTCGTTTCCGGGCCTGCGTCATCTGCGACCAAATCATTAGTTGTCATACGGCCCTCCCCACCATACATTTTGCACATGCAGCATCGCCTAAAGTTGTAAACCTAGGCACAAGCTGAGTCGGGTACAGCCCGCACCAAAAGGAGACGTCGCAAGTGAAGTATATGTACACATACGACATGATGGAAAGTGTTCGTAACACAAACCAATGGCTTGGGGCATCCGCGCGCGCATTTGCCGCGTATCCTGCGATGGCTGCGCTTTCCAATCCTTTTGTCGAATGGGTCGGCGCTTGGGGCGAAGTAACTGAGCGCACTTTCGAGCGCATGGTCGTCAAACCGGATTGGGGCATTCCCTCAATCTCCATGAGTGACGGCAAGGACCATCTCGTGCAGGTTACAAAAGTAATCGAGCGCGATTTCGGCGATCTGATCCACTTTAAAGTCGTGGGCCGCAAGCCGCTCGCTCGTCGAATCCTTCTCGTTGCGCCGATGTCCGGTCACTATGCGACCCTCCTCCGCAAAACCGTGATCTCGCTACTGCCTGATTGTGAAGTCTATATGACGGACTGGCACAATGCGCGCGACATTCCAGTCAGTGCTGGCAAGTTCGATGTTGAAGATTACACGCTATACCTCGTTGATTTCATGAAGCATCTCGGTAGTGATATCCACGTTATTGCCGTTTGCCAGCCCGCGCCTTTGACTTTGGCCGCGACGGCTTATCTTGCGGAAGAAGACCCCAAGGCACAGCCGCGTTCGCTCACGCTTATCGGTGGTCCGATTGATCCCGAGGCAAATCACACCGAAGTCACCGACTTTGGCCGTTCGGTCACAATGGGTCAGCTTGAACAGACCATGATCCAGCGCGTCGGCTTCAAATATGCTGGCGTCGGTCGACAGGTTTATCCAGGTCTGCTTCAACTTGCTTCGTTCATTTCGATGAATGCCGACAAGCATACCAAAGCATTTCAGAACCAGATTTTCCGCGCCGCCAAGGGCGATGCATCGGATCACGACAAGCACAATGTATTCTATGACGAATACCTTGCTGTGATGGATATGACCGCAGAGTTCTACCTCTCCACGGTCGATCGCGTGTTTAAGAAACGTGAAATCGCTCGAAACGTATTTGAAGTTGCTGGTCGCCGCGTCGATATCTCGAAGATTACAACCGTCGCCGTGAAAACTGTCGAAGGCGAAGAGGACGACATCTCAGCGCCAGGACAATGCAAGGCAGCTCTGGGGCTACTCACTGGCCTTCCAGAGGATAAAAAGGCTTGGCATGTCGAGCCGGGCGCAGGCCACTATGGCATTTTCGCAGGCAAAAGCTGGCGCAACAACATTCGTCCGCTCGTGCTCGAATTCATCGACTCGAACTCGGCCCCAGCAAAGCCGCGAGTCGTAGCGACCAGCGCCTAATCACCTCAATACAAGCGGCTGTCTCATGAACGACCGAAGCAATTCGGTCGTGACTTGGGGCTGATCGAGCATAAGAAGATGCCCTGCTCGTTCGACCACCTCGAGTTTTGCATATGGGATCAGTTCGGCCATAAACTCGTGGCGTTTGCGAGGCGTAACGCCATCTTCTTCCCCACACATAACCAAGACTGGCTGTTTGATCTTACGAGAAGTTCCCTGCTGGTCTTTGCGTCGTTGAAACGCTCGAAGCTGCCGGACTGAAGCATCGCCACCATTTGCACGTGCCATTGTAACCAACTTTGCGATGCCATCGTTCTTGGTATTGCCGCTCGTGAACCAACCACGTGACACTGTTTCGCGCACGACATCTTCGAGACGGCCCGCCTTGATCGAGACAATTTGCGTTTCGCGGATCGCTGCATCTTGCGGAGTATCAGCCAAAGGCGTCGAACCCACGAGGGCAATCCGAGTCACGCGGTCAGGCGCGCGCCGCAAAACTTCGAGTGCCACAGCCCCACCGAGGCAATGACCAACCAAAGCAAATTTCAATGGTGCGCCCGAAAGGATTTCGGACGCCATTTCTTCGATACGTTCGTGCGTCGACGTTGGAGCGATCATCACAGACATATCCCGCCCCAGAGCGGTCATCTGCGTGGCAAAAACTCGTGCATCACAAAACAAACCTGGAAGGAACAACAATGGCTCAGCCATTGGCGCCCGCTCGCGTCAAATACTGCATTCTAACCCCGTCTTATGTCTTTCTGACATTTTGAAAGAATCATACACGGCTGGATTGCGTTGAAAAGCGCGACTCTCGAATATTAAAGGAGATCTTCCATTATCCGCTCAAAGCGTTGCGCTAGAGCCGCGAAAGCACCTTAGTCACACTATAGCTAATCAAAGATAGGCATTCGGGCGTCGAAAAGCGATGGTCCGCACCTTTCACCAATGTGAGGCGGATATCATCGCCCTCGACATGGTCCATCAAGCGAACGGCCACAGCTTGATCGACATCCAAATCGGCAGTGCCTTGCAGAAAGCGCACGGGGAACCCAAGAGGCAGCGGGCTCCGCAGGACAAGGCGATTACGGCCTTCTTCGATCAAGCGCTTGGTAATGATGTAAGGATCGCCGTAATCCGACGGCAAGGCAACTTTACCTGCGTTCTCAAGCTCTGCCTTCTGAGCATTGGTAAAACCATTCCACATGCTGTCTTCGGTAAAGTCGGGTGCAGCGGCAATGGTCACAAGACCAGCGACCTTTTCAGGCATCTCGCGCGAGACGAGAAGCGAAATCCATCCCCCCATCGACGAGCCAACCAAAACAGCGGGCCCTTCGATCAAGCTGAGCGCCGCGCAAGTATCCTCGAACCAATCGCCGATGGCGCCATCTTCGAAATCGCCGTCACTCACTCCATGACCCGAGTAATCGAACCGTAAGAAGGCGCGCCCTTGAGCCTTTGCCCAATCTTCGAGGTGAATAGCCTTGGTGCCTTCCATATCTGACTTGAAGCCCCCAAGAAACACCACAGCAGGAAGCGCACCGGCGGTGTAATTATAGGCAATTCGGCGTCCCTGCGGGGTTGTCAAATAGTCAGTCACAGTTCTTGTACCTTTCTCGGTTTCTTCTGAAGAAACATCACGATCTCGCCCCGAATGACAAGTGTTGGGCGCTTAAAAGTCACATTAATAGGTGGCAGCTTTGATCCTGCGTCGATCAAGACTTGACGTGGTCGAGCGCCGAGGCCAAGAAACGATCCGAACATATTACCCGCAACCGGGCGTTCCGTGGGCGCCAAACTGACGAGGAGCTAGGCCGATGAGCCAGATTTCCCTTACATTTCCCGATGGCAATTCGCGTTCCTATGATGCAGGCGTCACCCCTGCCGAAGTCGCAGCATCTATTGCCACGTCTCTGGCCAAGAAGGCCATTTCCGCGCAGGTGAACGGCAAGCATTGGGATCTTCAGTGGCCGATCCATGAGGATGCGCAAATCGCAATCAACACGATGAAGGACCCTGCCCCCGCGCTGGAACTCGTCCGTCACGACCTCGCTCACATCATGGCCCGCGCGGTTCAAGAGCTTTGGCCGAACGTTCAAGTCACTATTGGCCCCGTTATTGAAAACGGCTGGTACTATGACTTTGACCGCGAAGAGCCATTTACCCCCGAAGACCTTGCCGTCATCGAAAAGAAGATGCGCGAGATTATCAACAAGCGCGACGAGGTGCGCACCGAAGTCTGGGACCGCGACCGCGCAGTTCAGCACTACAAGGACAAGGGCGAGCCTTACAAAGTCGAACTGATCGACGCGATCCCGGGCAATGAGCCGCTTCGGATGTATTGGCATGGCGAATGGCAGGATCTCTGCCGCGGCCCGCACCTGCAGAATACTGGCCAAGTGCCCGCAGATGCGTTCAAACTCATGAACGTCGCGGGCGCCTATTGGCGCGGCGACTCGAGCCGTGCCCAGCTTCAGCGTATTTACGGCGCAGCCTTCCTCAACAAAGAGGACCTCAAGGCCTACCTTAACCGTCTTGAAGAGGCCGCCAAGCGCGACCACCGTAAACTTGGCAAGGAAATGGACCTCTACCACATGCAAGAAGAGGCCCCCGGTCAGGTGTTCTGGCACCCGAACGGTTGGACGGTTTACACCACGCTCCAGGACTATATGCGCCGCCAACAGCGCCGCGATGGTTATGTCGAGGTGAACACTCCGCAAGTGGTGAACCGCAAGCTTTGGGAAGCTTCGGGGCATTGGGAAAACTACCAAGAGAACATGTTCATCGTGGAGGTGGACGAAGACCACGCTCGCGAAAAGACTGTGAACGCTCTCAAGCCGATGAACTGCCCATGCCACGTTCAGGTGTTCAACCACGGCCTCAAGTCTTACCGCGATCTGCCCTTGCGCATGGCGGAATTCGGATCTTGCAACCGCTATGAACCCTCGGGCGCTTTGCACGGGATCATGCGTGTGCGCGGCTTTACCCAAGACGACGCGCATATCTTCTGCACCGACGACCAGATCGAGTCGGAAACCAAGAAGTTCATCGAATTCCTGTCCAAGATTTACGACGACCTCGGCTTCCATAATTGGAAGATCAAGCTCTCGACCCGCCCTGAAAAGCGTGTGGGCAGCGATGAAAGCTGGGATCGTGTCGAAGCAGCCTTGGGCGATGCTTGTAAAGCGGCCGGTTACGACTTTGAAATCCAAGAAGGCGAAGGCGCATTCTATGGCCCTAAGCTCGAGTTCGTGCTGACGGATGCTATTGGCCGCGACTGGCAGTGCGGAACGCTTCAGGTGGACCCGAACCTGCCCGAGCGCCTTGACGCGAACTACATTGGCGCGGACGGCGCAAAGCACCGCCCCGTTATGCTCCACCGTGCGGTGCTGGGTTCGTTCGAACGCTTTATCGGCATTCTAATCGAAGAACATGCGGGCAAATTCCCGTTCTGGCTCGCACCGCGTCAGGTCGTGGTCGCCTCGATTGTATCGGACGCCGATGGCTATGTGAACGAAGTGGTAGAGATGCTCAAAGCTAAGGGCATTCGCGCCGAGGCCGACACCCGAAACGAAAAGATCAACTACAAGATCCGCGAGCATTCACTTGGCAAGGTTCCGGTGATCTTTGCGATCGGTGCCCGTGAAGTCGAAGAGCGCACAGTTTCGGTGCGCCGTCTCGGTGAACAGCAGACCTCGGTTCGCTCAGTTGACGATATGATTGTTGAACTCGCTGGCGAGGCAACTCCACCAGATCTTCGTTAAACTGGCCAAATTTCGCTATATAAAAGGCGCGCTTCTTTAGAAGTGCGCCTTTTCTTCATCTGGCTTACCAGCAGCAATCGCGAAGACGCCGCCAAGTCCCGCCATTCCGATGGGGAACATCGTGGCAAAATTGAAGCCAAACGCTCCATACATAGCAGCAGCTGAAACGAGCATGAGAACGCCGGCCCAAAGTGCCCGTGCCCGAGCCATCCCGCCACCCGCAATTGCAAGCAGGGGCGCAAGAAAGCTCGCCATCTTGATGAACTCAGGATTGGTTACAAAGCCGAAGGTTTCGCCCACTTCCTGATAACTCTCGGTTAGCGAGACATAGCCATAGCTGAAGAACCCCACGACGACACCAATCAGTCCGGCAAAAATTCCAAGCATCAATGCAGCGTTGCGCATCTTATTCTCACTCTGGCTCGCTCTCACCACATAGGTGAGATGCAGCAATTATCCAAGAAGCGCGTCCTGAACATCTTTTTTCCAGCCGAGATACAGCTCCCCCCCGTGGTCAATCACAGGGCGCTTCATCAATGTCGGGTGCTGGGCGAGGAGTTGCGCGGGGTCGGCGGACTTTTCTTCATCCGTCAGACCGCGCCAAGTGGTAGAGGCCTTGTTGATCGCCACATCACCAAATGCCGCCATGATAGCAGAGCGATCCGTTTCGCTCAGACCGTCAGCGCGGACATCAATGACTTCGGGCTCCATTCCTTTTTCTGCCAAAGCTTTGAGCGCTTTGCGGCAAGTGTCACAGGTTTTCAGTCCAAAGAAGCGCATTTTCTCTCCATTTTCGGCTATTTGGCGGAAAAGTAATCATTCTGACAAGGTTGTCATTTGTGTTTTGAAAATCCGTGTTAAGCTTTCGGATAGGGCAAGGAGCGACATTGATCTTCGCTTGGAGTTTTGCCCCGACCCTTGTTCAGGGTCAAACTACAAAGGAGACACGGGAATGCCCAACGGCACCGTAAAATGGTTCAACACGACAAAAGGTTACGGCTTTATCGCTCCTGACGATGGCGGCAAGGACGTATTTGTTCACATCTCTGCCGTAGAACAGTCAGGGCTTACTGGCCTTGCTGACAATCAGAAGGTGGAATTTGAACTGATCGAAGGGCGCGACGGACGCCAAATGGCAGGCACCATCAAGAAGGCTGACTAAGCTCTTACTCTTGCCAGAAATACCAAATGCACAGGGCCCGCCTAAAACGCGTTGGCCCTGCGCCCTTTTCAGGCTTGGCCTTCTGTAACGCGCCGCTTACAAAGTGAGGAAGAAATCTGGAGGAGATTGCGCCTTGCAGCAGTATCATGAAGCTCTGAGAACCGTTCTGGAAAAGGGCGACAAGACGACCGATCGCACTGGCACCGGCACGATTTCATATTTTGGGCTTCAGGCGCGCTATCCGCTTGCCGATGGCTTTCCATTGGTGACGACGAAAAAGCTTCATCTTAAGTCCATTATCCATGAGCTTTTGTGGTTCCTCGCAGGGGATACCAATATCAAATACCTTAAGGATAACGGCGTTTCGATTTGGGACGAATGGGCTGACGAAAATGGGGACCTTGGCCCCGTTTATGGTCGCCAATGGCGTGATTTTCCGCAACTGATCGAGGCCGGCAAAGACGCTAGTGGTCACCCGATTTACCATCGTGGCAGCATTGACCAGATCAAGACGTTGGTTGATACGATTAAACAAAGCCCTGACAGCCGCAGGCTGGTGGTGTCCGCGTGGAACCCCGGCGAGGTCAAGGATATGGCACTCCCTCCTTGTCACACGCTTTGGCAAGTCAAGATCAACGGCGGCAAGCTTCACCTACAACTCTATCAGCGCTCGGCTGATATGTTTCTTGGCGTGCCATTCAATATCGCGTCTTACGCACTCCTATTGAAGATGCTTGCGCATGTTACGGGCTATGAAGAAGGCGACTTCGTCCACTCGATCGGAGACGCGCATATCTACTCCAACCATATGGATCAGGTGAACTTGCAGCTCTCCCGCAGCCCCAAACCGCTTCCCGAGTTGCGCATCAAACGAAAGGTGAATTCGCTCTTTGATTTCACATTCGATGATTTCGAGGTCATCGGCTATGACCCTGACCCGACCATCAAAGCACCGGTGGCAGTATGATTTCGTTGATCGTTGCGCGCGCCCGTAACGGTGCCATCGGGCGTGAAAACACTATCCCTTGGCATGCGCCTGAAGACCTCAAATTCTTTCAGCGCGAAACTTTTGGCGGCGTCATTATTATGGGACGCAACACTTGGGATAGCCTCCCATTCAAGCCACTCAAGAACCGTGTGAATATTGTGGTCTCCACCAAGGGTGTCCCCGAGGCAGAGTTCGTGTTTCCCTCACTTGATGAAGCGATCAATACTGCCCATGAAATGGGGCACAGGCGTATATACGGTATCGGCGGCGCAGGGATCTATCGCGAACTTCTGCCCAAGGCTGATCGCCTCTTGATCACCGAAGTGGATATGGACGTAATGGATGCCGACACGTTCTTCCCCGACATCGAACAAGACGAATGGCACGAAGTTGGTCAACATGTGCTTCGAGGCGAAGGGCCACGCTGTACGTTGGTTGAGCTCATCCGTCGCCGGTAGAACGTCTACATCTAGGTGTTCAGCAAAATTTATTTCCACATAGCGTAGTTTTTTGGGGTTGCGA
>JAYPUF010000009.1:0-43759 GCA_038133925.1 Marivivens sp. | reverse complement strand
GTCCATTTTTTGACGGTTCTTTCCATTTGGGACGCGACGGGATGGTCATTGAGTTTTAGCCTGTGACCGAAAGGCTAGGCTTGGGGTTCAAAGGTTGAATTCCCCGCTCAAGCCTAAACAAACGAACAAAACAGAACGTTACACTTTCCGACCTCTTAAGAAGGAAAGAACAGTTCTGATGCAAACCGCTTCACAAGCCAATGAACCGAATGCCTCCGTCAGTGCCAAGAAGCTCTATACCGCTGCGGATCTTCTCGATTTGATCACAGCAGTGCGCGAACACGATCCAGGTGCAGCGTCGCACGTATTGGTCGGCTTGCTTCGAATGGCTGCTAATGGACATGCAACAGCGGTTGAACAAACCTCGATGCGGATCGCAGGTCTTGCTGATCTTCGCGGGAGCGAATTTGTTCTCACGCCTTCCGCATGCAGCATCCTCGACGAATTCAGCAATGGTGACTACGTGAGTTCTGCGCCGCGCCGCACTCATGATGCGACGAGCGACATTGCCATTTCTGAGCAAGCACCGTCTATAGCCAGCAACATGCCTGAACCGATTGCGCGTCTTCGTATCGGCACACATGACTATGTCATCGGTGAAATCGAAGCGCTCGAAATGCTTGTTTTCCGTCCTCAAGAGGGTGGCGAATGGTTGGAACTGACCAACACCGTCGAAGAAGGTTGGTCCTCGATCGCGTCCGAAATCATCAAGCTCACCTTTGATACAACGCGCGAATACATACGCATGCACATGATCCAGCGCCGGGACGTTGATATGGGCAAAAATATCGAGTCCTTCGATTTGTATGGCTTTGAATGGTACGTCCGCCTCGATGAAACCAAGAGCGAAGTTCGCCTTGGCGGTCAGAACTGGTCAACGTTTGATCGTGGCGACCTCGATCCGGTCGACAAAATCAAATACGTCGCAGTTGAAGCGCTACTTTCGGTTCTGACCGATCCGCGCGCAATGTTCGGCAAAGATATCGACGCATGGGCACGCCGTATCGCGGCAGGCGCATCCGTGATGCCTGCATTTACGATCTAATAAAAAGGGGGCCTATGCGCCCCCTTCTTCCATTTCAGTAATGAACTTGCGAAGCCGCTCCACAGCGGCTTTTTTGATCTGAGATACTCGGCCAGTTGTGACCCCAAGTACCTCTGCGATTTCATAGACGTTGAGTTCTTCGACATAGTAGAGCTGAAGCAAAAGGGCCTCGCGTTCAGGAAGTTGTCCAAGCGCACGGCGCAGCAGCTTTTTCATTTGCATCTGCTGGATATTATCCTCAGCCGTACGGCTCATGTTATCCGAAAAGAGCTGGGACTGATCCGTGTAAAGCTCATCAAGCGATTTCACCTGACCAGCAGCAAAACGGTTTTCCCAATCCTCAAGTTCGCCAACCGCGATACCGAGTTCCTTGGCAATCTCTTCCTTTTCGGGGGCACGCATTAGCTGTTGTTCCAGCTTTGCAGTAACCGCCTTGGCTTTTTGCTGCATAATGATCGTGCTGCGACACACGCTCGCATTATCGCGTAGGAAGTCCACAATCGAACCCCTGACCCGTATTGCCGCATAGGACGCGAAAGTTGCTCCTGCCTTTGGTTGATACCGGCGTACTCGCGACGGTGCCTACGTTTGCAAGGTTCGAAGCGATCGTGTTCATGCGCACGAGCTGCGAGGACATTGAGCCCGCTGCCAGATCGAACACATTATTGAGATTACCTGCCATCCTTATTCTCCACGAATGACGCTCATGAGGCCCGAAATGCGGCGATTAAGAAATTCGAGTGACGCTTGATAGCGAACGGTGTTCTCAGCGAACTCCATTTGCTCGACAGACATTTCGACGGTGTTTCCATCGAGAGAAGGCATCGTCGCGTTTCGATAGCCCAGCTGAATGTCTGTGTTTCCTGTCGTGGTTGGCATGTGCAGTGCGTTGTTTATGCGAAGCTCGCTGACACCCACGGCTTTGTTCAACTCTGCGCCAAAATCGAAATCACGAGCCTTAAAGCCAGGCGTCGCGGCATTCGCGATGTTAGACGCAATCAGATTGTTCCGCTGCCCCCGCAGATGGAGGGCTTGGGAATGAACGGCTAAACTATCTTTGATGCTTGTCGTCATTTTCAGTGCCGGTTTCGAGTTTGGACAGATGTCTTCACGGGATGAACTGCAAACTCAGTGCCAACTTTTAAGCCGAGGAAAAAAATGTCGATCGAACTTCGCCTGCCCCGCCACAAAACCTTGTCGGAACAGGTAGAAATTTTGCTCGATGGCATCCTTGATCAGGATCGCGAAGAAGTTCTCGAAATTCTCGAGGATCTTTATTCTAAATCAAGAAAAGCTAAGGAAAGACGCGCCTTGCGCGCGTTCATCTTGGCTCTTTTGGCGCTTGGCCCAGTTGAAGCGGTAATTCCTGAACCGGAGCCAATCATCGAGCCAGAGATTATCCCTGAGCCTGAACCGGAACCAATTCCCGAACCTGAACCAGAACCAGAACCTGCGCCAAAACCAAAGAAGAAAAAGAAAGAGATGTCGATGATGTCTCTTGATCTGAGTGATGCCGCGATGATGCTGCAATTCGGGGGTGGCGCTGCGGAACCCGATGAGGAACCTGTCGCCGAGGAACCGAGTATCGAAGCTAGCGTCGCTGACTTCGACACGGATGCCATGGTAGAGGACGTTGCCAAGACGCTCGACGCAGAAACAAGTCCTCAAACTTCCGATTTCAACGCTCTTCCAGACCCGATTGAACTCGACCCAGCTGAAGCCAAATTCATCGACCAAGAGGAACAACCTTGGGATCCATTTGCAGAGGAACCAACAGAGGATGCCAAGGACGAGCGTGTAGCCGCAACGGAGCTTGCCGATCTTTCCAACAAACTCACCCTCGATACTCCAGCCGATCAGGATCCATTAGAGGAAGTGACCGAAGTCGCTGAACTGGAGACCAGAGAAGCGGCGACCGAGGAAGCAGCCGAATCCGCGAAAACCTTACCCAAAAAGCAAAAAAAAGCCGCTACCCCGCTTGAGGATAGCAGCGCTTTGTTTGCAGCCTTAGGGCCGGGTTTCTCAGACGAGTGATCAGACCAAGTGACGGTCGCGTGCGATCATCGCAGCTTGAGTACGGTTGCGCGCATCAAGCTTGCGGCTCAGGGTCTTGACGTGAAGCTTGACAGTCACTTCCTGAAGATCGAGATCGCGCGCGATTTCTTTGTTAGATTTGCCATCGCAGATACCGCGCAGAACGTCGGTTTCGCGTCGGGTTAAGAGACCGTCTCCGGCCGCCGGTGCTTCTTGTAGGAAGCCGAACGGGGCATAGGTCTCGCCCGCAGCCATAAAACGAATTGCGGTGACCATTGACTTGGATGAGAGGGTCTTGGGAACAAAACCAGCGGCGCCCGCCTTTAGGGCCGCGTCTGCCACATCACGGGTGGCTGTACCGGACAGAATTGCAACCGGACGGTCACTATTCGCTTTTTTCATAATAGAAAGACCGTCGAGGCCCTTCATTCCGGGCATGTTGTAGTCCAACAGAACTACGTCGAATGAGCCGGTTTCCTGAACGATCTCGAGCGCCTCATCAAGAGTTGCCGCGGTCTTTACCTCAACAACACCTTCTGCAAGCAAGAACGCGCCAATCGTTTCGCGGACAAGATCGTGATCGTCTGCAATCAAAACTCGCATGGTTACTTCACCTTTAACAGTTAACCTTGAACTTGCCCACTTTTAGCACCCAATTTGGCCTAAAGTATGGCAGTTAGGTTTAATTATCGCCTTCGGAACAGCCTAAAAAAGCAGAATGAACTAAGTAAACTACACCTAAGTTCTGTTTATCCATAAGACAGAGCCACCCCAACGCAACTAACGGTATAATAATTTCATCTTATGTCGACGGGTAATATACTTTTGGGTATAATATACCCGTATGATTGCATGACCCCTAGTCGTTATGGTGCAATAAATCCCGCTTAGACGCCGTTTGAAGGAAATTATACAATGTTTAGATTGAACTCTACCCTGCTCGCATCAACTTTTGCTGTAATTGGCGCTTTGCTGACATCACATGCTTATTCGGCTGAGCTAAGCACACCTCAAGGGGAAGTTGTGTTAACGGTTACGGGTTCCATAAGTTCGAAAAATCAAGGCGACAGCGCAGTTTTTGATATCGACATGCTCGCAGCGATGCCATCGGAGACTTATTCAACCACAACGATATGGACGGATGGCGTCCAAGAACTGACCGGCGTACCACTTTTCGACTTTTTAGAGGGGCTTGGCGCCGAAGGTGGCCAAATAACGGCGACAGCCATCAATGACTATGCGATCGACATCCCGATCAATGAGATCAAGAGTTCGCGCGCGCTCATGGCATATTACAACTTTGGCGAACCGATGTCGGTCCGCGACAAAGGCCCACTTTGGATCGTTTTCCCGTTTGATGAGGGTCCAGAATACCAGTCCGAAATAAATTATTCGCGTAGTATCTGGCAATTGAGTAAGATCGAGGTCACTCAATAGCGCCAACTTCGGGTCAAGTGCGCATGCCTCAGGAAAACCTAAATGTTAAAATCGACGGGCGCTGGGCTAAAGCCGGCGCTCTTGGTTTTCTTCTTATGATTTCTGTGGCCACGATCCTTTATCTTGGCCTGAGTGTAAGTAACAAAATCCAAAACCAAACCGTCGCCGCGTCAGACAATGTCCAATGGACACTGGCACAGATGGAAGTTGAGTATCTTTCTTTTAAAGTCGCAACTCAAAATGCTCTGACGGTCGACGCACCAGACCTCAAGCTGGTTAGAACGCGTTTCGACATTCTCTACGGTCGGGTTTCAACGATCGGCAAAGGTAAGATCTATGCCAAATTACGCGATGACGTTGCGTTCAGCACACCTCTGAAAAGTGCCCAGACACTGCTGGATGAGACAGCAGCGATTATCGACCTCAATAATGAAACGCTTAGAGCACGCTTGATCGAACTCGATGAAATGGCTGATGGCATCCGCCCGCTTGTCCGCGAAGTCGCTTTGATAGGCATCACTCATTTTGCAAAAGTTTCGGACGCAACGAGGCTCGAAGTCCTTTTGACACTTTCGCGCGTTGCTGGGATTACCATCGCGCTCGTCATGGCCTTGATCATCTTGGCCTTAGTCCTTTTTCAACTGTATCGAGTCTCGCAGCAAAACGCGACCCAGAACAGACAGAACTCTGCTCGTCTCGAAGCAATGGTGAGTTCTACACTGGACGCTGTCATCGTGATCGACGAAGCGGGCCGCATCGTCGAGTACAATGGTGCCGCAGAAGCGATCTTCGGCTACACCCGCGATGAGGCCTTGGATCAACAAATTGTCGATCTGATTATCCCGCCCAAATACCGCAAGGCGCATATGGCTGGGATGAAACGATACCAAAAAGAGCACACGCGACGGGTCGTTGGACGAGGCCACGTCCAGCTTGAGGCACTTCGTAAAAACGGCGAAGTCTTCCCCTGCGAGTTTTCGATTGCAGAAGCAAAAGCCGGAAACCGTCAGCTCTTTGTCTCGTTTCTAAGAGACATTTCGCGCCAAGTGCACAACGAAGAAGAGCTGCTACGTGCCCGTGACGAAGCGCTTGCTGGCGAAAAGGCCAAGGCGGATCTCTTGGCCGTAATGAGCCACGAAATGAGGACACCGCTTAACGGTATTCTTGGCACGATTGATCTCATGCGCGACAGTGAGATGACCGAAAAGCAAAATTATCTGCTGCGGATCATGGAAACATCAGGCAATCTATTGCTGCATCACGTCAATGACGTGCTCGACATTTCGCGGCTTGATGCGGGTCCTGTTCAAATTACGCAG
The DNA here is from genome assembly GCA_038133925.1 of Marivivens sp. GTDB lineage: Bacteria > Pseudomonadota > Alphaproteobacteria > Rhodobacterales > Rhodobacteraceae > Marivivens. Next base: position 37,924 of record JAYPUF010000009.1, on the reverse strand, counting down.
ACACCTTTTGCACTCGCTCCGCTGCTCACTGAACTTCTCGACTCGCAAAAAGGCCAAGCCCAGCGCAACAACGACACCCTTGAAATGGAGATCATTGGTGCCAACGACGCGACCGTTCTGGGCGACCAAATTAAGCTCCGCCAAATCCTGCTTAACCTCACATCGAATGCGATCAAATTCACACACCACGGTGTTATCCGGCTTGAAGTAGAACGCCTCCCGTCAGGCACCGAATTCGAATTTCGCGTGATCGACAGCGGCATAGGCATCACAGAAGAAAACCTCGCGCGAATTTTCGACGACTTCGTGACGCTCGACACGTCCTATTCGCGTGTATCTGGGGGCACAGGCCTTGGCTTGGGCATCGCCAAACGACTTGTCGAAGCGATGGGCGGCGAAATTGGTGCAGAGTCAGAACGTGGCGAGGGAAGCTTGTTTTGGTTCCGCATACCACTTCCGACTCTTAGCGTTCTCGAACCGAAGATGGACGCTTCAGACAATAGCCAAAGCGCTCAGACACGCCGTTCGGATACACTTAGAATCCTCGTCGTTGAAGATAACCAGATCAACCGCCTTGTGGCGCAAGAAATGCTCGTTCGTGAAGGCCACGAAGTAACTCTCGCACACGACGGACTTGAAGGGACTGAATTCGCCGAGATTGAACATTTCGACCTTATTTTGATGGACATTTCGATGCCGCGACTTGACGGCGTCGAAGCCGCGAAGCGCATCCGAACATCTCGTGGCAAGTCTGCAGGTTCTCGCATCATCGCGCTCACTGCACATGCCCTCCCCTCCGACATAGAGCGGTTCAGAGATGCTGGCATGGATGATGCACTGATAAAACCGATTACACGGCAAGCGCTCAATGATTTGATCAGCAGCAAGGCCACACGAAAATCTGCCGACTCTCAGGAGAACAAAAGCCCGATGCCCTCTCAGATAAACGCAGCGATGATCAACGAGCTTTTGACCGACCTTGGAGAGGAGCGTGTCAAAAAGCTTTTACAGCATTACATCGAAGAAGCAGAGACTATCCTGAATGAGATTTTCTCCACCTCTGAAACGGCCTCAGACCATTCGTTGATTTCAAACATCCACAAATTGGCCGGATCAAGCGCGATGTTCGGGGCGCAGGGTTTAGCTGGCAAACTTCGCGAACTAGAGACCTTGGGCAAGACAGAAAAAGAAAATCAAATGCGCAAAGAAATCCCCGAATTGCGAAATATTTGGAAGAAGACCCGCATCGCTCTAGAAACGGAAATCGAGAACCTTCAGCATAGCTCATAAGTTCGCTATTGCATTAACGGCGACGCGGCGTTTGATTATGATCAAATTCCAATTTCCGCGGAGTCTGCCGATATGAACTCGATTGCCCTCAATAACGATCCATCCGCGATCATCAGAGCCGACAAAGCCCACGTCTGGCACCACCTCGTCCAGCATAAGCCGTTTGAAGCCATTGACCCTCAGATTATTGTCGAGGGCAAAGGCATGCGGGTTTGGGATATTACCGGCAAAGAACACCTCGATGCTGTTTCGGGCGGTGTTTGGACTGTAAACGTCGGCTATGGCCGCACCGAGATTGCGGACGCCGTGCGCGACCAACTCGTTAAGATGTGCTACTTTGCAGGCGCCAAGGGAACAATTCCCGGTGCGATTTTCGCTGAACGGCTGATCGAAAAAATGCCCGGGTTGACCCGAGTCTACTATGCCAACTCGGGCTCCGAGGCGAACGAGAAAGCGTTCAAGATGGTTCGCCAGATCAGCCACAAGCACTATGGCGGCAAGAAGTCCAAGATCCTCTACCGTGACCGTGACTATCACGGAACGACAATCGCCTGTCTTTCCGCAGGTGGCCAACAAGAGCGCAATGTACAGTATGGCCCTTTTGCTCCCGGCTTTGTCGAAATTCCGCATTGCCTTGAATATCGCGCACAGGATGGCAGCAGCGGTGAAGCCTATGCAGAAGCCTCGGCCCGCGCCATAGAGGAAGTCATTCTACGCGAAGGTGCCGACACCATCGGCGCGCTCTGCCTTGAACCGATTACCGCAGGCGGCGGCATTATCACTCCGCCAAAGGGCTATTGGGAGCGCGTTCAAGAGCTTTGCCGCAAGTACGACATCCTTTTGCACATCGACGAAGTCGTTTGCGGCCTTGGCCGTACAGGCACGTGGTTCGGCTATCAGCAATACGGAATCAAGCCTGACATCGTTACCATGGCAAAGGGCGTTGCATCTGGTTACGCGGCGATTTCTTGCTGCGTGACCACCGAGGCTGTTTTCGACAAGTTCAAGGACGAGACGGACAAGCTTGGCTACTTCCGCGACATCTCGACTTTTGGCGGCTGCACTGCGGGTCCAGTCGCAGCCCTCGAAAACATGAAGATTATAGAGGACGAAGACCTTTGCGGGAATTCTGCACGTATGGGAGATCGACTACAGGACAACCTTCGTGCGTTGATGGACAAGTACAAGATCATCGGAGACGTGCGGGGCAAAGGTCTCTTTGCTGGCGCAGAACTTGTTAAGGACCGCGACACCCGCGAACCTCTTGATGAAAAGCTTGTTATGGGCGTCGTCGCCGATTGTCTGAAGCAAGGCGTTATTATTGGTGCGTCCAATCGCTCCATGCCCGGCTTCAACAACACGTTGCTCTTTGCGCCGGCGCTGATCGCTGGACCAAGCGATATCGATGAAATTACAGGTGCCGTGGATAAGGCACTTGCCAAAATCGCTTAATAAAGAGGGCCCCAGAAGGGGCCCTTTTTTATCCGAGGCTTCGGGCCACGACTACGCCGACCCATGCGGTTGCTCCAGTTAGCACCCCACCCCACACCGTATCGATGACCACTTGCTGCATCGTCCAGCGTGTCAGGGTCGCGTAATTCGTAAACTCATATGTACCGTAGGCCAAAAGCCCCATGACGAGGCCCCCGATCAAGGCCTGCATTGGATCATTTGCGCGCAGCGCAGGCAACGCCACAAGATAAACGACGCCTGCGATATACCCCAAATAGAACACCGCAGCAGGGCCCATGCGAAGTGGCTCCGCCATCCAGTCACCAAGATGCCTTTCGAAGAGCGGCGCCATAAAAAAGCGCAACATCATCGCGTCAACTGCAAGAAAGAAAACCAAACTGGCGATAAACAAAACCGAGATCTGCATGGGCTGCTCCTTTTTCTAAGCATCATCTAGAACGCGAAGTCCACAAGTCCAGCATGCAATGGATATCAATTAACGGGGATTTAACCCCGCATAGGCCCAATGAAATTTGGTCACTAAAGGAGATCGCTATGTCTACTGCCATTGAGTTGCATCAACCGTCCCTTCGACGTGTCTCTCACCTATGGAAACCCGTTATACTGGCCGCTGGATTTCAAGCCGAAGCACTCGAATTGCTCGTGTTTTGGTTTTCGGACATTGCGGAGCATCCATCGGAACCTGTGCTTGTCGTTGTGAATGAGACCCTACCTGACACTGTGGATCAGCTCGGACTTGTTGCTCAGGTTCGGAATTGCCCCAACTCGCACTTTGTAAAATGGGCGAACCACGCGGATATTTTCACTGTCGGTGCGGACGAGTTTGATGCGGACTATGTGCCAAGTTGTCCAACAATCTCGGTCATTAACAAACCAACTCAGGTCCAAGTGGGAGTGAACGGTTTTCACACTCGGACAGGTGAAGAGTGGCGCGATGCAGTTCGCGCTTTGCTAGATGATCCTGCTCTTTGTCTTGCACTGAGTGGGCGAAAGGAATTTCCAGCGGCAAAGCGGATATAGGTTGCAGCCCCGCCCCCGAGTTGTTTAGCCAAGAGAAACGGTACGGCGGCGGAGACAGACATGGACATCCTATTCATCCATACAGGCGGCACGATTGGTATGAAACCGACCGAGAACGGTCTCGCGCCTGCTGTTGGTTTAGTCGAGAGCGCCTTTGAAAAGCGTCTCGCTCAAAACGATGAGCTGATTGCACATGTTTTTGCGCCGTTGCTTGATAGCTCGGACGTCGGGCCAAAACATTGGAACCAGATCTTAGATAAGATCGACGAATATCCCAACCATCGCGTGATCGTAACCCACGGCACCGATACAATGGCATATACCGCAACTGCGCTTACTCAGGCACTTGCAGGCCTTGATCGAACGGTCATCCTCACCGGTTCCATGATCCCCCTTGGAATGGGGGGAGACGCAGAAGCAAATCTTGAACTCGCTTATTCGGCTCTTGATCAGGATAAAGGCACTTTTCTCGCTTTTGCCGACAAGCTGCTTCCCGCTGGCGCTCTTGCCAAACTCGACACACACGAGGTGAATGCTTTTCAAAGCGTTGCCAAACTTCTTCTGAGTGCGCCCCAATCCCGTCGATTTGACGATCGGGCGCTTGCGATCATAACACTCACCCCCGGCCTCAAGTCAAAGACGCTCCGCGCCATGCTCTCGGATCTGGACGGCGCTGTACTTCGGCTTTTCGGCTCTGGCACGGCATCTTCCGATCCAGATCTTCTCGCTGTCTTGGAAGAAGCTATTTCGCGCGGTGTTCGTTTGCGAGCGGTCAGCCAATGCCTGACAGGTGGACTCGCGCCAGGAACCTACGCTGCTGGTTCTGGATTGTGGTCGCTTGGGATCGAAAACGGCGGCAATGAAACGCCCGAAGCCGCATTGATCCATCTTTGGCTCAATTAACACGCCTCTTCAAAGAAATCCGATAACTCCCATACTAGTAATCCACATTGAGCGACTGTAAAAAGTCAGTGACAAACGAGTAGGATTCAGCATGGAACAGACTTGGCGCTGGTTCGGCCCAAAAGATAGGGTCAGCATTGATGATATGATGCAGGCAGGCGTTGAAGGCGTCGTCTCTGCGCTTCACCATGTCCCGACGGGTGCCGTTTGGACCCCCGAGGAAATCGCGCTGCGTCAGAGACAGATTGAGACGCGCGCCGATGGTCGCCCATCGACCCTTAAATGGACTGTGGTCGAGTCTCTGCCAGTTTCAGAAGATATCAAGAAACAGCGCGGCAATTGGAAAGAGCATATCGCGAACTGGAAAGTTTCGATGCGCAACCTTCGCGAAGCAGGTATTGAAGTGATCTGCTACAACTTCATGCCTGTTCTTGATTGGACGCGCACCAATCTTCAATGGGAGAGGCCGACCGGTGCGCGCTGCATGCGCTTTGATCTCATCGACTTTGCCGCCTTTGACATCCACATTCTAAAACGCCATGGCGCGAGCGATGACTTCTCCGACGCTGTGACCAAAGCTGCAACCGAGCGTTTTGCTCAGATGACCGACGTTGAGCGAGAGCAAATTGCCGGTAACGTTGTGTTCGGCCTGCCTGGTGCTGCTGAAAGTTTCACCCTTGATGACGTCCGCGCACATTTGGCCGAGTATGACGCAATTTCAGAGGGCCAACTTCGGCAACATCTGATCGACTTCCTTACTGAGGTGGCCCCGTTGGCCCAAGAAATTGGCGTGCGAATTTGCTGTCACCCTGACGACCCACCCTTCTCGCTCCTTGGGCTGCCGCGCATTATGTCGACTGCCGAACAGTATCGCAAAGTACTCGACGCTGTAGACGTCCCCGCAAACGGCGTGACCTTCTGTACTGGCTCGCTAGGTGCACGCCCTGACAATAACCCGATCGAGATTTTCAAGACGCTCGCTGATCGCGTGCATTTCCTGCACCTGCGCAATGTTGCAATCGAAGGGAACGAGATCAAAAACTCGTTCTTTGAAGACGAACATCTAAATGGCCACACTGATATGGTGGGCATGGTTCAAGCCATCGTGGCCGAAGAAAAGAAGCGCAGGGACAACGGTCGCGCAGACTGGTCTATTCCGATGCGCCCCGACCACGGTCAGGACATTCTTGACGACATTGGACGTCAGGCCCAGCCGGGCTATCCCGCAATTGGGCGACTGAAAGGTCTCGCCGAGCTTCGTGGACTTTATCGCGCTTTTGAAAGGATGGCGTGAGGTCTAGGCCTCACGTTTCCAATCTGCCAGCTTGGTCCCTTTGGCGGCGCATTCCTCAATGACTTTGGAAGGCTTCCACACAAGGGGGTCCTCTTCGCTGAGGCTATTCAAATCGGCAAGAATTTTAGCCGCACCAATTGTATCTGCGTAGCACATAAGTCCACCCCGCCAGCGCGGGAAACCATAGCCAAAGACCGTAACGATATCGATATCCTGAGCCGACTGGGCAATCCCTTCGGCAAGGATGTCAGCGGCTTCGTTTATCATTGCAAGTAAGAGCCGGTGGCGAATTTCATCAGACTTGTAGTCGGTACGGGTGCGGCCCGCAAAATGGCTTTCTTCCAAGGCCAAATCAGCAACAATTGGGTCTTCAACCTTGCCTGCTCCACCTGGATAACGGTACCAACCGGCTCCGGTCTTTTTCCCAAGCTTACCAAGCTCGACCATACGGTCAGCAATCGGGATATAACGGCGGCTCGGGTCGCGTGTTGCGTCCTGACGGCGGCGATTGGCAAATGCGATATCTAACCCTGAGAGGTCTTGGGCCTCGTACGGCCCCATCGCATAGCCGAACTCCACCATGGCTTCGTCCACTTCCCAAGGGGTTGAGCCATCCATGAACACGGTATCAGCAGCCTCGCGATAACGCTGAAGAATGCGGTTACCGATAAACCCGTCACAAACGCCGGCAAGCACTGGAATTTTGCGAAGTCGCTTTGCGAGCGCATACCCCGTCGCAAGCGAAACATCCGAGCTCGCCTCGCCCCGCACAATCTCTAAGAGCTTCATAACATGCGCAGGCGCAAAGAAATGAAGACCAACAAGACGCGAGGGGTCATCAAGGCAGGCCGCAATTTCATTGAGATCAAGGTACGATGTGTTTGAAGCAAGTACAGCATCTTTGGGCATCACGGACTGAAGCTGGGTGAAGACCTGTTTCTTGACCTCCATGCTCTCAAAGGCTGCCTCAATCGCGAGATCAGCGTCTTCGGCAACGGCATAATCGTCACTCGCGGAGTATCGGCTCAGAATGTCAGCTTCTTTAGCGTCAGTCACAAATCCGCGGGCCTTGCTCTGACTTAGAATCTTGCCAACATTCACGCGTGCCCGCTCGGCACCTTCTGCATCGGTTTCAAGTGTTACTACGTTGTAACCAGAATTCAGGAGTGCATATGCAATACCCGCTCCCATCGTTCCCCCGCCCACGACCGCGACCTTCGAGATGTTCTTCGGTTCTGAGGTGAGCCATTTCGGAGCCTTTGCCGCACGTTCTGCAAAGAAGATGTGTCGCAACGCGTTTGCCTGCTCGCCTGAGCGTAGATTGATGAAAACCGCGCGCTCTTCTTTGATACCATCCGCAAATTCGGAATGAGCCGCAAGTTCAACAAGGCGGATCGCTTCGAGAGGCGCAATTTGATTGACCTGCTTTTTCTTTGCGGTCGCAATCGCCGCTTCGACCGAAACCACGTGATCAACGGGACGCTCCCAGAGAGGTACGATCTGGTCAAGCAGTTCAGGCACTACCATAGCTGCTTCGATCAACGGCGTGTCGGATACGAGGTCAACAAGACCCAGAGCCTTCGCTTCTTGCGCAGATACAGCCTTGCCCGTTGGGATCAACTCAAGCGCCTTCTCCATCCCAATGAGACGCGGAAGTCGCTGGGTGCCACCGGCCCCGGGAACAACACCAAGCGTTACTTCGGGAAGGCCAAGTTGAGCACTCGGATCTGCGATCCGATAGCGACAAGCGAGTGCTATTTCCAAACCGCCGCCCAGCGCGACACCGTTGATCGCGGCGATCCAAGGCACAAAGGATTTCTCGATACGAGCGAGCACATCGGGAAGGTGGGGTTCAATGGGCGGCGCGCCAAATTCGCGCGCATCGGCACCAGCTGCGAATGCAGCCCCCGCGCCTGTTACAATGACACGCGTTAGGCCTTCGGTTTCGGCCCAAGTCACAGCATTATTGAGACCTTGGCGCATCAATAAACCGATTGCATTTACCGGAGAATTATCCAGCGTCACATAACCGACGTTGCCCTCACGACGACAGTGCACCGACATAGCCTATCCTCCATGTGCGCTATATTTCCGAAACATGTAATATATTGCACAACTGAATTGCAAGTCTAGAAGAAGTCTCGGTCTCGGATCAGGGTAAACAAGTCTTCGCAACTCTGCTCCACCGATTTCCCTGAGGTGTCGAGTTGCGCCTCCGCCCGCGCATATAGCGTTTCGCGGCTGGTTAGGATCGATTTGAGCTGTTCCATTGCCTCAGGATTGCCTGCCATTGGGCGGGTGTCACCCTGCGCTCGAACACGGGACATGTGATCATCGGGCGAAGCTTTGACCCAAATTGTATGAAAATTCGCAAGAAGCGACTTATAGGTCTCGGGTTCGGCGACGATGCCGCCAGCTACGGCAAGGAAAACGCTATCATGCGTGGCAATGATGCGTTCGATCGCCTGCGCTTCGAGCTTGCGGTAGCCTTCCTGCCCGTAAAGAGCGAGCACCTCGTTCACTGGCATTCCGGATTGCGCTTCGATCTCGCGATTGAGTTCCACGAACGGAACACCAAAGGCCGCACCAGCATATGCACCCAAAGTCGACTTCCCCGCACCACGTAGACCGATCAAACATACGCGGTTGGCGCGCTGACCCTCTGTCCCCGCGGGCGCAAGAATGTCGCGAACTTGCTGTCTGACATCCTTACTCGCTGTCCTATATAGGTCAGCAATCTGTACGACTTCTGACGTCCATGGGTCATCCTCAGACAGGAGCCATTCAATGCGATGCCCCAATGCCGAAGATACGCGTTGCAGCAGACCGATAGAGATATTGCCTTCACCCGCCTCAAGCTGAGCAAGGTAACGCGGCGAAACTCCAGACACTTCTGAGAGGACGCGACGTGGAATGCCCTTGCGCTCACGAACAAAACGAACGCGTTCACCAACGCGTTTGATCAAAGCTTCAGCTGCGGCTTCGGGGTCATTCTCCGAAACACGCGCAGCTTCGCCTTTGAAATTAGTGATTTCGCTCATTTTGCGCCACACGATGAAATATAGTGCAACAAACTAGCGAAAAACTGCGTAACCTCAACCAGAAACGTTCAGTTAGAGCTTATTCATTGGTCGGACGCAGCAACGGCGTAACAATATCGCGAATATCTTGGGGTGGGGGCGATTTGCGAAACTCGTTCGCAACGATGAAGACGTTAACAAAATCACCGTCAAAACACAAAACACCATCCTGATAGGCATTCACGTGGAAACCGATCGAGGTTTCGCCAAGCTTTGTCGGCCAGACCTGAAGTTTCAGCCGATGGCGCGGCGTAACGGGCGAACGGAAATTGAGCGACATGTGGACAAACGGCGTGCCGACGTTGCGGTCAAGCTCCATCCGATACCAGTCGTCACCGAGATGATGTTCCCACCAAGCGTTGATCCCATCCAGTGCAAACCATGGAAGCCGCCCCGTATAGACAATCTTGGCGGGGTCGCAATCGCCCCAAGTAACGCGAATTTCGTGTTCAAACATCAATAGGTCTCGACGTGGTATCTTCCATCTTCACGCATCGCGTCACGGATGGTTACCCACTCAAGTCCGATCCCACGAGCAACATCAGAGAGCGCTTGCTCGACACCCGCTTCCATCTCTTTCTTGCCGCAGATGTAGATGTAACCCTTAGGATCCTGCAAGAGCGCTGAAACATCGGTCGCGTTTTCGCGGATTTTATCCTGAACATAGGCTTTGGGTTGGCCTTCTTGGCGGCTGAGCGCAAAGTGCTTCTTGAGGAAGTTCTCGGGAACCTTCTTGAGCGGACCAAAATAGGGAAGATGCTCGGGCGTGCGCGCACCAAAGTAAAGCGTCAGCTTACCGTCAACTCCGTTGTTCTCGCGTTGACGGCGCATTGTAAAACCACGGAACGGCGCAGAACCGGTACCTGTGCAGATCATCATCAGATGCGCTTGCGGATCAGATGGGAGCAGGAATGTCGAACCAAACGGCCCCGTAACCTCTACCTTGTCGCCGACCTTAAGATCGCAAACGTAGTTCGAGCAAAGCCCGTTCGGCTCGCGCTTTACCGTCAGAGACAGGTTGTTGTAGTTCGGACGCTCGCCGTCGCGAGGCGAGGATACTGAATAGAGACGTGGCAGATGCGCATTCCCGTCATCCGCAGTGCCCGGCGGGATGATCCCAATGGACTGCCCCTCAAGCACAGGGAACGGCAGGCCGCCGAAATCGAGGATGATGTGGCGCACATCGTTATCTTCGGCATCCGTTAGGCGATAGTTGCCCTGCACCGTTGCCATGGCGGGTTTACCAAGATTGTACAGGTTGATCGACGCCTTAGAGGCCGTCGCAGGCGCTTTGGCCTTGCCGCCTGCGCCTTTGTGCGCCTCGGCCAGCAAAGCCGCAATCGCTTCGTCCATCGCTTCAAGACCGACGTCTTCTTCGCCGCCAGAAAGTTCTTCTTGCTCGGGAAGTTCTGTCCAGCCGAATTGGTCATCCAACGAGTAGGCGTCGTTCACAACGCGCCACTCGTCAATCGAACCTGTCGGGCAGACGGGGATACAATCCATACAGAAATTGCACTTATCTGCATCGACGACCACATTGTTATCGTCGTGCACGATGGCCTCAACTGGGCAGGTCATCTCGCAGGTATAACAGCGGATACAAATTTCCGGGTCGATCAGGTGTTGCTTGAGCGGCTTGTTCATTTTCACTTGCCCTTAGATTTGAGCACGGTCGTTGGGACGGTTGCCAGTTCGAACGCTGTCCAGCACGAACCCTGACATTTCGGGCAATCAAGACAAATGCCCGATGCGGGTGAATTAGCAGTCATTATAGTCACAGTGCGAGTGATCATGATGTGCTCCTCCCTTTTTAATGGGCGGGCCCTCCTCGGCCCGCCCCAATGCTTATTAAGCCATGTGTAGCTTGACGTATTCGAAGTCGCCTGGCTTGTTGTCGATGCCAACTTTGGGTGCAGCAATCCACGATGCATATTTGCCGGGCTCAGTAACCGGCTTCATGAGCGACTGGATGAAGTCGCCGTCCGCCTTGGTCGGAAGCCAGTCCTTCATGCCTAGATCATATGCCTCTTTCGAGATCATCTGCCCTTCTGGGTTGAAGGTGTGACCTGCAAAGACGCCGATTTGACGGTGGAAACTCTCGTGCGGTAGCTTGAGCTCGAACTGAATCCCAGCCTTTTCGATGATCTTGTTCCAACGACCTACGCCGCCAGCCGCATCGCGGGTATAGTCATCGCGAAGACGCATGTTAATTGCAGTAAGCGCAGGCACTTCTTCACGAACAAGTTTGCCGTCAACAAGGTTCCAAACCGGATAGGTCGCACCCTGAAGCTTGTGATCGTCGTCGATACGGCTTTCCATGTAACGACCCTTAATGCCTGCGTTGAACGCATTGGCGGCGTTGGTCGAAACTTCCTGACCGAAGAGATCAAGCGAAAGCGTATAGTGAAGGTTGAGCTTCTTTTGGATGGTCGGAAGGTCGATCACACCGAAGGAGCGGATTTTGTCGATGTCGTAAGGATCATCGATGCCGTTCTCCTTCATGACCGAAACGGTCTTTTCGATGGTGCGACCTACGCCCGTTTCACCCACAAACATGTGGTGTGCTTCTTCAGTGAGCATGAAGCGGCAGGTGCGCGACAGCGGGTCAAAGCCCGACTGAGCCAAGCTTTCAAGCTGCATCTTGCCGTCACGATCAGTGAAATAGGTGAACATGAAGAACGACAGCCAGTCAGGCGTCTCTTCGTTGAACGCACCAAGCATACGCGGCGCTTCTTCCGAACCCGACGAACGGATCAGCATTTCATCTGCTTCTTCACGTCCGTCTTTGCCGAAATACTTCTGAAGCAGGTAGACCATCGCCCAGAGGTGGCGGCCTTCTTCTACATTTACCTGGAACAGGTTGCGCATGTCATAGAGCGACGGCGCGGTCAGACCAAGGAAACGCTGCTGCTCTACCGAACCCGGCTCGGTGTCGCCCTGAATCACGATCAAGCGCTTGAGCATATTGCGGTATTCGCCCGGCACTTCCTGCCAGGCTTTTTGACCAGCATGCTCGCCGCAAGGGATCACGCGGTCTTCAACTTGCGGTGCAAGCAGTACACCCCAACGGTATTCCGGCATCTTCACATAGTCGAACTTTGCCCATCCCTTGGGGTCAACAGAGACAGCAGTGCGCAGGTAAACCATCGACTTTTGGAAGTTCTGGGGAATGAGGTCGTTCCACCAGTTGATATAACCAGGGTGCCACTTTTCCAGAGCTTTAAGGACCTTCTTGTCCTCGCTTAGACCCACGTTGTTCGGGATCTGGGTGTCATAACTTACGTTGATGAGATCAAGCATCGTTCTCTCCCTTGTGTCCGGTCCAATCCCGCCGGACGAATGAAACGGGCGGACACCATAGCCCGCCCGTGAAAATTATACGCGCTGCATATTGTAGTCGCCGCGCACACCTGTGCCGTAGCGCTGAAGCGCACCATCTGCACCCGTGGCGTTGGGACGGTTAAATATCCAGTTCTGCCATGCGGTGAGGCGACCGAAAATACGGGTTTCCATCGTCTCAGGGCCGGCAAAGCGGATGTTTGCTTCCAGACCGGTCATCGCATCAGGGCTGTAAGAAGCACGCTCTTCCATGAAGATGCGGATTTCATCATCCCAGTCGATATCATCGAGGATCATCGTGACAAGGCCAGCTTCATCAGCATCCTCCGCCTCGAGCGCGTCACCGATCTTGCCCTTGAGCATTTCGATTGTATCGGCCTCGTCAAGGAAGCGTGTTTCAAGACGGGTGAGACCATTGCCCATCGGGTATTGACCAAAGTTGGACTCGGAAAGCGTAACAGTCGCAATGGGACGATTGTCGCCTTCAAATTCGTCTTCCATCATGTAGCTGCGATCCACCGACCAAAGGAGCTCAGCAAGGACACCAGCGTAGCACGAACCATGCTCGACCAGAGCCACCATCGAACGCGAGGTCACATCGATCCGCTTTAGCAGACGCTTCCAGTACTGGAGGATTTCATTGGCAAGCCAGTGATCTTTATTCGAGGTCAACAGCGCTTCGTGAGAAGCAAGAAGCTCGGGATCGCCTTGGGTGCGGAACACCAAAAGACCGAGCTCCATTTCGTTCAGGCGCAAGTGAAGGATTGCATCGTCAAGTTCGCGCGCAAGACGGAGCATGTAGCCCTGATCACCCTGAGCTACGACTTCATCCATCGAAGATGCTGCGGCTCCATCAGGACCAGAAAGCGTGATGGTTGCCTTGCGGCCGGCGCGGTCGACAGCAACATCGACGAGCGAATAGGCAATGCCAGCATCCGAAACAGATTTTTGCAGCGGATTTAGCGAGATGCCTGTGCCCGTCGCCTTGCTCGAAGCTGCGGCGAACTCTTTGGCGCGGATCTCTACCGTTTCGTCGAACTTCGAGGTTGCGATGACTTCGTCGACCAATTTCCAGTCCTTGGCACGCTTGCCTTTCACACCTTCCTCGATTGAACAGAAGATGTCGGCGCGGTCGCGACGCACTTTTCGCTTGTCGGTAACGCGGGTCAGACCGCCCGTACCCGGAAGAACAGCAAGGAGCGGAACTTCAGGGAGCGAGACAGAAGAAGCGCTGTCATCAACGAGCATGATGTGGTTGCACGCCAGAGCGAGTTCGTAGCCGCCACCGGCGCAAGCGCCCTTGACCGCCGCGATCCATTTTTGACCGCTATCGGCCTCGGCCGCTTCAAAGGTGTTGCGGGTCTCGTTGGTGAACTTACAGAAGTTGACCTTGTGCGCATGGGCCGCACCGCCGAGCATGCGGATATTCGCGCCCGCGCAGAACACCTTTTCCTTGCCCGACTTCATCACGACAACTTTGACTTCAGGATGCTCAAAGCGCATGCGCTGGACCACATCGGCAAGCTCGATATCAACGCCAAGATCATAGGAGTTAAGCTTAAGCTGATAGCCCTCAAAGAGGCCGCCGTTTTCGTCAACGTCCATCGTAACAGTTGCAACGTCACCGTCAAAGTCCACACGCCAGTGGCGATACTTGGACGGGTCGGTTTGAAAATCGATAACTTGGGTCATGATGCCCTCCCCTGAGCTTCGCGTTGAAGTGTTTGTAGTGCATTCTAATGCACAGGTAAACAATAAAGTGCACAATAATGCAGATCACGATTTTTATATTTAAAAGCAATATTTTAACAAATCATAAGACAAGCAATTTCTGAGGGTAATTGCATTATATTGCATAATCAAAAATTAGAGCGAGTCGATCCATGAAGTGACTCGGCTCACCTCTACTCCGAGAACAACAGGCGCGGTCCGACCGGCCTCGATCAGGTGGCTTCGTGCAATCGCAGCGATGCGGCGCGCAGCATTGGGACGAGCCATCGCACGCTTGAGTCTTGCGTTGGCAAGCTGGATTAGGGCCTGAACCATCGATCTTTCTGCAGAATTTGGCGGGCAGGCCATCCAAACCGGCTCAAGAACCTCGTGGGCTTCCCAGTAGAAACCCGTTTCAAGATATCGCAGTCCGAAGGACATCGCGTCAGAACGCGCCAGCTCCGAAACATCTGCCCCGACGCGCACCGTGTCGCGCAAAACGTCAAACGCCCCGTCCGGATGGCGGGGCGTTTGACCTGGGATATAGGCGTGGGTCGGGATCACGCGATCACGACCTCGGCGGCCTCGATCCGCTCTAGACGCGCACAAAACTCAGCCATTGCGGACAGCACCTCCTCGGGCCTTTCAAGATGGGGCGAATGCCGACAGTCCTCGATCATCACGACATCGACAGGGGCATAAGAACGGTTCTCGATCTCATCGATCTGGGCCTTGGTCCCGTATTGGTCGGCAACGCCTTGAATAGCCAGCGTCGGCACCCGCAGATAGTCGATCACATCGGCGACATTCCAAGACTTGAACCCTTCGGCCAGCCATGCATCATTCCAGCCGCGAAAGGCGTTTTCGGCGTTCATGTGGTACTTGCCAAGCCTTTCAGCAAGGTTTGTGGTTTCAAAGGCAACTTTGGCTTGAGCAATCTCGGCAACCCCCATCTCTTCGGTAAAGAAGTGAGGCGCTACAACGGCTAGACCGCGCACGCGAAAGTCCTCGATGCTCCCTGCATAGATCGACGCAATAGTCGCGCCATCAGAGTGACCCAGAAGGATACCCCTCTGAAAGCCAATTGCCTCGAGCACCTCGGGAAGCACGTCGATCGCCTCTCGCGTCATATAGTCGAGCGGACGCGGAAGCTCGGCTGGATCGGATTGACCATATCCTGCGCGGGAATATGCCATAACGCCGAAACCCGTCGCGGCAGCCAGCTTTTCAGGAAAATCGCGCCAAAGCGCGACACAGCCCAGACCCTCGTGCAAGAGAACAATAGTAGGTGCGGCATCGGGCGCAGGTCCCCAGCATTTGTACTCCAAACGCTTTTCGTTCGCCGTCAGAAAACCGCCGCCCCAAGTCATACCAACTCGCGCAGCTTGAAGCGCTGGATCTTGCCCGTCGCGGTCTTGGGGAGGTCTTCGACAACCTCGATCCAGCGGGGATACTTCCACTTGCCAATCTTATTCTTAACAAATTCTTTGATGTCCACTGGAAGCATGTTGCCGCCCTTGAGCACGACAAAGGCTTTGGGCTTTTCGAGCCCCTCCTCGTCGCGCGCTGCAACAACAGCCGCTTCAAGAACATCGGGATGCGCGATCAGCGCCTGCTCGATTTCAAAGGGACTGACCCAGATACCCGAGACTTTGAACATATCATCGGTGCGGCCGCAGTAGATAAAGCGATCCGTGTCGGTAAGTTCGTATTTGTCTCCTGTCCGCGTCCATTCACCTTCAAAGGTGGCACGCGACTTTGAACGCTGGTTCCAATAACCTTCGGCAGCAGAAGGTCCGCGCACCAAAAGCTCGCCAACTTCTCCTACACCGACATCGACACCCTGTTCATCTACAAGGCGGAGGTCATACCCGGGAACCGCTTGGCCAGAGGTTCCGTAGACCACATTGCCATCACTGTTTGACAAGAAGATATGGAGCATCTCGGTCGATCCAACACCGTCAAGAATATCGACACCCCAAAGCGTCACCCATTTCTTACCGATCTCTTCTGGCAGAGCCTCTCCTGCCGAAATAGAACGGCGCAGCGGGGCTTCTGGACGCGTACCTTGCGTTTCCCAGTGATGGAGCAAAGCAGCATAGAGTGTCGGAACACCGCAAAAGACCGAAGGCTTGAACTCGGTGAGCACTTCGGAGACGCTATCAGGTGTCGGACGGCCAGAGAGAAGAACAGTGGTCGCACCGACCGAAAGCGGGAAAGTCATCCCATTGCCAAGGCCATACGCAAAAAAGAGCTTAGCGACAGAAAAGACCAAATCGTCTTCTTTTACCTTGAGCACATGCTCGCCATAGGTGTCAGACGTTGCCTTGAGGCTCCCATGTACGTGGCGCACCCCCTTGGGGGTCCCAGTAGAACCCGAAGAATATAGCCAAAAAGCAGTTTCATCGGCACCCACTTCAATTGCAGGAAGCGCTTTAGCTCCGTCCATAAAAGTGTCCCACGAAAGGGTGTTCGGATAGCCTTCACCGCCGATCACCACCACATCCCTCAGGTCGGGGCAATTTGCCAGCGCAGGTAGGACAGTGGGCAACAACTCGACCGAGACGAAGAGCACAGCGGCGCGGCTGTCACGCAAAATTGCCTCGTAAACCGTATCCGAGAGAAGCGTATTGAGCGGGATCGGGACGACCCCCGCCTTCATCGCACCGAAATAGATTTGCGGAAACTCAACCTGGTCGAGAACGATCATCGCTGCACGTTCTTCGCGGCGCACGCCGAGCTTGCCAAGCGCACCCGCAACGCGCGACGTACCTTCTGCGAGCCCGCCATATGTCAACGAGCGCTTTGCCCCAACTGCTTCTTGAAAGGCAACTTTGTCGCCGCGGCCTTCAGACAGGTGGCGATCAACGAAATACACTGCTGCGTTTTGATTTTGCGACATAAGAGGTCCTCCCCGACCTATTGTCAGCTGACAATCGACCTAGCGGCCGGTGAATTCGATTGCCCCCTCTGGCAATAGATAGACGACGTAGGCATCCCCATCAGTAACCGTGGGATGGTGGTCAGACCCAGGTGTATAAACATACCAGCCCGCATCAAACCCATCGAATTTGGGGTCGCCGTCGATAGGGATGATTGCGCCGATCTCGCCGGTAGTGTGAATGTGGTGCGGGCCTTTTATGTCCTTCATTCGGACAACATCGACACTGAACTTTCCTGCATGCGAGGCGGGCTTGATCGGACGGCCAAACTTGATCCCGCCATGTTCACGCGCACAAAGCCAACCTTCGACTTCCCCAGCTTCACAGAGACCTGCGAGCATATGAAAGTCCTCTCCCCCCTCAGGAAAAGCAGAGTTCAGCTTGTCTGCTAAAGCCCCATCCAATGGGTCGTCGCCAATAAAAGCCGCGACACGCGACATCAGGTCGTTGAACGCATCAACCGACATAGAGTCCTCCCAAACTTCGAGTCGTTTGCACTATTATGCATCATTATGCACATGATGCAAGATAATGCTAAACGCATTCGAAGATTTAGAGAGCAGCGTCGAAAACAGCTTTGGCGACAGGGAAACGCCGCGCGGCAACCGCTGCAAGGCGTTCAATGCGTTCGGGGTCAACGTGGCTCGTCATCTGTGCCCGCAGACGCCCCCAAACGATCTGATGAACCAACTCAGCTGTCAAAGTCATAAAGGCCATGGCAATGGGCGTCGGATCGGCCAAAGCCGCGACGCGGTTCCGTGCCACTTGCCAATCCAAAAGAAGATCGGGACGCTCTGATGCGAGATCGGCGAGAGCGTCCATCGGTCCACCAAGGCGCATAAGACGCGTCGCCAAAGCTGAAGCGTGGATACCGTTCGCACCCTCATAAATACGAGTGATCCGCGCATCGCGGGCGATTTGCTCCATCCGATATTCTTGAAGATAGCCATATCCGCCAAGACACTGAATACCGAGGTCAGCCGCCTGAGAAGCCCCATCGGTGCAGAACACTTTGGCAATCGGTGTCAGCGCCTCAACGAGGTCTGGGTTCTCACCTGTCTCCATCGTAACAAGTGCAAGATGGGCAATGCCACGGCTCCCCATGGCGAGCACGTCCATTTCGTCGAGCATTCGCGCAACATCTGCATGCTGATTGATCGGGCGTCCGCCTTGGACCCGCTCCGCAGTATAGGCACGCGCGATGTCGGTCGCTCGGGCGGCAAGCGCAGCACCTTGGAGCGAGACATCAAGGCGGGCGTGGTTCATCATTGTGAACATGGCCTTGAGACCGCCACCAAGTTCACCGACCAGTTCCGCCTCTGCCCCGTCAAAGGCAAGTTGGCAGGTGGGCGAGGCGTGAAGACCCATCTTCTCTTCGATCCGCGTGACCGTGATCGCATTGCGTGTTCCATCTTCACGTTCCGAACGCGCAAGAAAGAGCGAGAGGCCCTTGATCCCATCATCAGATGTTCTGGCAAGTATGAGATGGAACACACCTTCGGACATGTCCTGATCCCCGCCAGAGATGAAGATCTTTTCGCCCGCGATTTTCCAACCGTTGTCATCAACAGCGCGGGTGCGAACACGAGACAGGTCAGAACCGGCGCCCGGCTCGGTCAGGCACATAGTTGCAAGCCACTCGCCCGAGGCAAGCGGCGGGATATTACGCGCCTTTTGCTCATCTGTGCCGAAGTGCATCAAAGTGCGCACCGCGCCCGGAACGAGACCCGTGACCATCTGAAGCGAGATATTCGCGCCCGAGAATATTTCGGATGTCACGCCAAGAACAGCCGCACCCATACCCTGCCCGCCGAACTCCTCGGGGGAGGTCAGGCCGCACCAACCTTGTTCAACATAAGATTTGTAAACAGGCTGAAAGCACAGCGGCATACGAACGCGACCATTTTCCAGAACAGCACCAATACGGTCGCCTTCTTCATCGACGGTCGCGATTTCGCCTTCCGCAAAACTTGCAAAGTGCCCAGCCAACTCGGCAACAAGTTCACCATCCCACTCGGGGATGCGCTCTGCGCCCATGGCATTCAGCGTAAACAGGATGTCATCGACGGGCGCAGAAAACGATTTCATTTCACGAACCCCAACAAACGAGCAGCGTTGTTCTTGATGATGTCGGGACGGATTTCGTCCTTGATCGCTATCTTTTCAAAGTCCGAGAGCCAACGTTCGGGCGTGATCATCGGCCAGTCCGAGCCAAAGAGCACCTTCTTCTTGAGGATCGAGTTACAATATTTCACGAGAATCTCGGGGAAATACTTTGGCGACCATCCTGAAAGGTCGATATACACGTTCGGCTTGTGCTGCGCGACGGCCAGCGCCTCTTCCTGCCAAGGGAAGGACGGGTGGGCGAGGATGATCTTCATCTCGGGGAAGTCCACCGCCACATCATCCATATACATCGGGTTCGAGTACTTGAGCCGCATTCCGTTGCCACCCTTCATCCCCGAGCCAACACCTGTCTGGCCCGTGTGGAAAAGCGCGATACCGCCCTCTTCTGCGATGGCTTCGTATAGATCATAAGCAAGGCGGTCGTTCGGATAGAAGCCCTGCATCGTTGGATGGAATTTAAACCCCTTGATGCCAAAGTCCTTCATTAGCCGACGCGCTTCACGGGCACCGAGTTTGCCTTTGTGCGGATCAATCGAGGCAAAGGGGATCAGAACGTCGTCGTTCTCGGCGGCAAGTGCGGCGACCTCTTCGTTCTTGTAACGGCGGTAGCCCGTCTCGCGTTCGGCGTCGACGGGAAAAATCACCGCAGCGATGTTCTGATCGCGGTAATGCTGCGCGGTCATTGGGATCGTCGGCGGATGGCTCCAGGGAGCACCGAAATATTTAGCCATCGTTGCCTGCAGATCATCATAGCCGTCATCGGAATGACAGCCGCAAGGTTCTTCGGCGTGGGTATGAAAATCGATGGCACGAACTTTGGTAATATCGACCACGGGATTTCTCCTTAGATGTGGATCACTGCGGGGTCGCTGTCGTCATAGAGACGATCTAGCAGCCCTGCGCGGCGAACTTGAATTTTGCGGAAGTTTAGGTTGCCCTTAGCGGTGATCTCACCGTCCGCTATCGAAGGCATTTCGCTCAGAACGCAAGCGCGCCAAACCTTGGTAGATGAGCCTTCGTCAGCGCGTGCATGGAGGCAAGAACGGATTTTTTCGCTGACTTCGGGAGCAATCAAGAGACCGTTATTATCGACAACACCACTCGTATTAAGAAGCGCATCCGTGGGGAAAATCATGAGGCCAATCTGATTGCGATCAGCGCCCGTAATCACGATGTCAGAGGCTAGGGGGCCGAGTTTCTTGAGCAGATCAAGTCGAAGGTTTGCAGCCCGCACCCAAGTTCCTGTGAGGAGCTTAAAGTCCTCGGATATACGCCCATCGAACTTGAGGCCCTTTTGAATATCGGCTTCATCCACGAACTTCATAGCGTCCCCGGTGATGAAATAACCTTCATCATCGAAAGCCTCGGCTGTCTTGCTGGGTTCTTTGAAATAACCCGGCAAGATGGTCGGACCCTTGACGCGGATCTCGCAGCGCATCTCGTCATCTGGAATGAGCTTGATACTTAGACCAGGAAGCGGAACTCCAACGATGCCAGAACGATCCGTCGGTTCGTGCTGGATCAAACACGCTGGCGCGGTCTCGGTCAGACCCCAGCTACTGGTGAACAGAGGGACTTCTCCGCGCACTTCGCGGGCCATGTCTTCTAGATCGGTCCAAACGTCCTGCGGCAGAGAGGCACCCGCGTAAAAGAGCATATCCATCTCACGGAAGTAGGTCTCGCGAAGGGCGGTGTCGGCCTTGAGCGCGTCGCGGAGCATCGCGAAACCAACAGGCACGTTAAAGGCGAGGCTCCCGGAAACCATGGCAAGGTTCTCGATTGTCTTCCCCACCAAAGCAGGTGTCGGCTTGCCGTTGTCGACATAAAGTGCGCCACCGTTGGCGAGCATCATATTGAAGTTATGCGACCCACCGAAAACATGGTTCCACGGAAGCCAATCCACGATTCTCGGTGGTTTGA
Organism: Marivivens sp.; assembly: GCA_038133925.1. Lineage (GTDB taxonomy): Bacteria > Pseudomonadota > Alphaproteobacteria > Rhodobacterales > Rhodobacteraceae > Marivivens. The sequence continues at coordinate 16,826 of JAYPUF010000009.1, read as the reverse complement.
CTTTGAGGAAGGGCAACGCAGTGCGAAGCTGTGTCTGGTTAGTGCACATCATTCGATGTGTGGTGAGCACACCTTTGGGGTTACTAGTGGAACCGGATGTCATCAGGATTTTGGCGACGGTATCAGGGCAAACCTTGGCCAGAGCCGCGTCCACATCGACATCTGCACCACGAAGAAGTGTGTCGAACTGAAGCGCACCCGGATAATCACCGCTGGCAATCAACTTGAGGCAGTCATCGAATAGCGGAAGATCGAGCGCATCGAAAAAGCGCGGGTCCTCGGCAAAAACCATCGCGGGCTGGATCAAGTTTTGGATGTGGTCGAACTGAACACGGGCGGCGGGGATTAGGGCGTACTGCTCGGCAACAGGAACGATAGGCGCTCCGATATACTGAGCCGCCAGCGCCAAGAGCCCATGATTGACCGAGTTGCCCGAGATGACAAGTATCGGCTTGTCCGGCCCAAGTCCCTGCGCCAACAGCCCAGCGGCCAGCGCGCGCGTCATTTCCAGTCCTTGGGCATATGTGACTTCACGCCAGCCTTCACCGCTGCGTTCAGCGATCATAACAGCGTCAGGGGTCTTTGCGGCCCACTCAACGACCCAGTCAATTGTACGATCAGCGACCGCTTCGAGCGGGAGATTTGACGTCAGCAGAAGTGACCCATCTGCCCGCGTCTGCTGCGCGATATCATGCTTCTGGTAACGATCCATTGCCATCAGTCTCTCCTCCGGTTTTGCCATTGGCTTCGATACGGCGAAGCATGGCGATCAGGGCTGCACGATCCTCGCGCGTCAGCCCTTCTGTCATTCTGTCTTCATGTGCTTCCATTGCCAGAAGCGCCTCGTGATAGAGCACCTCACCTGCTTCGGTGAGACTGAGACGATAAGCGCGGCGATCTGCAGAGTCTCTGTCGCGGTTAATCAGATCAGCACGTTCAAGTTCGTCGAGAAGCACGACCAAGTTCGGCCTTTCAATACTTAGGATATCCGCAAGTTGGCTCTGCCGAAGTCCGGGATTGCCATGGATTACCGAAAGCGCCGACCACGTCACAAGCCTTAGACCGAAAGGCACAAGCGTTTGGCTCACATCCGCCTGTATGACGTTGAAAGCGCGCTTGATGTTGTAGCCACAAAAAAGCCGAAGGCCCTGATCTTGTTCTGACATGATTAACTGAACGTTGGGTTGCGCTTTTCAAGAAACGCAGCAAGACCTTCGACAGCATCGGGGCTGGTCTGGGTCAATGCAGCGCAGAGACTTTCAGTAAAGAGACCGTCGGCCTTAGACATATCTTCGATCCGCGAAAGAGCTTGGATCATCACATAATTCGAAAGCGGAGCATTCGAAGCAATCTTGCGAGCAAGGTCCATCGCCATAGGGAGCGCCTCACCCTCACCTACGCTGTAATGTGTCAGGCCAAGGTTCAGCCCCTCGTACGCGCCATACTTACGGCCCGTAAGCATCATCTCGATCATACGGTCCGCGCCAAGGATGCGGCCAACGCGTACCGAAGCTCCGCCGCCCACGAAAATACCGCGACGGCCTTCGGGAAGCTGAAAGATGGTTGAAGGCTCGGCGATACGCACGTGCGTCGCCGTGGCAAGCTCCAGACCACCGCCGATGACGGCACCGAACATGGCCGAAACCACTGGAAGTCCGCCATATTGAATTCGATCCATAACCTGATGCCATGCACGTGAGTGACGCATCGTGCCTTCGGCATCGCGTTGCTTGTGCTCGGAAAGATCAAGGCCAGAGCAGAAGTGTCCTGCTGTACCCGTTAGGACCACAACCTTGACGTCGGATGGCGGCGACGAAAAGAAGGCGTCGATCTCACGCAGAAGATCATCGGACATCGCGTTACGTTTGTCCGGACGGTTCATGGTGAGAACCGCGATTTCGCCGTCGATTTTGATATCTACTAGAGCCATTGGTTTTCCTTAGCGGGGTGGGAGACGTGTCGCGCCGTCAAGGCGGATCACCTCACCATTCAAATAGGGGTTGGCGATAATCTGGCTTGCCAAAAGAGCGAACTCCTCGGGGAAGCCTAATCGCGCTGGATGTGGGATATTGCGGACGATGGTATCCGTGACCTCCTGCGGGAGGGTCTCCATCATCGGGGTCGCAAAAAGCCCTGGTGCAATTGCGGTCACGCGGACGGCAGACTGTGCTAGCTCACGCGCGAGCGGCAAGCACATTGACGCAATGCCACCTTTGGACGCCGAATATGCGGACTGGCCCAACTGACCATCCTGATAAGCGGCAGAGGCCGTATTCACAATCACGCCGCGCTCGCCATTCTCCAAAACAGGAAGCTCAAGCATTGCTCGCGTGGCAAAGGACATAACATTGTAGCTTCCCATAAGGTTCACGCGGATCGTACGTTCGAAAAGCTCAATAGAGAGCTTACCCTCGCGGCCAACCATACGAGCAGCCGTGCCAATACCAGCGCAGTTCACAACGACCCTAGGCGCGCCGATTTGCGCAACGACTTCGGCGATAGCGGAATCGACACTTGCGGGATCACCGACATCCACTTTGACTGCGATGCCGCCAATTTCAGCGGCAACGTCATTGGCGCGAGCTACATCAAAATCGAGGATGACGACATTTGCGCCCTGACTAGAAAGCTTGCGAGCGGTAGCCGCCCCAAGGCCGCTTCCACCACCAGTCACGACCGCTGCAAGACCGTTAATGTCCATCGCGTCACCTCAAAAATAGATATCCGACATAACTATTATGTCAGATATCCAATTTTAGTCAAGTTATTTTGCTTAGAGCAAGAACAGCGTGATCGATGGAAAAGCGACCAAGAGAACCACTCGAACGATGTCCGATGCGACGAAGTACATGACAGCCCTATAGGTCTCGGACATTGGCGTCGTCTTTTCCATCGCGTTGATGATGAAGAGGTTCATTCCAACTGGCGGCGTGATCAGCCCAACTTCAACGACAATCAGCACGATAATACCGAACCAGATCGATACCTGCTCGACGGATAGCCCACCCCAATCCATACCGATGATCGCGGGATAAAAGATTGGAATGGTCAGCAGGATCATCGAGAGCGAGTCCATCAGACAGCCCATCACAAGATAGAATACCAAGATGATGATGAGCACGACGATCGGAGAGAAACCCTGCGCGATAACCCAGTTTGAAAGCTCTTGCGGCACATTCGTTCGTGCAAGAAAGCCGTTGTAGGTGCCCGCACCGAGTACGATGAAAAAGATCATCGCAGTAGAGCGCGCTGTCGCGGTAAAGCTTTCGAGCAAGGTCTTGAGGGTCAGGCCGCCATTCACAAATGCGATGATTGCAGTGCCCATTGCGCCCACAGCGGCACCTTCGGTCGGAGTAAAGACGCCAAGGTAAATACCACCCACAACCGCAGCGAAGACCAGCAACACCGGCCAAACATCTACGAGCGCGCGGAAGCGTTCTCTGTAAGGAACTGCCTCACGAACACCCGCAGAACCCGGGTGCATGCGCACATAAATAGAGATCGTGATGATATAGCCCAGCGCGGCGAGCAAACCCGGTACAAAAGCTGCTAGGAAGAGCTTTGCAATGTTCTGCTCTGTCAGGATCGCATAGATAACGAGCACGACTGATGGTGGGATTAGGATGCCGAGCGTGCCGCCCGCTGCTAGCGTAGCAGTCGAGAAACCACCCGCGTACCCGTAATTGCGCAATTCAGGCAGAGCCACACGGCTCATGGTTGCCGCGGTCGCCAAGGAGGAACCACAGATCGAGCCAAAGCCAGCACAGGCTCCGATCGCAGCCATTGCAACACCGCCCTTGCGGTGCCCAAGCCAGCTTTCAGCCGCCTTAAAGAGGGCCTGAGACATGCCTCCAAGGGTCGCGAAATACCCCATGAGCAGGAACATTGGCACAATCGAGAGCGAATAACTCGAAAACGTCGTGTAGCTTTCGGTCTTAAGTTTTGCGAGAGCGACGTTAAGTCCGCCCGGAAGTAGGGATAGCCCGACAAAACCCGCAAGGAACATTGCAAGACCAATCGGCACGCGCATAAAAATGAGCGCCATCAAGATCGGGAAGGACCAGAGTCCGATTTCAAGAGCGGTCAATGGTCTGCCTCCCCGCCTGCTTCAACAATGACGGTATTGGTGATTGCTTCTACGATACGCACGAGCCCCATGTAGACAGCGACAATTGCTGCAACGACCGCGCCGACGAGCGCGCATGCGTAGGCCCACCAAAGGGGGAACTGCAGCAAGAACGTGGTCGTTCCAGAACGCTGCTTGGAAAGCGTACCGTCATAAAGTTTATACGCGATGACCACGAGCATGATCGCGAAAACGACTTCGATCACAGCGCCAAGCCATCGCTGAACACCCGCTGGGAGTGCGTTGGTCACGATATCGACCGTCGCGTGACCCGAAGTCACTTGGGTCAGAGGGATGAAAGCGAAAATCGCAAAGGCCATCAGGGCTTCGACGATTTCATAATCACCGTTTACAGGACCAAGACCGGCCTCAAGCGACCATGTCGCGAAGCCAGAAGCATAAGTCTGCATCAGATCAGAGTGCATAATCGTAGCACCCGTCCGACCGATGATTGAGAGACAAACGATTAGGATCATCGACGCAAGAGCAGCCCCACCCAAGAGGGCAAACAACTGCGCCAAACCCAGCATGAAACGTTTCATGTGTTTAGCTTTTCCTAAAATCGGAGCGATGAAAAAGGGCCACCGCGATTACTCGGGTGGCCCTTCTCTCAGCGATTAGTTGTTGGCTTCGTATTCAGCCATGAGAGCACGCGCTTCGTCGATCAGAGCCTGACCGTCGATGCCCTTGCCCTTCATGTCTTCGATCCATGTGTCATAGATCGGAGCCACGAGATCACGCCATTCACCGGTATCCGATTCAGCGATGGTGATGATGTTGTTGCCTAGATCAACAGCAACCTGACGTGCAGGACCATCGGCGTCCGACTGAGTACCGCCAGCAAAGACAGAGAAGTCGAGGCCAGAGTTCTGGTCGATCACTGCCTTCAGATCATCCGGAAGACCGTTGTAAACGTCATTGTTCATCGCGAGAACGAAGGTGAGGTTATAAAGAGCAGGACCTTCGAATTCGGTGTGGTTCTTTACGAGCTCAGGCACTTTGAGAGCGAAGGTAACTTCCCACGGAATTGTCGTACCATCGAGAACGCCCTTGGAGAGAGCTTCCGACACTGCGGGAACAGGCATACCAACTGGGGTCGCGCCAACGAGTTCGAGAAGCTGGTTCACAAGACGCGAACCACCGCGGATGTTCATACCCTGAAGGTCCGCAGGATGCTCAACAGGCTTGTTGGTGTGGAACATGCCCGGGCCGTGAACCCAAGTGCCGAGGATGTGAACATCTTTGAATTCACCGTCCTTCATGTGGGACTCGAACATCTTCCAGTAAGCATAGGAAGCCGCACGTGCGTCTTCAACCATGAACGGGAGTTCGAACACTTCGGTCGAAGGGAAACGACCAGGGGTGTAACCCACAACGGTCCAAACGATGTCAGCAACGCCATCGATTGCCTGATCCATCAGCTCTGGCGGGGTGCCACCAAGAGACATAGCAGCATAACGCTCTACTTTGATGCGGCCATTCGAGTCGGCCTCAACCTTGTCGGCCCAAACATCGAGAACCTGTACAGGCACGTTGGCTTGAGCAGGCAGGAACTGGTGCATACGCAGCGTCACTTCCTGAGCGAACGAAGCACTAGCCGAGATGCCGAGTGCAATCGCCGAAGCCATCGCAGTCTTTAGAAAGCTCTTACGAGTGATGGTCATTTGGTCTCCTCCCTTTTGACCGCGCACCTGTTTAACAGATGCAATTTTTGTTGATCTTGGACCGAAATCTATCGCGTACGATCCTAGAACCACTGAAACCTTAGCAACACCTGACAGCACACCGAACAGCTTTTTATTCAAACTGCTGCGACGAACCGTCAATCACGTTAGGTATACTACATAACTATTATGACCTGTCATTAACTTTTATTTGAACATCGGACGTTTTCGAGTTTCCGCTGAAACAGCACCCTCCAAGCCCGTTGAGCCATAAAGCCAATCGATCTGGTCGTACCATTCCTCCGCAGTACGGCTGTTCATAACAGCGTTACGAAGTTCCGCATGCGCACCCGCTGGATGATAAACGTGCTGGCCGATTTCGCGGGACTGCAACTGAACGCGTGCCGTGCGCAGACGGCGGCGTTCGTTATATCGCTGCAGAGCTCCCTCAAGATCGTCCGGCGCGGCATCAAGTTCCGCGGATAGACAGACGGCGTCCTCCATCGCCATACAAGCACCCTGTGCAAAATATTGCAACATTGGATGTGCAGCATCCCCCAAAAGCGCAACACGGCCATCTACCCAATTTGACACCGGATCGCGGTCACACAGCACCCAAAGCTTCCAGTCTTTACCCTTATCGATGATCTGACGCGCAACGGGATTAACATGTTCAAATCCCTTGCGAACTTCTTCGTGGGAGACTGGCTTTCCAGCGACCGGTTCAGGGGCGTCATTGTGGTATGTCACAACTAGGTTGAAGACCTTCCAACCTGAAAGCGGGTAATGCACAATATGACACTTTGGGCCCGCCCAGAGGGTCGCAGCGTTCCAACGGAGGTCTTCCGGCATCTCTTCGGTGGGAATCACTGAACGATAGGTCGTGTGCCCCGAAACCCGCGGCATCCCATCGCCAACGAGTTGCTTACGGATATTCGACCAAAGGCCATCAGCGCCGATCAGAGCACGGCCCCTCACCTTTTCGCCGCTTGCAAGAGTAACAGTGACCGAATTTCCGTCCTGCTCATAGGTTTCAACCGCCGAACTTGTGCGAAGATCAACAAGCGGATGATCGACGCATGCTTTGAGGAAAACACCATGCAGGTCACCGCGATGAACCACCGCATAAGGGTTCCGAAAGCGCGCACGAAAGGCGTCATCCAGCGGGATTCGAGTAATCTCATCGCCAGAGATCGCATCCATCAAGCGAAGATTATCGATATATACTGCCATTGCGCGCGCCTGATCGCCCACGCCAAGGTAGTCAAAAGCATGGAACGCGTTAGGTCCGAGCTGGATTCCCGCTCCAATCTCGCCAAGCTGCGCAGCCTTTTCGAGTACGATCGAACCGATGCCCTTTTGCGCAAGCCCAATTGCAGTCGCGAGGCCACCAATACCGCCACCGGCAATGATGATCTTGTCACTCATTTTTTCCTCCCTAACACCGTATTATTCGGCGTCCGGCTGTTTTGATGGATGCGCATCTGCAAAGGCCGGAAGCGCCTCGCAGTTCGCAAAAATTCGGCGCACGTTCGGCATCCCACTCAGGTCCACTTTGAAACGCGCAGCGGAGAATACCTGTGGAACCAGATAGACATCGGCCATTCCCGGCGCGTCGCCGAAGCAAAAATCACTTTGTGGACGCTTTGCGATAAGCGCTTCACACGTCGCAAGACCATCGCCGATCCAGCGCTGACACCAAGCTTCTTTGCCTTCAAGCGCTTGGCCATAATTCGCTTCGAGGTATTGAAGAACGCGCAGGTTCTGAAGTGGATGAATCTCGCATGCGATCACGTTGCAAAACGCACGCACATGTGCGCGGAGCGTTGCATCTTCGGGGAGCAATTTCGGTGCCGGATATTGTTCGTCCAGCCATTCAAGAATTGCAGGCGACTGGGTGAATATCTCGCCGTCATGCTCCAGGGTCGGCACCAAACCTTGCGGGTTAAGGGCCTTGTAGGCATCGGATTTCTGCTCGCCCCCGTTGCGGGTCAGATGAACAGAGCGGAATTCAGGATCAAGTCCCTTAAGACCAAAAGCAATCCGAAGTCGGTAGGACGAAGAACTCCGGAAGTAACCGTGATAGATCATTCAGCCGCACCAATCGTAAGTTCTATCGGATCAAGCCCCTCAATCCCACCAGTGATCTTATCACCAGCTACGACGGGGCCAACGCCTTCGGGCGTGCCGGTCAAGATCACATCGCCAGCACGAAGATGGTAGAACTTGGAAAGATCTGCGACGACCGCATAAACGTCGTGGATCAAGAGCGACAGGTTGGAGTCTTGCTTGGCCTCTCCATTCACTTCGAGATGGATGCGCTGCTCTGCAACCTCAAACTCGGAAGCCTTGGTGATCGGGGAAAAGATCGCTGATTGCTCCACGTCTTTTCCGAGGTCCCATGGGCGCTGTTTGGAACGAGCAACAAGCTGAAGGTCACGGCGCGTCATGTCGAGCGAAGAGCAATAGCCGTAGATAAGTCCTTTGGCCTCTTCCTTGCTCACACGGAACCCGTCTTTTCCAATGACCAGTGCCAGCTCCATTTCATAGTGATAATTCTCGGTGCCACAGGGATAAGCGATTGTCGCGCCTGTCATCGTGGTCGCAGTCGGATTCTTGGTGAAGTAAAACGGAGCCTCGCGATCCACCTCAACTCCCATTTCCGCCGCGTGCGCCGCATAATTTCGGCCAACACAGAAAATACGACCAACGGGATATTCAGCCTTCTCGCCCTTCACTGGAATCGAAGGAGTAGCGGGAAGTTCAAAGAGCATGTCGGTCATCGGCTGCGTTCCTCATAGTAACCAAGTTTTTCCTGAAGCGGGCGATCATGAACGCGAATTATGAACGCGTCCTCGTCGGCTTGATGTGTGATTTTCGCAAAGACAGGTGCGGTGAAGGTATCTTTTGGGCCCCACTCGATCACTTTGTCATTCACGATTGTGCGTCCCTTGCCACTGATGACGTGGAAGGCTGCCGAAGAAGAACGTAGCGGTGGTTCTTCCTTGGCACCGTTTGTCACCATCATCGCGGTGAAGCCCATCGTAGGAAGAACATCGGTGCCGGTCTCAGGGTTAACGTAGTCCAATTCGGCCACATCACCGTCATTGTACTTCACCTGCTCACGCAACGCGGCTTCGGTACGGGTCCAAGGATAACGCATCATTGGGTAGCGGCGCGTGCCTGTGCCGTGCTTACGGCTCGGCGCGAGGCCCGAGGCAAGATATTCGACCTGTGACGCATCGGGACGGTTGCGCTGAGCCTGAAGCGGGCCTTCCTCTGCGTAAGAGCCTTCGAGATAAACGAAGAGCGGCAGATCGAGAGCATCTAGCCAGATCACCGGCTCGGACCCTTCATGGCCGTGGTCATGCCATTCACCACCGGGGGTCAGAACGAGATCACCCTCTTCCATCGGAAGCTTTTCACCATCTACAACGGTATAACCACCCTTGCCTTCAACTATAATGCGGACGGCGGAAGGCGTATGTACATGCGCAGGCGCTGTTTCACCCGGAAGGAGCAGCTGCATTCCAAGATAGATCGAGGACGTGGCCTGCATTGCGCCAGTTCCTCGACCCGGATCGGAAAGAACAAGCACGCGACGCTCAGCCTTTTCAACAGGCGTCAGCTCGCCCGCACGCATGAGGAGCGGACGGAGCGCCTCGTATTCCCAATGCCCAGCTTGAGTGACGGGCCGCGGCGCGCCGTGGGGAAGAACGTTACGCATCATTGGCCAAAGCGGCGCGACGCCGGCGGCGGCCATATCGTCACGGTAATCCTGCGGAAGCTCTTCGAGCGTGCCCAATTGCGTCGACATCATATCCTCCCCTTGAGTCGATTTATAATGAGCATGCTTATCATAAGTACACTTGTCAAATCCTTTCACTGCGCCGATGTTAGGCAGCACGAGGTGACTATGACTGAAATTTATGCGATGCCCGGAAACCTGATCCGGCGCTTAAACCAAATTTCCCTGTCCATTTTTCAGGACGAAACAAAGGCAGCTGGAATCGAGCTGACCTCGGTGCAATTCGCTGTTCTTGCGGCACTTTCTGAAAACCCAGGCATTGATCAAGCAACCGTTGCCGGCCTGATCGCGTATGATAGGCCAACCACAGGGAGCGTCTTGGACCGCCTCGAAACCCGCGACCTTATTCGCCGCGAAACAAACCCAACAGATAGACGCGCCCGACTCGTTTGGATCACAGATCAAGGCAAAACGGTTCTCGAGCGCGCCCTTCCCGTGGTTCGCAAACTGCAAGCAAGCATTCTCACGGGTCTAAGCGAAGAGGAAAAAGCCACCTTTATCGCGCTCGCTTCAAAGGTTGCAGAGGCGGGAAACAACCTAAGTCGTGCCCCGCTGATCATTCCGAAACAGTCAGATCAGGCCTGATACTTGGCCAAGCTCCTCAAGCGAAGGCCGCTGTAACATCTCTAAACATTTGGCCACGCGCGCTCGGCAAACAGCGGGTGCTTCCGAGGCACCAAGTATCGCCTCGGCAAGCGCATCCATTCGGAGCGCAAGCCTCCGCCAGCGATGCAAGACCAAGATACGAAGCGCCGTCTTTTCAATAACACCCATCGCATCAGGGTCGAGCAGCGACAAAAGCTGGTCAAGATCGAGAGCGAGTCTCTGACAGTCGCTAGAACAAGCACCCTCGTGGACTTTGGCCATCACCCATTCGGGCAGCACTTCCGCTTGAACTGAAACAGCGAGTTGACCTTCTAGACCCTGGTCCTCTTTTGCCAGACAAACATTCGGAGCAATTTGGAAGCCAAAGTCTGAAAGCTCTGGATCACTCGGATTTCCAACAAGCAATTGCAGTGAACTGATACGCGATACACTCTCGGCATAGACGCGCGAACCTACCGAGTAGGTGCTCGACTTCGCGGATTTACTCATTCGGTAGTAGCCGACCCGTCCAACCTTTTCGCTTTCGACCCAGCCGTCCCGTTTAAGCCTATGGAGTGCGACACGCATGGCCTGTGACTGGAGCCCCATCGCCTCAACCAAGGACGTAAGTATTGGGCCGCCAATAGCTGCATCAGGCGCAAGGTCGCCGATAATAGTCACCAGAACCGACCAGACCTTGATGTCGGACGGAACAAGGAAGGGCTCGGCAAGCGTAGCGAAGGCGGGGGCACTGGTCATGCCAGAGTTATACCCGCCTTGGTTCAATGCGCTAGTGTGCAACCATCGTTAACAGATCATATTCGGCGACTTGCTCGTCATCCTGATTGGTAATGGTCACATTCCAACGGATTTCGCCATAATCAGAGTTGCGCGGATGCTTGCCCTTGACCGTGAGGCGCACCTTGATCGCTTCGCCTGCGGTGACTGGCTTTTGGAACGAAAGATTATCAAGACCTGTATTGGCCAAGACCGGACCTTCATTCGGCTCGACGAACAAGCCAGCGGCGAAGGATAGCAGGAGATACCCATGCGCGACCCGATCAGGGAAGAACGGATTACGTTTGGCTGCTTCTTCATCCATATGGGCATAGAACGTATCACCCGTGAACGACGCGAAATGTTCAATGTCATCCATCCCAATAGTGCGTGAAGGCGAGTTGAACGTCTCACCCAGCTCCAGCTCACCCCACTTGCGGGTAAAGGGATGCGCGTCTTTGGTGATCTCGGTCGCACCGGGAACCCACCGCTTACCCACTGCGGTGATGAGGTTGGCGCTCCCCTGAACTGCTGTGCGCTGCATGAAGTGTTTTACGCCGCGAATGCCACCAAGTTCTTCGCCTCCACCAGCACGACCAGGACCGCCGTGCACCATATGTGGCATAGGCGAGCCATGCCCAGTCGAGTCCTTCATGGACTCGGCGTTATTGAAATAGAGGCGGCCATGCCATGCACCAGCTTGCTGTACGACCTCACGTGCAACAGCGCCATCACGGGTGATAACAGATGCAACAAGGCTTCCACCGCCTCGGTTTGCGAGCGCAATCGCATGCCCTAAATCGCGATAGGGCATAATTGTAGACACAGGGCCAAAGGCCTCGGTCTCATGGATCTTCACGGCGGTATCGGGGTTGGCACAGTGGAATAGGGTCGGGTTTACGAACGCCCCCACTTCCGCATCTGCGCCAACGACCTGTATTGCGTCCTGACCACCATAGACGCGCTCCGCTTCGGTCGCGATGACCGCTGCCTTGGCGAGAACATCAGCGCGTTGATCCGCCGAGACAACAGCCCCCATGCGCACGCCATCGACCTTTGGGTCGCCGATCGTTGTCTTGGCGAGGCGCGCTGAAAGCGCCTCAATAACCGGCTGAACAAGGCCTTCAGGAGTTATGATACGACGCACGGCGGTACACTTCTGCCCCGCTTTCACCGTCATTTCGCGGTGCACTTCTTTTATGAAAAGTTCAAATTCTTCAGAACCAACCTGCACATCTGGACCAAGGATGGAGGCGTTCAAACTATCCTGTTCTGCCGAAAAGCGGACAGAATTACGCAAAAGGTTCTGGTTCGAACGCAGCTTGAGCGCGGTATCAGCAGAACCCGTAAAGCTCACGACATCCTGAGAAACGAGGCGATCAAGCGTATCGCCAAGGCCGCCCGTTACGAGCTGAAGCGCACCATCGGGCATAAGGCCTGACTCGATCATCATTCGCACACAGCTTTCCGTCACCTGACAAGTCGCGGTCGCGGGCTTCACTATTGACGGCACGCCCGCGATTAGGCTCGGCGCGAGCTTTTCAAGCATCCCCCAAACCGGAAAGTTGAATGCATTGATGTGAACAGCGACACCTTGGAGCGACGTGTAAACATGCTGACCGACAAAGGTGCCACCTTTGCCGAAACGCTCGAGTTCTCCATCAAGCAAAATGGTATCGTCAGGGAGTTCGACGCGGCCCTTGGAAGCAAAAACGAACATAGTTCCGATACCGCCATCCACGTCGATCATGTGATCAGATGCGGTCGCCCCCGTAGCAAACGATATGTCATATAGTGCACCTTTTCGCTCATTCAGATAGAGCGCCAAGGCTTTGACCATTTTAGCGCGCTGGTGAAATGTCATCTTGCGAAGCGCGGGGCCGCCTTTGGTTCGAGCGTGAGCGAGCATTGCATCAACATCTAGGTCAGCACCTGCAATGCCGATGACTTCTCCAGTGATTGCTGATCTAACCTCGCGCGCTTGGGAGCCTGCATCGACCCAACGACCAGCAACAAAGCTCTGGATATTCTGAACCGTCATTTCTTCCTCCCAAAGTGCCTAAGTGGATTCGGTTATTCATTGACCGATCGTTCGACATATGCAACATATTGCTTATCGACGATAGGGAGGGCTGCCGTCAATGACTCATTTGGTTCTGGTGCAGGATCATGGTGACTGGGTGGAGATCACACTCAATCGACCGGATCGGCTCAATAGTTTCACCGCCGAAATGCACCTAGAACTTCGTGCAGCGCTCGAATCCGCAAGAGATGAGGGTAAACGCGCTGTGCTTTTGACGGGCGCTGGACGCGGTTTTTGCGCCGGTCAAGATCTTGGTGATCGAGACCCGCGCAAGATGGATGCACCTCCAGATCTTGGCGCAACTGTCCAAAATTACTGGGCCCCTCTTGTGCGGCTCATTCGCAAGTTTCCCGCTCCGGTGATCTGCGCTGTAAATGGTGTAGCCGCAGGTGCAGGTTCAAGCGTTGCGATCAACTGCGATATTGTTCTTGCGGCAAGCAGCGCCAAATTCATCCAATCTTTTGGCAAGGTGGGTTTGATCCCCGACACCGGCGGAAGCTGGCAACTCACCCGTCTCATCGGCGAGGCGAGAGCAAAAGCGCTCGCTATGACAGCCGAGCCGATCACAGCACAAACTGCGGCGGATTGGGGACTAATCTGGAAATGCGTTCCAGACGAGGAATTGATGACCGAAGCGCGCGCCCTCGCCTCTCGTCTCGCAGCGGGACCAACGTTTGGGTATGCCCAAACGAAGCGGGCAATTGATGCAGCGCAAACAAAGAGCCTCGATCACCAGCTTGATTTTGAAGCGGAACTTATGCGCGAATGTGGGCGCAGCGCGGACTATGCCGAAGGCGTTGCCTCTTTCCTTGACAAACGTACACCGGAGTTCAAAGGCAAATGACCCCACAAGAACGTGCCGAAAAATCTGCTCAGGCAATGATGCAGAATGATGAAACTCTGAGATGGATGGGGATGTCTCTGGACCAAGTCGCAGAAGGTTTTTCGGTTATGTCCATGACCGTCGAAAAACATCATTGCAACGGCCATGGGATCACGCATGGCGGGATGACCTTTGCGCTTGCGGATACGGCCTTTGCCTACGCCTGCAACAGCCGTAATCAGGTAACAGTCGCCCAACACAACCTGATTTCCTTTCTGTCTCCCGGCAAACTTGGGGACCGTCTGACTGCGACCGCTGTAGAAATCAAAGCGGGACGCTCAGGCATATATGACGTTACGGTCGCCAATCAGGATGGCAAAGTGATTGCAGAATTTCGCGGGTTCTCTCGCTCGATCGAGGGCACGTTATTCAAGGAGGATGAATAGATGCGCGACCTGACACCCCGACGCGAAAGTCTTGATCCGATTGAAATCGCCAGCCGCGATGAAATCCAGTCGCTGCAACTCGACCGTTTGAAATGGTCATTGCGCCACGCTTATGACAACGTGCCGATGTACCGTAAACGGTTCGACGATGCGGGCGTCCATCCGGACGATCTAAAGTCTCTCGCCGATCTGGCGAAATTCCCGTTCACCTACAAATCCGACCTACGTGACAATTACCCCTTCGGCCTGTTTGCCGTGCCGCAGGACAAGATCACGCGCCTCCACGCCTCCTCGGGCACGACGGGCAAACCGACCGTCGTCGGATATACTGCGAAGGATATTTCCAATTGGGCTGACCTTGTAGCGCGGTCGATGCGTGCCAGTGGCACCCGTCCAGGAGACAAGGTACATGTGGCTTATGGTTACGGCCTGTTCACCGGCGGCCTTGGCGCACATTACGGGGCGGAACGCCTTGGTTGCACCGTCATCCCCGTCTCTGGCGGGATGACCGAACGGCAGGTCATGCTGATCGAAGATTTCAAGCCGCAAACCATCATGGTCACTCCCAGCTACATGCTGAATATCCTTGAACAATATCGCAAAGAGGGTCGCGATCCGCGTGAATGTAGCCTTCAGGTCGGTATCTTTGGCGCGGAACCATGGACCAACGCCATGCGCTCCGAAGTCGAGGCCGCATTCGATATGCACGCCGTCGATATCTACGGCCTGTCCGAGATTATGGGCCCCGGCGTTGCCAACGAATGCGTGGAAACCAAGGACGGTCTGCACATCTGGGAAGACCACTTCTATCCCGAGATCATCAATCCTGAGACCGGCGAGGTTTGTGCTGATGGCGAGATGGGCGAGTTGGTATTCACCACGCTCACCAAAGAAGGCCTTCCGATGATCCGCTACCGCACGCGCGATCTCACCCGTCTTCTTCCCGGCACGGCGCGTTCAATGCGCCGGATGGAAAAGATCACGGGCCGAAGTGACGACATGATCATCTTACGCGGCGTGAACGTCTTTCCGACCCAGATCGAGGAACAGCTTCTCAAGATCGACGGGCTTGCCCCGCATTTCCAGATCGAGCTGCACACATCTGGACGTATGGACGCGATGCGCGTGATTTGCGAAGCGCTCCCCCATGCCGCAGACGATGCGGCACGCGCGACCTCGTCCAAAGCCCTCTCCAAGCGGATCAAAGATATCGTCGGAGTGAGCGCCGAGTGCGTTGTCGGAACACCGGGCACAGCGCCGCGCTCTGAGGGCAAGGCGAAACGCGTCGTGGACAATCGGACCAAGGATTAATGGCACGCCCCGTTGCCGACGATTATGAGAAAAAGCGTCGCCTTCTGATGACGGCGGCGGCTCGGGTTTTTGCATCCGAAGGTTACGCGGGTGCAGGAATGGCCGGTATTGCGGCGCAGGCAGGTGTCTCAAAAGCCAACATTTATCACTATTACAAAAACAAAGAGGACCTGCTCTTTGCAATGTTGGATCAGTACCTTTCTAAACTACGCGACACGGTTTGCACCCTCACCCTTCCTGATGACCCTGAAGAGGCACTTGAGGTCACGGTTCAAACGATCCTGCGCGCCTATCGCGGCGAGGATGACATGCACAAGGTCCAGATCAATGAACTGGGGTCTCTGCCTTTGGAAAAACAGCTCCCGCTCAAGACCTATCAAAAGGACATCATCAAATTTGTGCGCGATCGACTTGAGCCCTTTGGCGTCGCTGAAAGCTACGCTGTCGCTATGTCGATCTTTGGAATGCTGAATTGGTTCTACATGTGGAACGCGGACGCAGATGAAAGCGCCCGCGATGCCTATGCTACCAAAGTCACCAAACTGGTGCTGGGCGGACTGCCCCGCCTTTAATGCTCATCATAGGTTACAACGACCTTGTCGGTGACAGGATAAGATTGGCAGGATAGCACAAATCCCTTCTCAACCTCGTAATCTTCAAGAGCGTGATTGGTCACCATTTCGACTTCACCCTCGATCACACGGCACTTGCAGGTCGAACAAACTCCCCCCTTGCAGGCATAGGGAGCGTCGAGGTTTGCGCCAAGCGCGGCTTCGAGCACAGAGGTATCACGGTTGGCTTCGACGGAACGGGTCGTGCCGTCGATCGTGACAGAAAGCCCATAGGTTGCTTCACCCTTTTCCGCAGCCTCGATAACGCGCTGTGGCAATCGCCCAGGTTGGCCGCTAGCAAAGAGTTCAAACTTGATCTGCTCTTCACTTAGTCCATGTGCCTTTAGGCTCTCAGCAATGGTGAGCATCATGGGTTCTGGGCCACAGATAAACGCAGTGCGGATTTGCGACAGGTTAACCCAAGACGCAAAGAGTTGTTCGCATTTCTGCGCGTCAACGCGCCCTGTGAAAAGATCGATGTCTTGCGCTTCGGTTTCGAGCACATGGATCACTGTAAAACGACCAAGATAGCGGTTCTTGATATCCTCTAGCTCTTCGCGAAACATGATCGTGTTCACCGCGCGGTTCGCAT
>JAYPUF010000008.1:41294-43871 GCA_038133925.1 Marivivens sp. | reverse complement strand
ATTAAGCGGAACAATTGCGGCAAGGCGCTCGACATCGCGCGCCATGCGCGGGACATGCATGGCGGAAATGGAATTCAGATCGGCTATCACATAATGCGCCATGCGCAGAACCTTGAAACAGTGAACACCTATGAGGGTACGCATGATGTCCACGCGTTGATCCTTGGTCGCGCACAAACCGGCATTCAGGCGTTCTTTTGAGCCATGGCTATGGCGCTCAAAGGTTTGAAGGTTGTTGAACTTGCTCGGATACTTGCAGGTCCGTGGATGGGGCAAACCCTTGCCGATCTTGGTGCCGAGGTCATTAAAGTTGAAGCGCCAGAGGGCGACGACACACGAAAGTGGGGGCCACCGTTTATTGAGCGCGATGATGGGAAAGGTTCCATCGAGACGGTCGCTGCCTACTTCCACGCAGCCAATCGCGGTAAGACTTCGGTCACCTGCGATTTTGCGAAACCGGATGATCTAGCGCGCCTTAAGGCCCTTATTTCTGATGCAGATGTTCTAATCGAGAATTTCAAAGTCGGCGGGCTAAAGAAGTTTGGACTTGATTATGAAAGCCTTTCAAAGCTGAACCCACGGCTCGTTTATGCATCCGTTACAGGTTTTGGTCAGACTGGACCGAGGGCTCGTCAGCCAGGTTACGATTTCTTGATCCAAGGTATGAGCGGGATCATGGATCTCACGGGCGAACCAGATGGTCAGCCGCAAAAAGTTGGTGTCGCTTGGATTGATATTTTTACGGGACTTTATGGCGTAATTGCCGTCGAGGCCGCACTCCTTGAACGCGAAAGATCAGGACTTGGACAGCACCTTGATATTGCACTCTTCGATACCGGCGTTGGCGTTCTCGCCAATCAGGCTATGAATTACCTTTTAGGCGGTGTCGTCCCTTCCCGACTTGGGAATGCCCATCCAAACATTGTGCCCTATCAGGTGCTACCGTGTCAGAATGGTCACGTCATTATCGCTTGCGGTAATGATCGTCAGTTTGTGGCGCTTTGCGACCTATTGGGCATATCTGAACTTGCCCGATCCGACGGCTATTCGTCTAATCCTGCAAGGGTCGCGAATAGAACTGAGCTCACTGAAATTCTAACGAAGGCCATGGCGCATTGGACAAAGGCCGAGTTGATCAAGGCGCTAGAGTCGGTTG
Source organism: Marivivens sp. (assembly GCA_038133925.1). Classification (GTDB taxonomy): domain Bacteria; phylum Pseudomonadota; class Alphaproteobacteria; order Rhodobacterales; family Rhodobacteraceae; genus Marivivens. Next base: position 42,715 of record JAYPUF010000008.1, on the reverse strand, counting down.
GCGTGCCTTGTGGGCCGATCAACTCTGTAAAAGAAGCGCTGGAAGACCCACAGATCGCAGCGCGGGGGCTCGTGATTGATCCAGAGGGGATTGCCGGTATCGCCACCCCGATCAGAATGTCTCGCAGTGCGACATCATCGGAAAAAGCCTCTCCACTACTTGGAGCGGGGGAGTGGCGCTTTACTTCTCGTCCGGACGAGTAAGGCTAAAGACTTCTTTCACAACTGCGTAATCCTGATAGCCGAGCCGAGCGAGGGGCTGAAATTTGGTCACATCAAATCGACCATCAATGACACAGTCGTCACGCATGTGAACGCCTGTCACCTCGCCAAAGACGACAAAATTCTTCCCCCCAACGAGGGGCATAATCTCGGTTAACTTACACTCTAGCGATGCAGGCGCGTCAGCCGAACGAGGGCAGTTGATCGTTGCACACTCGACTTTTGCTATTTTGGCGATCTCAAATTCATCGACATCAGCGGCAAAAGATTCGGACGAATGGTTCATCGCATCCCGCATCGCGAATTCGACGATATTTACACAAAAGACACCCGTCTCGCGGATGTTAGCTAGTGTATCTTTGCGATCGGCAAGCCCCGCTTTTACTCCTTGGGATGAAAACATCAGCTGCGGTGGAACATAGGCTACAGCGTTGAAAAACGAATAAGGAGCGATGTTGTCGACGCCGTCTGAGCTTCTCGTGGATACCCATGCGATAGGACGAGGCGAAATAATAGCGTTGAAGGGATTGTGAGGTAGGCCATGTCCATCCTCTGGGCGGTAAAACATTGGTTGTCCTCGTCTCTCGTTTGCGACACAGCTATCGCCATGCTAACTCAGCTTCTAGAGCGAATGGGAGAAAAACTGGCGTATGTTCGAACTCGCCGTGGAGAAACCAGAAGATTGGTGGGAGGTCGAAGCCCTCTATGACCTGTGCTTTGCGCCGGGTCGAACTGCTCTTTCTTCATATAGGCTTCGCGACGGTGTCGATCCGATACCTGAACTTTGCTTTGTTGGCCGCGACGGTCAGGGCATAATTGGTGGTGTCATCCGAAACTGGCCAGTTTGTATCAACGGACATCTCGCGATTCTCTTAGGGCCAGTTGCCGTGCACCCAACGCGCCAAGGCGAGGGGTTGGGCGGTATCTTGATGCATGCCGCGTTGAACCGTGCAGCTGACATAGGCTGGGAACGTGTGATGCTTGTCGGCGATTATCCTTATTACAAGCGTTTTGGATTCGAGAAACTTGAAGGTGTGATCATGCCACCGCCGACAAACCCTGATCGTGTTCTTGGTTATGAGCTTGTTGATGGGGCCTGGGACCACGTGAAAGGTGACGTCGAACGCGCAATCGATTGTAATCCAGATAAGAGTTCCCATCTTTAACGCGTTGAGACGTGGAGAGATGGATGAAAGTTGT
>JAYPUF010000008.1:0-41194 GCA_038133925.1 Marivivens sp. | reverse complement strand
GATAAGAGTTCCCATCTTTAACGCGTTGAGACGTGGAGAGATGGATGAAAGTTGTAAACCCCGAGAACCCGCTTTCAGACGAAGCCAAGGAAATCGTGCGTGCACTTGCGCGTCGTCAACGTAGTGCAAACGGTGTTCTAATGACGGCGATGAACTATGTTGGCGTACAAGTCGAGGACGGCATGAAGCTTTTGCCTGCTCCTGTTCGGGGGCAAATCGAAAAAGCGGCCAAGGTTGCTCTCGAAAAGAGCTATTCCGTCGCTTCCAAGAGCCGCCAAGGCCCCCTGCAAAATATCGTCGCAACGGACCGGATGAACCGACTGCTCGGAACGCTTACGGGCGCACTTGGTGGCGCGGGTGGACTTCCAACGGCGCTGGCCGAATTGCCAATCGCCACGACAGTTATCTTTCGATCTATCCAAAATGTCGCTCAAAGTTATGGTGAAGATCCGCTTAGTGAAGAGACGCGAATTGAATGCTTGCGCGTCTTTGGAGCGGGTGGCCCACTCGATCACGACGATGGAATTGATACGACCTTTATTGGTGCGCGGATCGGGTTGTCTGGTGCTGCAGTCCACGGGCTGATTGCAAAGGTCGCCCCAAGATTCGCGACAGTGCTTTCTCAAAAGTTAGCCTCGCAAGCTGTCCCACTTCTCGGTGCCGCAGCTGGGGCGGGCACGAACTACGCCTTCATCGGATATTACACCGAGATGGCACATGTACATTTTGGACTACGTGCAGCTTCAAGGACACACGACCCCGATCAGGTTGCAGATGCCTTTCACGAAGAGCTGATGCGGCTAAAATCGCCCGTGATGGTTTAATTATTGGTTGGCGAGATAGTTTGTAACAGCGTTGCGAACCGAGAGTTCACCATTTGCGCGAGCTTCGTCAATCACAGCTTTCACTTCAGTTAGGTCCACACGGCGCAGCAGGTGTTTTACAGGACCTATTGACGCTGGACGCATTGAGAGCGCAGGAAAACCGATCGCAGCAAATGTGATCGCTTCGATAGGGCGTCCCGCATCTTCACCGCAGAAAGAGAGCTTTTTGCCTGAAGCGATACAACGCTTTGCGACCATTTCAAGGAAACCGATAAAGCTACTATCTAGTGTATCGTAACGACGGCGGACGCGTTCGTTTTCTCGGTCTGCTGCAAAGAAGAATTGCTTGAGATCGTTGCCGCCAACCGAGATGAAATCGACTTCATCAAAGAATGCGTCTGGTGCAAAGCCGAGGCTAGGTGTTTCGAGCATTGCACCCACTTCAAGGACCGACGGTAGGGTGTGTCCAAGCTTACGTTCACGTTCGACAATTTTGTCCAAAGTTGCGCGAGCTTCTCGGAATTCTGAAAGCTGCGTGATGAAAGGGAACATCACTTTGAGAGGCCGACCATTTGCACCGCGTAGTAGTGCCTGAAGCTGCATGCTAAGCACACCTGGCATATCAAGACCCACTCGGATCGCGCGCCAACCCATGGCTGGGTTGGGTTCGTCCTGAGGCTTCATATAGGGCAGAACTTTATCCGATCCGATGTCCAGCGTTCTAAACGCCACCGGCAATCCGCCTGCTGCGTCCATAACGCGGCTATAAAGCGCGGAAAGCTCCCCGCGTTTCGGCATCTGGTTGCGGATCAGGAATTGAAGCTCTGTGCGGAAAAGCCCAACGCCTTCGGCCCCGGATGACGGAAGCGAAGGAAGGTCAGCCATAAGGCCAGCATTCATGTTGAGCGAGATAACTGTCCCGCATTTTGCCTGAGCAGGCAAATCGCGGATCGAAGCATAGCGTTCTTGAGCGCGAGCTTGCATCGCGATTTTATCACGAAAGGCGGCTTTTACTGCATCGTCCGGACGCAAGTGTACGATACCTTGATCACCATCAACGATGACGGCATCGCCGTTGAGCGCTTCGGTCGTGATGTTGCGGGCGTGTATCACGAGTGGAATGGCCCAAGCGCGAGCAACAATTGCAGCGTGCGAACCTACGGAGCCCTCTTCAAGGATGATCCCTTTGAGCCCTTTACCATATTCGAGAAGTTCACCGGGGCCGATATTTCGAGCCACTAGGATCGGGTTTTCGGGCATCTCTGCACCCGTATCCGAACCCTGGCCCGTCAGAATGCGCAAAAGTCGGTTAGAAAGGTCGTCTAGATCGTGCAGACGCTCGCGAAGATAGGCATCCCCCGACCCTTGTAGTCGAGAACGCGCGAGCGATTGCTCTTTTTCAACGGCGGCTTCTGCCGAGAGACCGTTGGCGACGTCGTCTTCCATGCGGCGCATCCAGCTCTTGGAGTTCGCAAAGAGACGATAGGCCTCGAGTACCTGAACCTGATCGGTGTTCACCGTCGCGGTCTGGTCGAGCATTTGGTCAATTTGATTGCGCAGCGTATCGACTGCGTCGCGGAGGCGAACAAGTTCTGCCTCCGGGTCGTCGGCAACTGGATTGGTAACGACGACGCGCGGCTCATGTAGGTATATGTTGCCTTCAGAAGCGCCTTCTTGTCCCGTGGTGCCGCGGAACATGATTGCTTGTTGGTGACGTGCAGATAGCGCCGCTCCTTCACCGATAAAAGCACCAAGCTCGGTCATCTCAGCGAGAACCATTGCCACAACTTCAAGAGCATAGACTTCATCGGCAGTGAACTGGCGCGAGGCTTTTGACTGAACAACAAGTACACCTAGGACATTCCCAAGTCGCTGAACTGGGACCCCGCAGAAAGAAGAATACCGTTCTTCGCCGGTCTCGGGCATATAACGGAAGCCTTTTTCCGCAGGGGCGTCAGCCGTGTTTACAACCTGTCGTGTTCGCGCCGTGCGTCCGACGAGACCCTCACCAAGACGCATTCTTGTCTTGTGGACAGCTTCCGCCTGAAGGCCTTCGGTGGCGCATAGTTCAAGCGTTTCTTCGTCACGAAAGAGGTAGATCGAACAAACTTCGGTTTGCATTGAGGATGCAATGAGCTGCACGATCTTATCAAGACGAGCCTGTCCGGCGGCGTCTTCTGCCATCGTGTCGCGCAAACGGCCCAGCAGCTTGCGGCTGTCGGTTTCGAATTTCTGTCCCATCGATCCTTCCGAAGTCGTTGGTTCTATCTATAGGCGACCTTGGGCAAGAAAGGGAGTGGACAAAAAGCGCAGGGGAAAGATTCTCGCATATTGCGGGTGAGGGCATATGAAACTGCCATAAATCTATGCAACACTTCTCATTATAGTTTTGTTCGTGGGGAGATTTGCAATTGGAGCGATCAGCGATATTTTGGCAACGTATGGAAGGCGCACTGGTTTTCGTGGTCAGCCTAGGGGTCATGTTTATGTATCAAGGTCCGCCTTTTCCTTGGTGGGCCTTGGTATTGATCTTCTTTGCGCCTGATCTGAGCTTTTTCGGATATTTGATTGGCAATAGGGCAGGAGCCTTCGCCTACAATCTTGTACACAATTACGGCCTAGGTCTCGCGATAACCTTTCTTGGTGCATCTGGAGACTCTGCCAAAGTTTTCGCGATTGGGGTTTTGATCGCTGGCCATGCGGGATTCGATAGGATGCTGGGCTATGGTTTGAAAATGCCAACGGGATTTCATGACACCCATTTGGGCAATCTAAAGAAATGAAAAAAGCCGCCCAAGGGCGGCTTTAGTATTTCTGCGAACATATAATTTTAAGCTTTGTCGAGCTCGAAAGCGTCGTGGAGCGCCTGTACTGCAAGCTCCATGTACTTGCGATCGATCAGGACCGAGATTTTGATCTCGGAGGTCGCGATAACTTTAATGTTGATACCTTCCTTTGAAAGGACCTCGAACATCTTTGCTGCAACGCCTGCGTGGCTGCGCATTCCGATGCCAACGACGGAGACTTTGGCGACCTCGGTGTCTGCTTCCATGCGATCGAACTTGATGAGGCCTTTTTCCTTGGCTTCGTTCAACGCTTTCTCGGCGCGCTTGAGTTGATCGATCGGACAGGAGAAGGTCATGTCGGTGACGCCGCCAGCGTGACCCTGATAGTTCTGTTCCGAAATGTTCTGAACGATCATGTCAACGTTTACGCCGGCTTCTGCGAGCGGGCCAAAGATCGAAGCCGCGATGCCGGGCTTGTCTTCGATGGTGACGAGAGTCAGTTTGGCCTCTTCGCGGGAATAGGCGACACCGGCAACAGCTTTGGATTCCATGATTTGCTCCTCTGCGCAGACCAGCGTGCCTGCGTCATCTGACGGTTCCTCGAACGAGCTAAGCACGCGCAGTTTTACGTTATAGCGCATTGCGAGTTCGACCGAACGGGTTTGCAGAACCTTCGCACCAAGCGAGGCCAGTTCCAGCATTTCTTCAAACGAGATTTTCTCGAGCTTACGAGCTTTGGACGTAATGCGCGGATCAGTTGTGTAGACCCCGTCAACGTCAGTGTAGATGTCACAGCGCTCTGCCTCAAAGGCGGCAGCAAAGGCAACAGCCGTGGTGTCAGATCCACCGCGGCCCAGAGTGGTGATGCGTCCCTCAGGTGAGATACCTTGGAAACCAGCGACCACGGCAACTTTCATGCCTTCGTCGAACTTCTTGTTGATGTTTTCAGGAAGGATTTCCTCGATACGAGCAGCACCGTGCGCGCCGTTCGTAACAAGCGGAACCTGCCAACCCTGCCAGCTACGTGCAGGGATATCCATTTCCTGAAGTCGCAGCGCCATCAGACCCGCAGTGACGTTTTCGCCCGAGGACACAACGGCGTCATACTCGCGTGCATCATAGAGTGGTGATGTCTCATTTACCCAGCCGACGAGTTCGTTAGTCTTGCCCGACATAGCCGAGACAATAACGATCACGTTGTAACCGTTGGCAACTTCAAGCGCGACGCGCTTGGCAGCGCGCTGGATCCGGTCGAGGTTCGCGACCGAAGTCCCCCCGAATTTCATGACGAGCGTTGGCATGGCTGTCCCTTGCAAAATATCGCCGTCCTCATAATGGGCATTGGAGGTGAGGGCAATTGTGCATTGCAGTCAAAAGGGTCGCAGCGTCCTTTTATGTATCAGTTTTGTGTCTTTTTGGGGCCAAACGGCAGGGGAACGACCGGTACGCCGTCCTCGATCAAGGCTTTTGCCTCTTCGGCCTTAGCTTCGCCATAGATCGAGCGCATAGGCGCTGCGCCATCATGCATCGCGCGCGCTTCTTTTGCGAATCCTGATCCTACATATTCGCTCTTGCTCTCAACCTCTTTGCGAAGTTCGGCAAGAGCTTGCTCTGCAGGGGTATGCGGCGCACTTAGAGGGCGTTCTTTATCGGTGGAAACAGATGGCGCCATAAGAGTCTTGGTGACTACGTCCGAGCCGCAGACCGAGCACGAAACCAACTTCGAAGCCTTTAATTTTTCAAAGGCCTCGCCGGACTTGAACCAACTATCAAAGGTGTGCCCGTTGTCACACTTTAGAGAAAAACGGATCATCAGGAATGGGACCGATCTTAGGTTTGCCGCCTTCATATCGCGGCTGCGACAAGGCTTGGAAGAACCTAACGCAACAAATGTCTAGGGTCAAAATTTAGGATCAGTTCTCGAAGCTCGGGTTCCGCGACTTTGCTCGCGGCTTTTTTTAAACTGAACCATTTTCGCTTTCGCTCAGTTTGCTCGGGCCAAGTCGTGTGGATCGCTTGCACGTGAACTGGATACACCATCGCGATGACCGGAACTTGGTTTTTTGAAAGCGGTTTTACATAGGAATACACACCGATGCATTGATTATGAACGTGTCCGCTTAGACCGGCCTCTTCCCATGCCTCAATCGCGGCTGCTTCTGCTGGTGTTTTCTTGTTCATGGGCCAGCCTTTGGGGAGAATCCAACGGCCAGTCATTCGACTCGTAATCAAGCAGACCTGAACTTTGTCGTTCGTAATGCGGTAGCACAGAGATGCGAACTGCGTCCGCACTTCTGTCTTGCCATTTTTCCGAAGCTTCAAAGGCTTCTGGGGGATGCTCAGCATAGATCCAACATAGTCTGGGGCGTCTTCGTTGGCGTCAGAGTAACAGCTTCGGATTGCTCGCCAAGGTCAAACTCCCTAAGCGGCGCCTTTTAAGTAATCTCGGCTTTGCTCATGCTGATGATGCGTTTCGATCTTTGTCTCGCTTTGAGTGAGTTGGGCGCCTTCTGCCGTGGTTGCGAAACGGCCAATTTCGTTACGCAATTCTGCGTTTGCACGGATCAGCTTTTCTGACGTCAATGCAATTTTTTCTGCTTCAGTGGTCGAGTTGGAGGCGTAGCGCGCAATTTCGTTGATCGCGAGGTTCACGCTCTCGACGCCGCTTGCTTGCTCCTCACTTGCGCGCGAAATGTCTGCCATGAGAGAAGACACATAGTCGATGTCGCTTGCTATGTTCTCAAACGAAGCCTTGGTCGCCTCTGATATTTCAACCCCAACGGACACACGACTTGCAGATTGCTCGATAAGCTGCTGAGTTTCCTGCGCCGCCTTAGTTGAGCGCCCAGCGAGGTTGCGAACCTCAGAAGCCACGACTGCGAAACCACGGCCTTGGCTTCCAGCACGAGCCGCTTCAACCGCAGCATTCAAAGCGAGCAAATTCGTTTGGAACGCAATGTCGTCAATCACCTTGATTATGCGGGAAATTTCATTCGACGATACACGGATATCGTTCATGGCCTCGACCATCTCCGCCACGCGCGATTTGCCGTTGATAACCGCTTTGTTCATGCGCGCCGCACTGTCGTATGCGCTCTGAGAGGATTGCGCGTTGCTTCTAACTTGGCTTGAGGTTTGTTCGACAGAGCTTGAGAGTTCCTCGATGGCAGAGCTTTGAATTTCCGCATTGTAGGCAAGACTTTGAGTGCTTTCACTTAGGTTCGAGATTACGGTGTCGACGTTCCTTGACTCTTCACTGATACGGCTAAGCGCATTGTCGAAAACTGTCATTATTCGATCAAGCGCACGAACTGCGCTGCCGACTTCGTCACGTTTTTTGGAATTAACGCGATAGCTTAGATCGAGCGTGTCTGCGATCTTATGGAAATGTCCGCGCATGTGCCGGATCGGAGCCAAGTTGCGGCGAGATACAATGACTCCAAAGAGACTAAAGACAGCCGTAATTGCAATTGCTTGCGCCAGCAAAATTAAAACAAGGCGGTTTGTCTCACCATGAATTGCCCTGGTATTGGTGATGGTAATGAGAGAGTAATCTTCGTTCTCAACCGAAAAACTGGTGACTGCGCCCGTTACTTCTTCACCGTTTTCAAGCACATGGGTTAGCGCTTCATCCGTTTGTGTCCCAAGGGCTGAGATGACCTTTTCTGCCTGGGCACGTGGCATGGTTGCGAGCAGCAATTCACCCTTTGCGCTGAGTAGGAAGCGATCAGAATTTGCACCGTCCAAATCTTTGATCATGGCGCGGCTCGCACCATTGCCGTTCTTTGTAAACAGGACTGCACCTATGCTTTGACCTTCTGAATTCTTCAATGGGAGGGCAAAGAGCGTCTTGATTGGATCTGGTGTCAGATCGGACATGATATACGGCGTTTCCGACGAGCTTGCCGAGTCGCTTGATTGCATAGGCAAAACGGCTTGAACTGTCTTGGCGACATCGGTGTTTGCAAATTCTCCTTCGAGAAGGTTCGCACCAATATTGTTCTTCACTGCAGAAGACGGGTCTTCTGCGAAAACAACGAATCCTTCTGGGTTCACTAAGTAGTATGAAGAGAAGGTGAGCTGTCGTTTGATGCCAGATACGTATCCAAATTTTTGGTTTTTCAACGCCGTGAACTCAGAGCTGTCTGCAAAATCACTTGGCTGGACGCCGCTCGCTTTTGCGGCCTCGAAGGCACGATTGAATTCTTGGAAGAAGGTTTGAAATTGCGAATCATACGCAAGCGTCACTGCCTGGCGATAATCGACTTCGAGGCTGTCTTTGATTCGTATCGACGAGCGTAAACCTTCCGTAGCGAGCTCATCACGCGCTTTGAGCATCAAGCTATCATTCACCGTAAGATAGCTCATCAGGCCAACGGTTCCCGCCGCTATTGCGACCATCAAAGAAAAAATGATGGGTAGCTTGATGTAGAGCGGGAGATTCATGGACAGTTTTCCTTTGTCTTGGCCAACTTGTGGCGCAAGAGTCCCAACGTCCTGAATTCGGATGGTTTTAGCGGTAAGCCGCGGCCCAAATCACTGTTAGCGGCATAACTATCCAAGTGCGCCAAACATGATTTTCTATTTTGGGGGATGGTGCTGCAGGGGAGGATTGAACTCCCGACCTCTCCCTTACCAAGGGAGTGCTCTACCACTGAGCTACTGCAGCGTCGGTGGCGGGGAATTAGCCGTAATCGGAACTGTGTGCAAGCCCTCTCTGGACGCTTTTTTCATCTGAGGCTAACAACGTGTTCATGGATCAAAAAGCAAATCAGAAAACGCAGTCGAAATCCGAGGCGGAGCGTGAAGCCCGTCTAAAGGCTGCGCTCAAGGCAAATATGGCAAAGCGCAAGGCCCAGGCAAAAGCGAGAGCCGCGCAAGAAGACCAAAAAGAGTAGGTAAAAGAGCATGGATTCCATTCTGGTAAAGGGCGGTTCGGCCCTCAGCGGCGAAATTGAAATCGCCGGTGCAAAGAACGCAGCACTCACTCTGATGCCTGTTACTCTTTTGAGTGATGAGCCTTTGACACTTACGAATTCGCCTCGCCTATCTGATATCAAAACGATGAGCGCTCTTTTGAAATCGCTCGGCACCGAAGTGTTGTCGATGCAAGACGGGAAAACGATCGTGCTCTCGTCCCATGGCCTCAATAGCACGCATGCGGATTATGAAATTGTTCGCAAGATGCGGGCTTCGAATCTCGTGCTCGGTCCTCTTTTGGCGCGTGAAGGACACGCAACTGTTTCGCTTCCGGGTGGTTGCGCAATTGGCGCACGTCCGATGGATATTCACATTACTGCGCTCGAAGCGATGGGCGCAGAGATTGAGCTTAAAGACGGTTATCTTCACGCCAAGACCAACGGCGGACTAAAGGGGAACAAGGTTCCGCTAAGATTCGCCTCGGTTGGCGCGACGGAAAACGTCTTGATGGCTGCGACCCTGGCAAAGGGTACGACGGTTATTGAAAACGCAGCGCGCGAACCTGAAATCGTCGATCTCGCTCGTTGCCTCAAGGCGATGGGCGCACAAATTGAAGGTGAAGGCACCAGTCGAATCGAAATTCAAGGTGTGGACCGCCTGCACGGCGCGACCCACCGTGTTGTAACCGACCGTATTGAGCTTGGAACCTATATGCTTGCGCCGGTTATCGCGGGTGGTGAGATAGAATGCATTGGTGGCAAACTCGAACTTGTGAAGTCCTTTGTTGAAAAACTCGACGCAGCAGGTGTTTCGGTTGAAGAAACCCAGCGCGGCCTCAAGGTGAAGCTGGGTGGCGATCGTCCCAAAGCTGTTGATGTCGTGACCGAGGTCTTCCCTGGTTTCCCGACCGATCTTCAGGCCCAGATGATGGCGATGCTTTGCTTTGCAGAAGGCACTAGTGTTCTTGAGGAAAAGATCTTCGAAAACCGCTTTATGCACGCGCCTGAATTGATGCGCATGGGTGCAAAGATTGAAGTTCATGGCGGGACTGCCACTGTCACCGGTGTTGAAAAACTCAAAGGTGCGCCTGTGATGGCGACTGATTTGCGTGCGTCGGTGTCCTTGATTCTGGCGGGTCTGGCCGCCGAGGGTGAAACGCTTGTGAACCGCGTTTATCACCTCGACCGTGGTTATGAGCGCGTCGAAGAAAAACTTGGTGCGGTAGGTGCCAAGATTGAAAGGGTTAAGGGCGAGTGACAGAAGACGCACGTTTCGAAGACGGTGGTGAAAAACCCTTACGCCTAAAGGCCATGGATGCGGATGACCTCACTGTGTTGTCCGCACTTATTCAGGACTCTGTTTTTCCGGCCAAAGAAATGGTTTGGAAACAGAAGGAGCGCCGCTTTGCGATCCTCTTGAACCGTTTCCGCTGGGAGGACGTTGGGGCTGCTGAAAAACGCCGACGCCCCGTTGAGCGTGTGCAATCCGTTCTTGTCATTGAGGACGTACTCGCCGTTCAATCCCTAGGTGTGACCAAGGCTGACGCTGATATGGTTCTTTCGCTGCTCTCCGTTGCCTTTGATGCGGGCGAAGACGGGACAGGTCATGTTCTGCTTACCTTTGCAGGTGATGGGCAAATCCGGATCGCTGTTGAAGCGCTTGAAGTCATTGTCAAAGACGTGACGCGACCCTATGTGGCCCCATCACGCTCGGTTCCGACGCACAAGAATTAACGCGAAGAGGTAAGCTCGAGGAACACGTCTTCGAGGTCAGCTTCTGTTGTTTTTACGTCTTTGATCGAGATCCCCGCGTCGCGAAGCGCCGACAGAATCGTTTCAGCGCGGGTTTCTTTTTGCTTGTAAGTAAAAGCAAAAGACCCATCCGCACGCTTCTGACCCATAATCTCGGGCGGTAGGCTTGGGAGTTCGGAATCGTTGTCAGGCACAACGATCATTGTCTTTTTATCGATCCGACCAAGAAGGTTCGCAGTGGTGTCTCTTGTGATCAATTCACCATGGTTGATGATCGCAATCTCGTCACACATCGCTTCGGCTTCTTCTAGGTAGTGCGTGGTAAGAATGATTGTCATCCCCCGCTCTTCGTTGAGGCGGCGCACGTTGTTCCACAGCATGTTGCGAAGCTCGATGTCCACACCGGCGGTCGGTTCATCAAGAACAAGGATATGAGGATCGTGAACCAATGCTTTGCCCAAAAGGAGACGACGGCGCATCCCACCTGAAAGCGAACGCGCATAGGCGTCCTTTTTGTCGGTAAGGCCAATTAGTTCGAGGATTTCATCAGTCTTGCGCTGAGCCTTGGGAACGCCATAAAGACCAGCCTGAACCTCCAAGCTCCCACCCGGAGTGAAGAACGGGTCAAGGTTTGGCTCCTGCGGCATGATCCCGATAGATGCACGCGATTGGCGTGGATTTTTGTCCTGATCAAAGCCCCAAATCTTGACTGATCCTTCAGTCTTAATAACGAGACCAGCGAGAATATTGATAAGCGTTGATTTGCCTGCACCGTTCGGGCCGAGCAGTCCGAAAATCGATCCACGCGGGATATTGAGGTCAATTCCCTTAAGTGCTTCTTTGCCCGGACTGCGACCGGATGCTTTGTAGGTCTTGCGAAGTCCGCTGATTTCGATGGCGTTCTCGGTCAAAGCGTTGTTTCCCGTCTTGCTCGTGGCGCGTTGTGTTCTATTATGCCAACCGATTTAAGGCGGGAAAGCCCCCGCGGCAACAGACGAAGGCAAAGCAATGAGCATTCCTGCACCCGAGACCAAGATTGTAGATCAGTGGCGCGTCGCTTGCGATGGTGGTGAAGGTGCGCTGGGCCATCCGCGTGTCTATCTTTCACTCCCGCACGAAAGTGGCAAGGTCGAGTGCCCCTATTGCGATGCGCACTATGTCCACAAGAGCTTTGCAGACGCGAAATAAGTTAGGCCCTATGGTCTGTTTAGTTCTGAAAGCGGTCCGGCTCTGTTCGGGCCGCTTTTCGTTTGCCCTGTTGCGGCAAACATGCTGGCGGCAGACGCCTGAACATGTCAAAACCTCTTCAAACATGAATGCGCGGAGGGATTGATATGACGAAATTCGGAAAAGGCTGCCACCTGCACCTGATCGACGGCTCGGCTTTTATCTTTCGCGCCTATCACGCCTTGCCGCCGCTGACACGCAAGTCAGATGGTCTCCCCGTTGGTGCGGTAAGCGGCTTTGTGAACATGCTTCAGCGATATATCGAAGGGAACTCTGGCCCTGATGCAGCAACCCATGTCGCGGTGATCTTTGATAAGGGCAGTCACACTTTCCGAAACGATCTTTATGATCTCTACAAAGCCAACCGCGAGGCAATGCCAGAGGATCTCCGCCCTCAGATGCCGCTGACGCGTCGCGCCACGATTGCATTTAACATCGCATGCAAAGAGCAAGAAGGGTTCGAGGCTGACGACATTATCGCGACCCTGTCCTGTCGTGCGCGCGAGGCGGGTGGCCGAGTGACCATCGTGTCTTCGGACAAGGACCTGATGCAGCTTGTGGGCGACGGCGTCGAAATGCTCGATCCGATGAAGAACCGCCGTATCGACCGTGAAGGCGTGATAGAAAAGTTCGGTGTGGGGCCCGAGCGTGTCGTTGATGTCCAGTCCCTTGCCGGCGACTCGGTTGATAACGTGCCTGGGGCACCTGGAATCGGCATCAAAACTGCCGCCCTCTTGATCAACGAATACGGTGATTTAGAAACTCTTCTCGAACGAGCAGGTGAGATTAAACAGCCCAAGCGCCGAGAGTCCCTGATCGAAAATGTTGACCAAATACGGCTTTCGAAAAAACTCGTCTCGCTCGATTGTAATATGGAGCTGGACTTCACGCTCGACGATCTTGAACTGCGCGATCCTGTGGCGGAGGATCTTCTAGCGTTCCTGACTGAAATGGAATTTCGTACGATCGTAAAACGGGTCTCTGACCACCTTGGTGTAGAAGCGCCGGTGATCAAAGAAGTGGAGCCTGCGATAGCGGCGGATGCAGAGCCGACTGAAGACCTTCCCTTCGATCACAGCAAGTATGAATGGATCAAGGACCGCGCTGCTCTCGAAACATGGATCCACACGATCCGTGAGCGCGGGTATGTCGCCGTGGATACCGAAACGACAGGCCTTGACGAGATGGTCGCTGACCTCGTTGGAATTTCGCTCTGTGTCGAAGCGGGTGAAGCCTGCTATATTCCGCTGGCGCATCGCGCCGATGCGGGCGACGACCTTTTTGCGACCGATGCAATGGCCGACGGCCAGATGAATATGAATGAAGCGCTGGCCCTGCTCAAGCCTATCCTCGAGGACGCTAGCATTCTCAAAATCGGGCAAAACATGAAGTATGATGCCAAGATTTTCGCCCGCTATGGGATCGAAGTCGGGCCTGTCGATGACACGATGCTCATGTCTTATGCCATGTATGCAGGTCTTCATAACCATGGCATGGATCAGCTTTCAGAGCGTTATCTTGGTCATGCACCGATCGAGATTAAGTCTCTGCTTGGTTCAGGTAAATCAGCGATCACATTTGACAAAGTATCCGTTGAAGAAGCCGTTAAATACGCTGCCGAGGATGCAGATGTCACACTCCGTCTCTGGCAAAAGTTCAAGCCGCGCCTGCATCAGGCCAAGGTGACGACCGTCTATGAAACATTGGAACGTCCATTGATCCCCGTTCTCTCGCGAATGGAGATGGCGGGGATCAAAGTCGATCGCGATACGCTTTCGCGCATGTCCAATGCCTTTGCCCAAAAAATGGCGGCGCTCGAGGCCGAAATCCAAGAACTCGCTGGCCGTCCATTCAATGTGGGCTCGCCAAAGCAGCTTGGTGAAATACTATTCGATGAAATGGAGTTGCCGGGGGGTAAGAAGGGCAAAACCGGTGCTTATGCAACGGGAGCTGATATCCTCGAAGACCTCGCGACCGAGCATAAATTGCCGGGCTTGGTTCTCGATTGGCGCCAGCTGTCCAAGCTAAAATCAACCTACACAGATGCGCTTCAGGATCACATAAATGCCGATACTGGCCGCGTCCACACAAGCTACTCGATTGCAGGTGCGAACACGGGCAGACTGGCTTCGACGGATCCGAACCTTCAGAACATCCCTGTGCGCACAGAAGATGGGCGCCGGATCCGAGAGGCCTTCGTTGCCGAAAAAGGCAAGGTGCTTGTTAGCCTAGATTATAGCCAAATCGAACTTCGTATTCTGGCACATGTTGCGGGGATTGATGCCCTTAAGCAGGCATTCCGAGACGGGCATGATATTCATGCGATGACCGCCTCCGAAATGTTCGACGTGCCGCTCGATCAGATGACATCGGATATTCGTCGGCAAGCAAAAGCGATTAACTTTGGGGTCATTTATGGCATTTCGGGGTTTGGCCTCGCCCGAAATTTGCGTATTCCACGTGCTGAGGCTCAAGGCTTTATTGATCGCTATTTTGAACGCTTCCCGGGCATTCGGGCCTATATGGACGACACCATCGAATTTGCCAAAAAACATGACTATGTTGAGACGCTTTTTGGGCGGAAAATCAATACACCTGAAATCAACGCCAAAGGTCCGACGGCAGGATTTGCTCGACGCGCTGCCATAAACGCGCCGATCCAGGGGACTGCGGCAGATATTATTCGCCGCGCCATGATCCGAATGGAAACCGCAATCGAAGATCTTCCTGCTAAAATGCTTTTGCAGGTGCACGATGAACTTCTGTTTGAGGTCGAGGAGGGCGCACAGAACGAGCTGATCGCGGTCGCGAAGCAAGTGATGGAAAATGCCTCTGATCCCGCCGTAAGACTTGATGTGAGCTTGGATGTCGAGGCTGGTGTTGGCGCGAATTGGGCTGAAGCACATTAGATTCATTAGGGGCTCCGCCCCCGTCTGCATCCTGCAGACGTCCCCGGGATATTTGGAGCACAAAGGAAAAAGCCCGGTGGCACTCACTCCACCGGGCTGGCTCTCGCCTTCGTGCACGGTCATCGGCGTCCCCGCCTGTACCGTATGATCATTTATAGGCTTACTCGTTAAGAAACGGTTTCTTACCTTTGTGCCCCAAATATCCTCGGGGGTGAATTTGCCCAATAGGCAAAGAGGGGGCGGAAAGCCCCCTATTCAAGAGGTTCAGTTTACGCTGTTGTTCTCTATCGCAGATGCTTTTTGCGTCGAGGTGATTTGGATAAGGCGCGGTTTGAGCGCTTCGGGAACTTCGCGTGCAAGATCAACATGGAGCATGCCATTTTCGTGCACAGCTCCTGTGACCCGAACATGGTCTGCGAGGTGGAAACGGCGCTCAAAAGCACGCTGCGCTATTCCGCGATGAAGATAGGTTCTCGCTTCTTTTGTTTCTGGTCGAGTTCCTGAAATGAGGACCGACTTTTCACGTACTTCAACCGATAGGTCCTCGTCTTCAAAGCCAGCGGCTGCGATGGAAATTCGCCATGAGTCTTCTGCGGTCTTCTCGATGTTATAGGGTGGGTAGCTCTGGGTGGTCGTGTCATTGGTGAGAACACGGTCCATAAGGTCTGCGATTTGGTCGAAGCCGACGGTGGCGCGATAGAGCGGGGCAAAATCAAAATTGCGCATAGGTTATCCTCCTTTGAGCGACAACAAACATTGTGCCTTCCGATTGGACAGGCATTTGCGGGACCCGATGAGGCGACCCGTATAATCTAGTTGGGGTGAGGGATTGTCGCTTTCAAGGGGTCAAGGACGGATGAATTTTGCCCCAGTTGAGCCACTGTTTCCTAAACGATTGGTTTGAATTTTGGGCGTATCAAATGAAGAAATGAGTCCCATGAGCTCGTTCTCAAGGGATGTTCCGAGGGAGACTTTTCGTTCGCCCGCATGAGCCATGACCGATATCACTGAAACGATACGTGCCACCCCGTTTTCGATAGTGAAGACCGGTGCCCCAGATGAGCCGAAATTGATGTCGCAGCTCATCACCAGAAATCCATTTTGTTCGCCGATCACACTACAGATTTCCTGTAAAGATGGGGCTTCCGCACGATCTTCTGCATAGGAGACCACGCCAATTTCTTGTCCCGCACGAGGTGTGGCCGCGATTTCGAATGGCGTTATGCGTGTCGTGCGAATGGGTTGAGCAAGTTCTAGCAGTGCAATGTCATAGGGCACTTCGGAAAGGTCGGCAGTTTCCTTATGGTGATACTCTGGATGGGCAAGTATTCGGCGCACCGAGCGGTAGGCCTCGGCCCTACCGTTCCGAAGGCCGGCGTTGAATTCAAAAATACTGGCAGGTTGTAGCGCGCCGCTGTCGTCGTAAACGCAGTGAGCTGCTGTCAAAACAAGGTTCTCGCGGATCAGCGCTGCGGTGCAAAAGCCTTGGTTCCCAATGTCAAGACGACCCACAGCATCCCAACCCCGACTGCCATTCAACGACTGCATAGACTGAAGCGAAGCATCTTCTGCCGTAGCGAATGATGCGCAAAGCCATAGGAATGCTGCAATGAGTGTGTTTTTCATATTTCCTGCCCCGTTTCGCTTATTCATATGCGAAACTAAGGGCAAGATTATGACGTCTAGCGCAGATTTGGAACCGCTGGTGTCTTACTTTGTTGAGTAAGGGTGCGCGGCTCTGGACCTCCTGTCGCCCAGTCCAAGAGTTCGACCGTATGGACAATTGGCACCCCCGTTGCCGAACCGATCTGCATCATGCAGCCAATATTGCCTGCGGCAATGATATCGGGTTCAAGAGCCTCAAGCGTACGCACTTTGCGAGACTTAAGTTGACCCGAGATTTCAGGCTGCAACAGGTTATATGTCCCAGCGGAGCCACAACACAGATGTGAATCTGCCGGTTCAAGAACTGTGAAGCCTGCCTTTTGAAGAAGGGATTTCGGTGCGGCTTTGACTTTCTGTCCATGTTGAAGCGAACAAGCCGCATGATAGGCCACGCGCTCACTTCTTTTCGGCAGGTCGGGCATCTCAAGGGTTTGCAGTAACTCGGTGACGTCCATCGCTAGTGCAGAGATGCGAGCGGCATCTTCAGCGAGAGGGTCATTTCGAAACATATGGCCGTAGTCTTTGATGGTTGTGCCGCATCCCGAAGTGTTAATCACGATGGCATCAAGTCCAACGCTCTCGACTTCACGCATCCACGCTCGGATGTTCGCGGCAGCTGCCTTGTGGCTCTCGTTTTCTTTGCCCATGTGATGGGTAAGGGCGCCGCAACAGCCCGCGCCGTCTGCCACTACAACTTCGCAGCCAAGCCGAGTCAAAAGGCGAATGGTGGCATCATTGATATCAGTGTTAAGCGCCTTTTGGGCACAACCAGTCATAAGCGCAACGCGCTTCCTCTTGGTTCCGATCGCTGCAAAGGACTGTGGGTCGTCATTGCAGCTGACCGGTGGAATCTGCTTCGGTGCCATTTCGAGCATCGCACGAAGACGCGCGTCTGGGATCAGTTTGCGGAACGGGCGACCTATCTTTGCGGCCAGCAAAGCAAGGCGGAACCGCGGCGGGTAAGGAAGAATTTGCGCCAACATCCAGCGAAGTGCACGATCGGACCAAGGGCGGTCATAGTTCTTCTCAATATAGGAACGAGCATGGTCGATCAGGTGCATGTAGTGCACACCCGAAGGACATGTCGTCATACAAGCAAGGCACGACAGGCAGCGGTCGATATGTTTGACCATTTGCTCGTCGGGAACTCGCTCGTTCTCGAGCATATCCTTTATGAGATAGATGCGCCCCCGTGGACTATCGAGTTCGTCTCCCAGAACTTGATAGGTGGGACATGTCGCGGTGCAAAAGCCGCAGTGAACACAAGCACGCAAGATCTGGTTTGCGCGTTCGATGCCGGGGTCTTGAAGCTGGTTTGGCGTAAAGAATGTCTGCATGTGTCAGCTCATAAGTCCGGGGTTGAGAATGCCCTTAGGGTCGAAACGAGCGCGTAGGCCGTTCGTAAGTGCCCCGATGGCACGAGGTTCAGGCTGAAAGACGGAAAGAGCTGAACGACTTTCGGGGCTGGCCTTTACGAGGGTCACATGGCCGCCGCCATAGCTATAGATTTCTTTCTGGAGCTTTTCATGTAGCGCTTTGGGCTCGCCTTGGGAGCCAATCCACAAGAGGCCGCCCGCCCAGTCCATCAGGATTTCAGTTTCATGTTCGCGCTTGACCATTTCAATGAAGTCCGGTGCCTTGCTTGGTGTCATCGACACGCGCCAAACGTTTGAATGGGACGCAAGTTGGTTGACGTTTTTTATGTCTTGCCAGAGCTCTGTCTGTGCGACTTGATCTTCGTTTATCTGCAATTCGCCATCTAACAGCGAAGCAAGGCGCTCGCTTCGATATGTCGTCGAAGCTTCGGTGCCTTCGATACGCAGATGAGTGGTGTCGCCCACATGCGCCGCACCCGTCACCTCAAATGGTGAACTCATTGCTTTCGAGATACTTGCAACTGCCTCAGCCGCAGATTGCCTTGCAATCGAAAGCGTGAGCTGGCGCTCAGCAATGGGGAGCACTTTGAATGAAACTTCGGTCAGCACTCCAAGTGTGCCATAACTTCCTGCCAGCAACTTTACGAGATCGTAGCCGGTAACATTCTTCATAACGCGGCCACCGTTCTTGACGATATTGCCTGATCCGTCAACAAAGCGAACTCCAAGCAAAAAGTCTCTTGCGGCTCCGACCTGAATACGGCGCGGGCCGGAAATGTTGGCCGCAGCAATACCGCCCATTGTCGGCTCGCCGGTTGTCCCGAGAAGGACACGGTGATCCATCGGTTCGAATGCAAGTCGTTGACCTTCAGAAGCGAGAGTCTTTTCCACCTTAGAGACGGGCGTGCCAGACCTCACAACCAGTGTCAGTGAACCAGGCTCGTAAAGGGTAATACCGTTCAATCCGGTGGTATTTAGGGGCGCTCCCTCAACGAGTTTGCCAATTGGGCGAGTTCCACCGCCGTGGATGGAAAGTGGGCCGGTTGATGACGCAATCGCTTCAGCCAGTTCATGTTCGGTCGTCGGGGTCATGGTGATCCTACTC
The DNA here is from genome assembly GCA_038133925.1 of Marivivens sp. Lineage (GTDB taxonomy): Bacteria > Pseudomonadota > Alphaproteobacteria > Rhodobacterales > Rhodobacteraceae > Marivivens. The sequence goes on along the minus strand of JAYPUF010000008.1, from coordinate 22,631 downwards.
TGCGGCGATGCGGTGCGTTTGAGACGAAGCAAGTGGGAAGACCTTAGCTGGGTTGAGCAACCAGCGCGGATCAAACACATCTTTCACGGCCATCTGCGCCTCGAGGTCAATTGGATCGAACTGCGAAGTCATCAGGTCGCGCTTTTCAATTCCAACCCCATGTTCGCCCGTTAGACAGCCACCAACCTCGACGCATAGTTTGAGAATGTCAGCGCCAAAGGCTTCACATTTCTCAAGGTCGCCGGGCTTGTTCGCGTTATAGAGGATCAGCGGGTGCATGTTGCCGTCGCCTGCGTGGAATACGTTGCCAACTCCAAGCCCATACTCTTTGCTCAGTTCACCAATTCGGCGGAGTACAAAAGGCAGCTCTGATACGGGGATTGTCCCATCAAGGCACATGTAGTCGTTGATTTGACCCATCGCACCAAAGGCCGATTTCCGTCCAAGCCAAATACGCGCTGCTTGATCCGCGTCACGTGCTTCGCGGAATTCGACTGGGTTATGCCGCAATGCAATCGCTTTGATTTTATCGAGTTGCTCGCGAATTTCCGCGGGGCTGCCTTCAACTTCGATGATGAGAAGAGCCTCGCACATTGGATAGCCGGCTTGCGCAAAGGCTTCGGTCGCCTCGATGCAGGGTCGGTCCATGAACTCGATCGCGACGGGAAGGATGCCAGACTTGATGATGTCACTGACGCATTCGCCTGCAACTTCGTTACTGTCATAGCCAATCAAGACGGGAAGGGCGCCTTCGGGTTTCGGGAGAATTCGCAAGGTTGCTTCGGTTACGACCCCAAGCTGGCCTTCGGAGCCGCAAATCACTCCGAGTAGATCCATCCCCCCAGCGTCTACATATGTGCCGCCGATTTCAATGATCTCGCCGTCCATTGTTACCATCCGGACACCCATAAGGTTGTTCGTCGTAACGCCGTACTTGAGGCAGTGTGCTCCTCCAGAGTTCATGCCAATATTGCCAGCAATTGCACATGCGAGTTGCGAGGATGGATCGGGGGCGTAAAAGAACCCATCCGCCTCGACTGCGCCGGTAACGGACAGGTTTGTCCGGCCAGTTTGAACGCGAATATAGCGATCAGCATAGTTCGTTTCGATGACTTGGTTGAGGCGGGAAACACCAAGGATGACTGCATCAGCGGTCGGGAGTGCGCCGCCGGCAAGTGACGTTCCCGAGCCTCGGGGAACTACTGGAACGCGCTCCTCAAAGCAGACGCGAAGGACCGCAGCAACTTCTTCCGTGGTGGACGGCAAGACAGCGCACAAAGGCGGGCAGCGATAAGCGGTCAACGCATCACACTCATATGCGCGAGTTTCAGCAGGATCGTGAATCACAGCGTCGCGCGGTATAACCGATTGTAAGCGCTGAACTATCCGCTCTTTTCGAGCGATAATTCCTTTGTCTGGGATTGGCATTTCCATAGAAGATCCTCCTGATTGGTAACTTCTTATAACCAATTTTCGCATCTGGCAAGTTTTGGGCGGTCGTCGTAATGTCGCGACATGAATCTGATAGAACACCTACTTTTGCTGGAGCCACTCGACTGGTTGGCTGGGATTGCGGTCTTGCTTGCATGGGCAGCAATTGGTTGGCGCATTGAACATCCAAGTAAAACGCGGCCCTCTGTCTCGGTCATTATGGCAGAATACCGCAAAGACTGGATGCTCGAGTTTCTGCGTCGCGATAATCGGATTTTCGACGCACAGATGATCGGCCATCTTCGGCAGGGCACATCTTTCTTTGCCTCGACTTCGATCCTTGCGATCGGTGGTGTGCTCGCGCTTGTCGGCAACGTAGATCCGCTTCGCGGTGTGGCAGCCGAATTCACAGACCTTGGCGCCACGCCCGAGTTTATTTGGCAACTCAAGCTGTTGCTCGTTGCATTTTTTCTCGTGTTTGCCTTCCTGCGTTTTGTTTGGGCCCATAGGCTTTTTGGCTACGCTGCAGTTGTGATGGGCGCGGTCGGGCCGCTCGCCGAACCCAAAGAAGAACATAAAGCCATGCAGGCGGCCGATTTGAACATCCGCGCATCCACTAATTTCACGCGCGGGTTACGAAGCATGTACTATGCGCTCGGCACACTCGCTTGGATTGGCGGTGCCGGAGCGCTACTTTTCGCGACCGCCGCTGTTACATTCGTGCTATGGCGGCGAGAGTTCAATTCGGTTCCGCGTGAAATCCTACTCCGAAAATTCGAGGATTAACGCCTGCCTTCGCGCACCCATGCGCCAATCATCATGGTTGCGGCAAGCAAGAGCAAAAGCCATGTCGGGGCGAGCGGTTTCACTGAAACAGTCGTCGTGCGGTAGGCTTCTCTGGGGGTAATTCCAATCCAGCCGCGGCCTGCTGCAGGTCGGTCTTCCTGCACCGTTCGCACGTCAGGAAGCCCAGAAGCGATGGCAAAAATCCCGCCCCGTTTTGTATCAACGATGGGCTCTAACTTCTCGGAAGTTGCGATGGTTTCTTCGAACTCTTTCGGTGCAGCAGGACCGACTGCGATCACTGCTTCTTTCTCGCCCTGTCTGAATCTGTAGAGCCCGATCATAGGAGCATCAAAAAGAGTCTCGAAGCGACCGGCCGACTTCTGCGTAAGTTCGAGTGCAGTGGTTGCTCCATCAGGAGCAGTCACTGTCACCTCATCTACTTTTGTTTCAAGAGTTCTCCGGATGACAGTGATCTTGTTCCCATTCGCCTCAAGCCTGAGTGCTTCTTCTTCGAGTTCTGGTTCTTTCATCATCCAGTGTGCAAGGCGACGCAGCAGTTCTTGTTGTGGACCGCCACCCTCAAAACCTCGGTCCCACAACCATGCTTGGTCGGACGCAAGAAGCGCAACACGGCCTTCTCCGATCCGATCGAGGAGCAGGAGCGGCGCATCATCAACACCTGTCATAACGACTTCGGCTTCTGGTGAGGCCTCAACTTCGATTTGGCGGAGCCATCGGCCCCAAGTTGGAAGGCCATCCGCTTGGGTTGGTGCATAACCTAAATCGGACAAACCCTCTGTGACTGGATGTTTTGAACCAAGTTCCGAGATTTTGGGTACGAAACCCCGTTCGAACATGCGCGCGCTCGGCACACCCGGGAGGACTTCACCGAGTGGTGAGCGGTAGATGCTTTCCGCGCTACCAAACTCGGGTCCACCTGCAACAAGGACTGCACCGCCGTTGATAACGTAGTCCGCGATGTTTGCGAGATAGCTATTGGGAAGGATTCCGCGACGGCGATAGCGATCAAATACGATCAAGTCGAACTCGTCGATTTTTTCCATAAATAGCTCGCGCGTTGGAAATGCGATCAACGACATTTCATTTACGGGGACACCATCCTGCTTTTCTGGCGGACGCAGAATCGTGAAGTGCACGAGATCAACACTCGAGTCCGACTTGAGCAAGTTTCTCCATGTGCGTTCGCCGGCGTAAGGCTCGCCCGAGACGAGAAGGACTCGAAGCCTGTCCCGTACACCGTTGATCTGCACTATGGCCGCGTTATTTCGGTCGGTGAGTTCGCCGTCCGCCATAGGGGTTTCGAACTGAAGCACATTGACCCCCCCATGCGGGAGCGACAGGGGTATTTCGATGTCCTGCGCGAGAGGCACTTCAAAGTCGAGCCGCTGTCCACCATCAACCGTAATAAACAGAGGAACCGTCATTCCTTGGTTCGGCGCTGCACCTTGATCTTCGATGCGAAGTGTAAGGGAAACCTGCTCGCCCATGATCGCGAAACTGGGCGCGTTGCGTACAATCAATCTGCGATCCCAGTCGTCCTTTTGACCCGTTAGGAGCACGTGCAACGGCGCAGGAAGGTTCGGCGCAAGCTCGATGTCATGTGCAATGCCATCAGTGACCAAAACAACCCCAGCAACCCGGCCAGTTGGTTCCTTGCTCAAGGCTTTGCTAAGTGCCGCCATGAGCGTTGTACCGCTGTCGTGCAGGCTATCTTCGAGCCGAACGATACGGAGTTCGGCATCGGAGCGCGCAGCAATCTTGGTCTCAAGTTCCGTGAGGGCGCGTTCAGTTTGCGCGTCGCGATCCGATAGCTTTTGGCTTGAAGTTTGGTCGACGAGCGCGATTACGATGTCTGGTAGAGGAACGCGGTCTTCACGCTGAATAGAAATGTTGGCCAGTGCGGCAAGAAGTATAAATGCGCAACTTGCACGCAACCACCATCCAGCCAATCTCTTGTAGGCCGCAAAGGTCACCGTGATCGCCGCGAAAAAGGATATGGCCACCAACAAAGGCCAACTGATCAATGGGTCAAAAATCAAAGTATTGCTCATTGCCCCAACCTGTTCAGCAGAGCAGGGACGTGAACCTGATCCGATTTATAATTGCCTGTGAGTACATGCATGATCAAGTTGATGCCAAATCTGTATGCATATTCGCGCTGTTGCTCACCTGCCATGCCTCGGCCAACCGGGTAGAGCCGGTTGCCCATTTCATCGGTCGCCCATGCCGAAGCCCAATCATTGCCACCGATCACGACTGGAGTGACGCCGTCGTTCAAACGTCGAAATGGCATTCCATCGGCCTTTTCGGAATTTGGCTGCGCTGCTTCTACCCAAATATCGAGGCTATCGAAACGCCCGGGGTAAGCCTGAAGCAGGTAGAAAGTGCGCGATAGGACATGATCTTGGGGGATAGGTTCAAGTGCTGGAATATCCAAACCGATGGCGATACGGCGCAATTTTTGAGCCTCGGGCGTGCCCCCGCCAAACCCAGCTATGTCTGCGTCGCGTGTATCAAAAAGGATCAAGCCGCCTCGTCTGAGATAGAGGTTTAGCTTTGCATAGGCCTCTTGCGATGGGATCGGCTGCTCTGCACTGATCGGCCAGTAAAGAAATGGAAAGAGCGCAAGTTCATCGGTCTCAAGATTGACGCCCATTGGAGCGGCCGGCTCTACCGACGTTCTTCGAAATAGGGCTTGGGATAAACCCCAGAGACCTGCCTCTGCCCTTTGGTCCAGTTCTGCGTCGCCTGTTAAAACATGAGCAAGAACGACGTTTTCGGTCGCTTCAATAGCAAAGCTGTCGTCTTGGGCTTTGGCTGAGGGTGGCAAAGCTCCAAGGATGCTTAATAAGATAAGCATCTGAGCCATACGCATCCGTCCAGTTAAACTCAGCGCTGCAAAAATATCCAACAAGCCAAGTACAAGTGCACCGACGAGAAGCGACCCTTTGAGTTCCGTCGATTTGCGCTCTGTCGCCCCAATCTGATTGGCGTCGGAAGGCCAGCTTGCCGTTGTGAGAATACGATCTTCTGAAACCGCGTTGATCGCGATGGTTTGTTCATTGGCTTGATAGATGCCCGGCACCAAATTTGCGTTTATCTCTCCGCTCGCAATTTTCGCGCCATCAACGCCTTCTAGGGTGTCCACGGTTTCGAGTTGGCCGAACCCGTCCAGAAGTTGGCTTGGCGACCAAGTTGTCGCTTCAAGATCTTGAACGAGTTGCGCGCGGCTACCTGAAGCCATTGCAAGCCTTTCGAGCATTTGAACAAATAGCCCCGAGAGCGGAAGCGACGACCATTCCGCATTTGCTGTGACATGGAAGAGCACGACTTGACCAAGGCCCGATGATCTTCGTGTAACCAGAGGAGTGCCATCCGAGAGTTCGGCAATCACGCGATCAGCAAGGTCTGGGCTTGGTTGAGCGAGAACCTGTGTGCTGACGTTAACATCGTCGGGAATCGCCAATCCAAAGAATGGGCTATCCTCATTAAATGGGGCAATAGTTTTGGGTTCGCCCCAGCTCATCGCACCACCAATCGTACGACCACCTGATCGAATCTGCACGGGGAGAAGCGTTGTTTCGTTTGAAAGACCACTTTCAGATATTGCAAGATTTGGGCCAGCAAACCTCAGGAGTAAACCACCGGCGTCAACCCACCTTGTGAGTTCCGAGTTTTGGCTTGGAGGGAGGTTGGCCACATCAGCGAGGACAATCACATCCGGATTTGCGAGTAACAGTAGCTCTAACGGGCCGCTGATAATGTCGGCCGAGGGTGCAAGCGCTTCGCGAAGATAATGGTAGGGCGATAAGAGTTCCAAACCTTCCTTGCTCGAGTCTGCGTCCAATAATGCAATCTCGCGACGTCGCAGTGCATCGCCTGTCAAAGAGACCGCCCCTGCGGAATTGACCGACGCGATGTCAAAGCGAGTTAGCCTATTTCGAAGCTCTGACGGGAGTTGAAACATGACAGTCGAGGTAAGAGCGCCTTCTTCGAACTGAATGAGGCTCACATCAAAGACACGCTCGATGCCCGCAGGATCAAGCCCAAGCGCGCGAATTGTAATCTCGGCGGCTGACTCGGATGAACGTAAAATGGTAAGGGCAATGTTACCATCGGTCACCTCCGCGGGGCGTAATGCCAAGACAGCGCCGGCCGGAGCCGCGACGCTGATACGGCCGCGCGATTGCAGGGCGGTAACGACGGCATCTCGTCCCGTTCGTTCAAGCCCATCTGTAAACCAGACCGTATCGAAGTTTTCTTCAGGGAGGCGTTCTAAGATCCCAAGGTAATCAGCTTCGTTTGGTTCCCAAGGACGAGGAAGCGTTTGCTCGAAAGTGAATGCACTCAATTGGGCGGGGGCAAAATTGAGTTCGGTTGGAAGGTTCGTAAGAGATGCAAGTGCTGTGAGCGAGCGGTCACGCCCTGCCTGTTCTATGAGAAGCTTGATTGCCGATTGGGTATTGTCCCAATCTTGTGCAGTTGCCCAACTCCCATCGATTAAGATCAGGAGTTTTTCCGATGGTGGTAGGTCTTGCTCGCGTGGATTTAGAACTGGTCCGGCAAAGCCGATTATCACCGACGCCGCTGCAAGTAGTCTGACTATCAAAAGCCACCAAGGCGTTGTTTCTGAATGGCTTTCTTTGTCTCTTAGGCCAAGTAGCAGAACGATCCCGGGAAATTTGCGCCTGATAGGGGCCGGTGGGACCGCGCGGAGAAGGTACGCGATGACTGGCAGCAAAAAGAGCGCCCACAACAAGAGCGGCGATGCGAAGCCAATGGGACCAAGTGACCACATTAGCGAAGTCTCTCCAGCGAGGCATAAATCGACATTAAGGCCTGCGTCGCACTTCGATCCGTATGGTGAATTTGGTAGTGCCAGCCCGTTCGGTTTGCGAGCATTTGGAGGTGCTCCTTGCGAGCGGACAAACGTTCCAAATAGGCAGGTCGCAGGTCTTTCGCGCGTAGCGTTTCGAACTCGAGGCCAAGGTCCATGCTTTCGAAAATTGTTCGGCCAGAAAACGGGAAGCTCTCTTCAGAGGGATCAAGGACTTGTAGCAATAGCCCTGACACTCCAAGTGTTGCGGCTTTGGCAAGTACGGATTCTAGAGCCCCGAGATCCGAGAAAAAATCGCTGATAAATACGGCCCGCGAGTGGGGAGCGAAGTTACTCGAAACTGGCAGTTCAGACCGCGTGGCTGTCGAAAGCGCCGACGCAATTTGGTGCGTTTGTTCTCGCCCGCGTTTTGCTGGGATGTGCGGACTTACGAGGCCAACTCGTTCGCCGGCGCGTAGCATTAGGACGGCACTTGCGAGGCCGATTAATCGCGCTCGATCCAGTTTGGTTTCCAAACCTTCGTTGCTCGAAAAGTTGAGGGATGAATTTTGGTCTACCCAGATCGAGACCGTCTGCGCAATCTGCCATTCTTTGTCTTGAACATAGGACGCATCCGAACGTGCGGAGCGCCGCCAGTCGATGAGTCTTGCATCGTCTTGCGCTGTCGCTTGGCGATATTGCCAAAAGCTCTCGCCCATACCTGCGCGCCGTCGGCCATGATCTCCAAGGATCACGCTTGACGCGAGCGTCTCAGCTCTCACAAGAAGCGGCGGAAAATTCGCGGCGACCTGTTCAGCTTGAGTGCGAAGTGTTAGCGTCACGCGGCCGCCTCAACCTTTGTAACCTGAGCCGCAATTGTCTCGATGATTTGCCCTAAATCCTCGCCGCGCGCTCGTGCTGCGAATCCGAGCGCCATTCTGTGGCTTAGGACGGGTCTAGCGAGGCGCCGAACATCCTCAACCGACGGCGCAAGACGGCCATCGAGCAAAGCTTGGGCACGCGACGCGAGCATCAAGGCCTGAGATGCGCGTGGACCAGGTCCCCAGCTGATATTTTCACGTACGATCTGAGGTGCGTCGACATCTGGTCGGCAAGAGCGGACCAGATCAAGAATGCACTCCACTACACCTTCTCCAACGGGCATTCGGCGAAGAAGTGTCTGCGCGTTGAGCAATTCACCCGCTGAGAAAATTGCGCTCACGCTTTGGTCTTCTGTGCCGGTCGTCGCAAGTAGGATTTGTTTTTCAATTTCGCGTGTCGGGTAGGGCACGTCGATCTGAAGAAGGAAGCGGTCAAGCTGAGCTTCGGGGAGAGGGTAGGTTCCTTCCTGCTCTAGCGGGTTCTGCGTCGCAAGTACGTGGAAGGGTGCGCCGAGTTTGCGGTGCTGACCTGCTACTGTGACTTCATGCTCCTGCATCGCTTGAAGCAATGCGGACTGCGTTCTGGGGCTGGCTCGGTTAATTTCGTCTGCCATTAGAAGCTGGCAGAAGATCGGCCCTTCGATAAATCGAAAAGCGCGTGTTCCATCGGAAGCTGTTTCAAGGACTTCTGAGCCAAGAATATCCGCAGGCATCAAGTCAGGCGTGAACTGGATGCGATTCCCATCAAGCCCCATGACAGTAGAAAGAGCTTCGACAAGGCGTGTCTTGCCCAAGCCCGGTAAGCCAACAAGAAGAGCATGGCCGCCCGACACGAGGGCGGTGAGCGTCAGTTCGACAACACGCTCTTGACCAATAAAGCGTTTGGCAATGCTGTCTCGCGCTGCACCGAGTTTTTCGCCCAAGGTTTCAATCTCAGCGACCAAGTCTGTGGGTGATGCCATGACAATTCTCCCTTGAAGCACTATCTACTTAGAACAACAGATATAACGAGCGAACCCAATGGGGAAATCATGGACACACAAAAGATTGTGACGCCATCGGCAGAAAGTCTCGTATCCGCGGCGCAGGCGGCCTCGAAAAAGGGCATGCCGCCCGTCGAAAAATGGAATCCGCCGTTTTGTGGCGACATCGATATGGAAATCAAGCGCGATGGAACTTGGTTCTATCTAGGTACGCCAATCGGCCGTCATGCGATGGTTAAGCTATTTTCGACAATTATCCGCAAGGACGGTGACGACTATTTCCTTGTCACTCCCGTCGAAAAGGTTGGCATACGTGTCGAAGACGCGCCTTTTCTTGCGATAGATTTCAATCCGGTTGAAGATGGGCTCGAGTTTGTCACAAATGTTGAGGACAAAGTGCTGGCGGGGCCGGATCATCCCATCCGTGTCAGTCGCGATCCAATAACGGGCGAGCCGTCCCCCTATATTCTTGTGCGTCGAAATTTAGAGGCGCTGATCGATCGCAAGTCGTTCTATCGTTTGGTCGAACTGGGAAAAGTCGAAGGTGATATGTTTGGCGTGACGTTCGGCGGCATGTTCCATCCGCTCGTCCCAGCCGCTGAACTAGAATAATTTCAAGCGACTGAATCCTACTGACACCACGCTGTCAGTAGGGGTGTGCGATACAGTCTTCATCAAACATTATGGAGACTGAAAACAATGAATAAGAATGCAATCGTTTGGGCGGAAATTCCTGTCGCGGATACTGACAGAGCACTCGCATTTTATCAGAGCGTTTTTTCCTTTGAGTTCGAGAGCCACGACATGCCGCAAGGTCGTGAGGTGTTCATGTGGTTCGGACCAATGAGCGTGGGCGCAAGCCTGATCCAAGGTGAACCCGCAAATGGCAATGGTCCGATTGTTCATCTTGTGGTTGATGGTAGTGTTGAAGATGCTATCGATCGAGTGAAATCTGCCGGAGGACAAGTTGTGAGTGATATAATTTCAATCCCCCCTGGGCGCTATGCATGTGCACTTGATCTAGACGGTAATCGCATCGGCCTTTTTGAGGCGGCGCGATGAGAAGAGCCGACCGCCTGTTTCAGATTGTCCAATACCTGAGAGGCGGTCGGCTTGTGACTGCGTCGCAACTGGCCGAATGGCTCGAAGTGACGCCCCGCACGATCTATCGGGACATCGCGGACCTCATGGGTTCAGGTGTTCCGATAGAGGGCGAGGCTGGCGTTGGATATGTTATGCGAGATGGGTATGACATCCCGCCACTCATGTTCACTAATGCCGAAATCGTAGCGCTTGTTGCCGGTGCGCGTTTGATCAAAGCCTGGGGCGGATTGAATATGTCTGAGGCCGCCGAAGAAGCGCTTGTTAAGATCGAGAGCGTCTTGCCTGACGCGGCGCGAGAAAAGGCAAATGCTGTTCGCATACATGCTTTGGGTATGGGCGAGCTGTCAGATACGGTACGCGGCTTGCTTGACCAGCTTGAAGAGGCATCACATGACAGGCAGATGGTTCATTTCAGTTATCAAGACAAAGCTGAAAAACACACAACCCGAGCGGTGAGGCCACTCGGGTTGTGGTATTAGGGCAAGGTCTGGACCATGATCGGTTGGTGCGAAATGCGAGAAGATTTCCGCATGTTCCGCGTGGACCGCATCGTTGATCTAACCCTTGGCGAACGGTTTAAAGAACGCAAAGGACAGAGCCTTCGGGATTTCTACCTGACGGAGCCGGCTCACAAGAGCCCGCTCCCTCGTGATTAGACCTGCGTGCAGATATACTTCATTTCGAGATAGTCCTCGATGCCGTGACGGCTTCCTTCGCGGCCAAGTCCCGACTGTTTTACGCCGCCAAAGGGTGCGACCTCGGTAGAGATGATGCCAGTGTTCACGCCGACCATTCCATACTCTAGAGCCTCTTGAACCTTGATCACACGGCTCATGTCTTTGGCGAAGAAATAGGATGCTAGGCCAAAAATCGTATCATTTGCCATCTCGATTACGTCATCCACGTCATCGAATTTGAAGAGCGGAGCAAAGGGACCAAAGGTTTCTTCTTTGGCAACTTTCATCTCCTGAGTTGCGTCGCATACGATCGTCGGAAGGAAGAACTGGGCCCCTTCGTTGGAAACCGCGCCGCCCGTGAGGACTTTGCCGCCCTTTGAGATCGCATCAGCCAGGTGATCCTGAACTTTGGCAATAGCTGAAGGTTCGATCAATGGGCCCAGGTCGATTCCAGCTTCCAGACCATCGCCAACCCTGAGGGCCTCAACCGCGACTTTAAGCTTTGCGGAGAAGGCGTCATAAACGCCTGCTTGGACATAAATACGGTTTGCGCAAACGCAGGTCTGACCATTGTTGCGGAACTTACAAAGGATCGCGCCCTGAACCGCTGCATCAAGGTCTGCGTCGTCGAACACGATAAAGGGTGCATTGCCGCCAAGTTCCATCGAGCATTTCATCACCTGATCAGCAGCTTGACGGAGCAAAATACGGCCTACTTCGGTCGAACCTGTAAATGTTAACTTGCGGACTTTGTGGTTCTCGCAAAACTCCTTGCCAACGCCCGCGGCATCCGACGACGTCACAACGGAGAATACGCCTTTAGGAACACCAGCCTGCTCGGCCAATTTCCCCATCGCCAAAGCCGAAAGCGGGGTTTGAGACGCGGGTCGAATGACGAAAGAACAACCCGCTGCGAGAGCAGGAGCGACTTTGCGCGCGATCATTGCGTTGGGGAAATTCCAAGGCGTGATACCTGCGGCAACACCGATCGGCTGTTTGATAACTGTGATGCGTTTGTCAGGCATATGGCCCGGAATGGTCTCGCCATAGACGCGTTTGGCTTCCTCGCCGAACCATTCGACATAGCTTGCTCCATAGGCAATCTCGCCACGGCTTTCAGCAAGTGGCTTTCCCTGCTCGGCAGTCATGATGATCGCAAGGTCTTCCTGATTTTCGATCATCAAGTCATACCATTTGCGCAGAACTGCGGCACGTTGTTTACCCGTCCGTGACGCCCATTCTTTTTGAGCAGAATGCGCGACTTCGATTGATTCAGCGACTTCTTCGCGGCTCAAATCAGAAACGTTTGCGATGACGTCACCACGAGCAGGGTTCGTGACTTGAAAAGTTTTTCCCGACTTTGATTGAACCCATTCGCCGCCCGAGAACGCGAGTTCTGTCAGGAGATCAGGGTTCTTGAGTAGAGATTTGAGATTGGTGCTTTTGCTGGACATGTTATCCTCCGCCAAATTTGATCATATAGATACACGGTGCCGGACTTAGGTCCAGTCTGAATGGGACAGAATGATGGAACTTGACGACGCATTCGCGAACGCTGCTTACATTCAAGGCGGAGCGGAATATCCCGCGCGATGGCAGGCGAATGCTGCCGCTTTTCGAGCGCTTGGAAACGCAAAGCTCGATATCCCCTATGGTGAAGGGGAACGATCTGCCTTCGATCTTTTTGTGCCCCGCGAAACTCCCAAGGGATTGGTTATCTTTGTGCATGGGGGCTATTGGCTACGATTCGATCGCAAGTTCTGGTCACATCTCGCACATGGGTCGCTTGAATATGGTTGGGCGGTCGCGATGCCCTCGTATGACTTGTGTCCCCAAGTGCGGATTACAGAGATCGGTCAGCAGATCCGAAATGCAATTGGCGTGATCGCAGAGCAGGTCGAAGGTCCGATCCGGCTTGTTGGACATTCTGCGGGCGGACAACTGGTGGCGCGCATGATTTGTGAGGATGTTAACGAGCCTTGGTGCGATCGAATTACCAAAGTGGTTCCAATTTCCCCAGTAGCCGATCTTGCACCGCTGATGCGTACATCCATGAACGCAGACCTTTGCGTTGATGAAGACGAGGCTTTGCGTGAAAGCCCAGTCAATCTGAAGCGTCGCGAAATCTCTGTTTCAGTTTGGGTGGGCTCTGATGAGCGTCCTGTTTTTGTCGAGCAGGCAAAGGCCTTGTCATCCAACTGGAACGCTGAACTGATTGTCGAGAGAAGCCGCCACCACTTTGATGTCATTGATGGGTTAGCGGATCCGCAAAGCGACCTAATGCGCTGTCTTCTAGGTTAAGATTGCTTCGGTGTCTGGACGAGAAATGCGCCGTGATAGCGAAGTTGCGGCGTATCGCTTAGCGAAAACGGAAAACCGCCGAATGCGTATTCGGACATGATGACAACGCTATTGTCAGGATTGATCCTTGTCACGAGCGCATTTACTTGCGCTGGCTCAAAGAAATCCGCGAGCACATCTCTGGCCGAGGCTTTATGCCCTGTCACAACATAGGATGTGTCAATAAACGCACCGGGGAGTGCTCGGGTCAGAGGAGTAGGGCTATCAGATTCGTCGCTGTCGCCAAAGCAGTAAGAAAGAAGCTCTTCTTCAGTTTCGAACCGACCGGAGAAGAAGTAGATGCGGACAAATCCTTCAGGCGCTTCTTGTGGCAGCTCGGGTGTATCGTCGGTGGGCGGCTCAAAGCTAAACAGTTCAGACCAAATCGACATTGCACACCCTCCGTCAAAACTTTTGATTAATGGGCATGATCCGCGCAAATATTGCAAGCTTGCGTTGCGATCGCGCTCGGAGTGTCGGTTAGGGTCGCAGTGAGGGTTTCGAACTTTACACCATCGGCGATGTGTGTGGCCGATAGCGCGTTCATAGCTTCTTCTACGAACGCATTCGCGGCTGTCTGCCAAGTGTCGTCCATACTATTCCCCCCGAGGATACTAAGAATAACTCCCGTTTTGCGAGACCGCATCTCTGGAGCAAAGTGCTTTACCAACAGATAGTTGGATTTGAGCTGAATCTGTTGCAGTCCCTCGAAGTTAGCGTCGTTACGAACAGCGATATCATCCATTGCACTCGTGTTCACGATGCAGTCGAGTTCCCCGATTTTGTCCGCAAGATCATAGGCAAGCATTGCCATCGAACTGTTATTACTCACTTCAACTTCGCTAAAGTGTGCTGAATTTTCGAGCGCGAGTTGTTTGGCGGCTTCGGCGCTCGAGTCGGCAACAAGGACCTTCGCGCCCTGATCAGTGAACTCGCGCACAATCGCTGCGGCAAATTCACCGCCACCGATCACGAGGGCGGACTTTCCTTTGAGCAACATGGTCTTTCTCCTTTGAGTTGAGAGACTGACCTCTAATCAAAGGGATGTCTATCCTTTCGCGGCTCAAATTTCGCTGGAAAAGAACGCAGACCCTTGGCATATCTTGCGCAGAGAGCGTGGCGATGGCGTCGCCACAGGACATTCCTATCTCGCGGGGTGAAGCCCTCAGTCTCCTGAACGCCGGGATCTTCTTTTGGAGGTCCGGAAGGACCTCTGTATAAAATGAGGTCTAAAATGACAGAACGTCCACAGTCTTACCGCTTCCATCAAGGCGATCGTATCCTTCCATTTTCCGAGGCAGAGTACGAAGCTCGTATCGCAGGCCTGCGAAAGATCATGGCCGACAAGGGTGCGACCGCGGTCGTGCTCACTTCAATGCACAACATTGCCTACTATTCTGGATTTCTATACTGCTCTTTTGGACGTCCCTACGGGCTTGTCGTTACTTCAGATCAAATGGTCACGATCAGCGCTGGTATTGACGCGGCCCAACCTTGGCGCCGCTGCTATGGTGATAATATCACCTACACGGATTGGCAGCGCGACAATTACTGGCGCACAATTTGCGATATCACTGCCAAAGGCGGCGTGATCGGCTATGAGGCCGACCACCTGACACTCCTTCAAAGTGAAAAGCTTGGCCACTATCTGGAACCCAAGGCTCGTGTGGATATTTCCCCCGCGACGATGGAACAGCGTATGCGTAAATCGGCAGCTGAGATTGAGTTAATCCGCGCAGGTGCAGCGGTTGCCGATGTCGGCGGTTTCGCGATCCGAGATGCAATCAAGGTCGGAGCGCGCGAAATTGATGTTGCGATGGCTGGTCGAGATGCGATGGAGCTTGAGATTGCGCGTCGTTTTCCTGACGCGGAATATCGCGACACATGGGTCTGGTTCCAGTCAGGTATAAACACGGATGGTGCCCATAATCCCGTTACATCGCGAGAGTTGCAGGTCGGTGATATTCTAAGTCTCAACACTTTCCCAATGATCTCTGGCTACTACACTGCTCTCGAACGCACGCTGTTCGTCCGCGAGGTTGACGAAGCAAGCCTCAAGATTTGGGAAGCAAACGTCGCGGCGCACGAGTATGGGATGTCTCTCTTAAAACCGGGTGCAAGCTGTGCCGAAATCACAGCGAAGATTAACGATTTCTTCGAAGAGCGCGACCTGCTTCAGTATCGTACTTTTGGCTACGGACACTCGTTCGGAGTGCTGTCACATTACTATGGCCGCGAGGCCGGGCTCGAACTCCGCGAGGACATCGACACTGTGCTTGAAGAGGGAATGGTCATCTCGATGGAGCCGATGTTGACGATTCCCGAGGGGCAAGCAGGAGCAGGTGGTTACCGCGAGCACGACATTCTCGTAATTACAAAAGACGGTAACGACGACATCACGAAATACCCATTCGGTCCTGAATTTAACGTCGTCGGGTAATATTTTGGGCACATAGCACGGCAGAATCCACTCTGCCGTGCAACAAAACGTCTCGTTCGTGCGCTAGTAATTTGCGCTTGCGCATCAAAATGCTATCACGAACCCAGAAGACTTTTGGATTGCTGCCATGAACTTGTTTGATCTGCCACGTGCTTCGCTCGTGCTGCGTGCCTTTTTTTCCGTACTTTTGCTGTCGAGCCTTGCGGCCTGCGTTACTGAAGAAGACGTAGAAGAACCTCAGCCTGTCATTGAGACTTTTATCCAAGGCTATGGGCCGATCATGGATAACGGCTACGCTCTTCCGGGGGTGCCCACGGAATATCTAGAGGACCCAAACCGTCGTACCATCGTTCTATATTCCGGCGATGAAAAACCTGGCACGATCGAGGTCGATCCTTACGCTAAGTTTCTCTACTTCATCGAAGACGATGGCACTGCGATCCGTTACCCGATTGCAGTCGGTCGACAGGGCCGTTCGATGCGAGGAACAACCGTGATCCGACGCAAAGAGGAATGGCCGGGCTGGATTCCCACTGCGAATATGCTTCGAACCGAGCCAGAGGTTTATGGTCCGTTTGCTCGCGGTATCCCTGGCGGTCTACGTAGTCCCCTCGGCGCGCGCGCGCTTTATCTGTATCGCGGTGACAAAGACACGATGTTCCGTATTCACGGTACCAACGATCTTGCTTCGATTGGCAACTCTGGTTCGGCGGGATGTATCCGCATGTTCAACCATGACATTATCCACCTTTTTGAAATGGTTCCGAACGGGACCAAAGTGGTTGTTCGCACCAAGAAAGACTCTGTTCGGCTCGAAGGAGAGGACTATTCATCACGTGGTGAAGAGCTTGAAGCGACGCGTGTTGATCCTGAACTGATCTATAGCGAAGAAGCAGTCGCTGCCGACCGTCCTCTGGCTGAAATTCTGGCTGATGAGCTTGTCAAAGAGCCTGATGCAGAAGAAGACGCCGAACAAGCCGAAGGCTAATAGCTTAACGGAGAAAATAGGATGTCATTCCTCAGGCTCGTGATCATTGGAATTCTCGCGCTGAGTGTCATTTATTTTTCGCTATCTGTTTATTTCCGCTCAATCCGTCGTGAGAATCTCGAAGACGATTGGGCGGAAAATCATCCTGATGGGGGTGAACAAAACGAGAGGAGCGACTATATCGAGCGCGGAATGAAGGAGTATGCGGGAAGTATCCGCAAAAAGCTTGTTCTACTTGTTTATATCGTTCCGGTGATCGCCATCGCGATCATTCAATATTTGACGAATTGAGGGCGCTATGCCGAGCATCAAATCCATTTTCCGTATCGTGCTCTTTGTGATTTTTGGTGCGTTCTTACACTACACGCTTCCGCAACATGACGTCGTGCGTATCAATTCGACCGAGATCATTCGTCAAGATTTGAGCGGCTGGAACAAGGTATTCTACGCGAATGGTGACTCTGGGAGCGCCGCTCAAACCACGCGTGACCTGCGCTTGATCAATACCGTGCGAAAGAACACTTGGTTCTTTGGATTCTATAAGACCGGCGGTGAAGAAACCATGGTCTATCGCAACGAGGATACAGGATGGATTTGGCCGCCTTATTTCAAGTTCGATAGCTCGGACCTTCAGGCGGAAGCTTCCGACAATATCTCGCAGGCGGCAGACCCACATTGGGCGGTTATTACGCATTATGGTTGGCGCAACCGCTATATTTCGATCTATCCGAACGCCATCAGCATTCGACCGATCGACAATCCAGATGTGCGGATCATTCCTTGGTTCAATATTTTCTTCTTTGCCTTCTTGCTCGTTGCTTTGCTCATGGTTCGGGCCATGTGGCGGCAATTTGTCGAGCGTACAGTTGATCCAGCGCTTACAAGCGCTGGGAACCGTTGGGATGAGGTCGAGGCCGAATACGCCGAGAAAAAATCTCGTATGCGAAGGCTCTTTAGCAAGAAGTGATCAGCTGGGCTGAAGGAGATTCCTTTGCATTTTGAGCCGAAATTGGTGGGGCGTTATGCCGAAATGGCTCGAAAAGCATTTGTGGAAATGGCTTAGGTTTGGGATTCCACAATCCGCCGCTATCTCTGCGAGTTGATCGGGCGTTCCAGCAAGCCTTCGTCCTGCATATTCCATGCGGATTTTGTTGACATACTCAGAAGGTGTGAGGCCAAGCACCGCCTTTGCTGTGCGACTCACATGTGCATGGGCACGCCCAGTCACAGCTACGAAGCCAGCAGCACCTTCGCGAAAAACTTCGGGATGCTGAGCGGCAGCACAGGCCATAACCAGCCAATCGGGTGCTTGTTCGCGTGTTTCTTTGACCTCGTCTACCAGCTCGGCGCAGAGAGGTATCAAAAACGCTTCTGCCTCGAGCCGCGTCCGCGCAACACGTTCTAAGCGCAGAGCTTTCTGGTTCAATGAAGCAAGTTCGCGCATCTCGCGGAAAGCAACATGAGGCGTTGGGTTCTTTGACCAGAAGAATTTGTCCGATAACTCGGGATGACGTGCCCCGAGACCGTTGATGAAGTCCGCTGCGAATGAAACTGAGACCACAAAAGTGTCATCCGTTCGGGCGTGCAACCCATGCGACTCACTTTCGCGAATGAAAACGAGGTTTCCCTCAGAAAGGTCAATCTTGGTATCAGCCAAGGTTATCCGCATTTGACCGTTTTGAACCCAAATCAACTCGTAAAAGTCTTGAGAATGCAAGGCCTTGGGTCTTTTGGTTTCAAGGGATGAGCGAACCATGTGATAGGCTTCGCTATCACGAAAAACTTCACGGGAAAGGAGATCAATACACTTCATAGGCGAGTCATAGCATTGGTTCTGCAAAGATAACGTGACAAAAGTGACGCAGGTACAAGCAGCGTAGTGACCTCGAGGCATTTGGATTATAAAGCCAACATAGTCGCTTAAAAAGGAAGCAAAGCAATGTCTTTTGACCGCTCAATCAAGATTGCCCCCTCTATCCTATCTGCGGATTTCGCAAATTTTGGAGCTGAGTGTCAGGCGATTGAAGCAGAAGGCTGCGACTGGGTTCATGTCGACGTCATGGACGGTCACTTTGTTCCGAACATCACCTTCGGTCCTTCAACCTGCAAAGCGATCCGTCCGCACATCAAAGGTGTGATGGATGTCCATCTGATGATTGCTCCTGTCGATCCTTATATTGAGGCATTCGCTGAGTCGGGTGCTGACTTCATTACTGCTCATGTTGAAGCTGGCCCTCACATCCATCGAACGCTGCAAGCGATCCGTGGGGCAGGGGCAAAAGCTGGTGTGGCATTAAACCCTGCTACACGCGCTGAAGAGGTCGAATATCTGTTGGATATGGTCGACTTGGTCTGCGTCATGACCGTGAACCCCGGTTTTGGCGGCCAGAAATTCATCCATTCTCAAGTCGAAAAGGTCCGCAAACTTCGTGCGATGATTGGTGACCGGCCAATCCATATCGAAATCGATGGCGGTGTTGATCCGACCACAGCCCCACTTGTTGCAGGGGCTGGAGCCGATGTTCTCGTTGCGGGATCAGCAGTGTTTCGCGGTGGTTCGGTGTCCAACCCCGCGCCATATGGCGAAAATATCCGCGCGATCCGCGAGGCTGCGAACAAAGCGCTCGCTTAACCGCGCTTGCTTCGCTTGTTGCCGCCACGTTGACCAGCCCGTCCAGCGGTTGAGCGACCACTGGCGGACTTGGCGTCATCAACTGCCTTTTCCACCGCGTATTGCCGCGCAAGCGGGTCGTCCGAGATAACGAGATCCACTGTTTCCAAACGCTTTACCTCGTCGCGAAGACGTGCGGCTTCTTCGAACTCAAGATTCTCCGCCGCCTTGCGCATGTCGTTGCGGAGCCCTTCGAGGACCGCTTCGAGGTTGCCGCCATGGAGCGGCTTGTCCACCTTGGCTGTGACGCGGTTCATGTCCACATCGCCTTTGTAGAGGCCGGCAAGGATATCTTCGACGTTCTTCTTAACCGTAGCAGGGGTGATGCCGTGTTCTTCGTTATAGGCCATCTGGCGGGTGCGGCGACGCTCGGTTTCCTTAAGTGCGCGATCCATCGAACCCGTAATGCGATCTGCATACATTATCACGCGACCTTCGGCGTTACGCGCAGCGCGGCCGATCGTCTGAACGAGCGAGGTTTCTGAACGTAGAAAGCCTTCTTTGTCCGCATCAAGGATTGCGACGAGACCACATTCTGGAATGTCGAGGCCCTCGCGCAAGAGGTTGATCCCAACGAGAACGTCAAAAGCGCCAAGTCTCAGGTCGCGAAGGATTTCTATGCGTTCGATAGTGTCGATGTCCGAGTGCATGTAGCGAACTTTGATCCCCTGTTCATGCATATACTCGGTCAAATCTTCAGACATGCGCTTGGTAAGCGTTGTCACAAGAGTACGGAAACCATTTGCGGAGACGCGGCGCACCTCGTCCAAGAGGTCATCGACCTGCATCTCCACAGGGCGAATCTCGACTACTGGGTCAAGCAAACCTGTCGGACGAATGATTTGTTCGGTGAATACGCCGCCTGTTTGCTCAAGCTCCCATGACGCAGGTGTCGCAGAAACAAAGATCGATTGTGGGCGCATCGCGTCCCATTCCTCGAACTTGAGCGGACGGTTATCCATACAGGATGGAAGGCGGAAACCGTGTTCTGCCAGCGTAAATTTGCGCCGGTAGTCGCCCTTATACATCGCGCCGATTTGCGGAACCGAGACGTGGCTTTCGTCTGCGAAAACAATCGCGTTGTCTGGAATGAATTCGAAAAGCGTGGGCGGCGGTTCTCCTGGTGCTCGACCCGTGAGGTAGCGCGAATAGTTTTCGATCCCATTGCAAACGCCTGTCGCTTCGAGCATCTCTAGATCGAAGTTAGTGCGCTGCTCAAGCCGCTGCGCTTCCAGAAGTTTACCCTCATCGACGAGCTGCTTCAGACGCACATGCAGTTCTTCTTTGATCCCCTTGATAGCCTGGTTCATCGTGGGGCGAGGGGTCACATAGTGACTGTTGGCGTAGATTCTTACCTTTTCGAAAGTATCGGTTTTTTGTCCTGTCAGAGGATCAAATTCGATAATCCCTTCGAGCTCCTCTCCAAAGAATGATAGGCGCCATGCGCGGTCTTCAAGGTGAGCGGGCCATACCTCAAGGCTATCTCCGCGAACGCGGAAACAACCTCGTTGGAAGGCTTGATCGTTGCGGCGGTATTGCTGCGCGACAAGATCTGCGATGACTTGGCGCTGGTCATAAAGTTTGCCTGCAAAGAGGTCTTGCGACATTGCCGAATAGGTCTCGACAGAGCCGATACCGTAGATGCAGGAAACAGATGCAACGATAATCACATCGTCACGCTCCAAAAGCGCCCGTGTCGCCGAGTGGCGCATTCGGTCGATCTGCTCGTTAATCTGACTTTCTTTTTCGATGTAGGTGTCTGAGCGCGGCACATAGGCTTCGGGCTGATAGTAATCGTAGTAGCTGACGAAGTATTCGACTGCATTATCAGGGAAGAAGCCCTTAAATTCGCCGTATAACTGCGCTGCAAGTGTCTTGTTCGGGGCGAGGATAATTGCAGGGCGCTGGGTTTCTTCTATAACCTTCGCCATCGAAAAAGTCTTGCCCGTACCCGTGGCGCCCAATAGGACTTGGTCTCGCTCACCATCGAAGATTCCGCCGGCAAGCTCTTTGATCGCTTTGGGCTGATCTCCTGCAGGCTGAAATTCTGTCTTCATGATAAACTGCTTGCCACCTTCCAGCTTCTCCCGACGATGTGGCGTGCTGTGAAGCATGGGCATTTGTTCAGGCGAATTATTGTGCATTTGCGATTCCTTGGGTTCTCTCTCATTTTGTGCTCTTTTTGTTCGCATTCAAGGGTAGAAGCCGACATTGCCCTTCAAGGCTTGCACGTTGGGCCAGTTTTCGGGATAAGGAGCCGTCATTACTGGAGGCATCCGATGCGTGCACGAATCTATCGCCCTGCAAAAACTGCTATGTCGTCCGGCACCGCCAAGACCAAGGCTTGGGTGCTTGAATTTGCGCCTGCGAGCGCGCGCGAAGTTGACCCGCTGATGGGCTGGACTTCGAGCGACGACACTCAGAGCCAGGTCAAGCTCAAGTTCGAGACGAAAGAAGCTGCGATTGAGTATGCGAATGAGAATGGGATTGAATTCTCGGTTCAGGACCCGCACAACCGCAAGCCAAATTTGCGTGCTGGCGGTTACGGCGAAAATTTTGCAACCAATCGTCGCGGGGCTTGGACCCACTAAGATCACAAAGGCGGCAAGTGTCGCCTTTCCGCGGTCCCATAGCTCAACTGGATAGAGCAGCTGACTTCTAATCAGCAGGTTCGGGGTTCGAGTCCTCGTGGGATCGCCAATTTATCAAAGGCTTAGCCTGATTGGGCTGAGCCTTTTGTTTTTTCAGCGAGACACTGAGCGAGACAAATAAGCGCAAGTAGGCGTAATTTTGATGAACTTTGCGTAATTTCTGCCTGTGATCTGCTACTGTTCAACGCTTCACTTTTTCGAAGATTACACCGTCTTGCCAGCAGTATTTGATGTCCTCAAACTGGACTGCTTTCGCTCTCGCCAGCTCTAACTTCTTCATGCGTAATTTGAGCCTCATTCTGCCTCCTCCAATGCAGCTATGCGAGCTTCCAGTTCAGACGTCTCGAGCGTCTTGCGGTAGGTCTCGATCAATCCCATCACGTGGCTTGCATCAATTGGCGTGATTTCACCCTCAGATACCGCATTAAGTAATGCAGACGCAGCTTTGGCGGCATCGTTGGCGGAAACCATAGGGGGAAGGTGAAATTGGACGGGTGCATCTTTTCTGGGTGGAGCAATCCGCTCAAGGCAAAGTCGTAATGCCGTTGTGTCACCATCAAGTGCAAGCTCGATGGCCTTTCTCGTCAATGCTTCGGCTTCCCCATTCAAAAGTTCAATAGATGCGCGTGTGACCTTGTTCAGGGTTCCCTTGAGTTTGCCGGAGTTCCCTTGAGCAAATGTGCCGTCCGCATTTCTGCCGTTTGTTCGGGTCATGATCGCATCCCCATAATTTATGTAATAATATAACACATATCGCAGGTTAGTGGTACATAAGAAGTCGCAGGCGATGCGACGAGCGGGGCTTAGAAGTTTCCCCGTGCAGCTTCTTTTAAGATCAGCTT
>JAYPUF010000007.1:0-46082 GCA_038133925.1 Marivivens sp. | reverse complement strand
TGCTCTACGACCTCATCGCAACGATTGTTCTCGGCGTCGGCGTCGCAGGCATCGTCATCGGCTTTAACAAACTGACCGGCAGCCGACTCCCAAAATGGGCCGTCCCCGCGAGCGTCGGCCTCGGTATGCTTGGCTTTACGATTTTCAATGAATACGCGTGGTTCACAAACACCGAGCGCAACCTGCCCGAGGGCACCAAAGTCGCCCAAAAGGTAGAAGAGAGCAAATTCTACCGCCCTTGGACATATATCTGGCCGCAGACATCGCGCTTTATCGCCATTTCCGACGTTGAACCCGTGGCATCTGGCAAAGTCTCTGCTGGCATCATTTTGGTAAACCGCTGGCAGAACGCACTTGAAATTCCAGCCGTCTTTGATTGTGACGCGGCACAGCGCGCCGATTTCCCACTTGGATTACCGAGCGACATGGAAACAGCGTTCACCAAAGTCGATTGGCTCTCGCTAGAGGCTGATGACCCGCTCCTGAAAGCCGCCTGCGAGAAATAAGAGGACCCAACTATGCGTATCTTGATCGCGTCCAGCCACGAAGCCTTGGCCCACGCTGTCGGAGAAATCTTCGAGATCGAAGGCTACACGCATGAATGGCACAAAGACCCCGACCAAGCTCTTGCCTATCTGGGCGCAGGAGAGTTCGACGTACTCTTGGTGGACCACGAAATTGGCCCCGTGCGCGGCGCAACATTGGCACAAGAGGCCCGTGAAGCGAATGTTCCAGCGCTTCGCATCGTCTTAATGGCACGTCACGCCGACATCGGAACACAAACCCGTGTCGAATCCACAAAACTGGACGCTCTGCTTGCCAAACCCTTTGACCGAGCCGCTCTCTTGGCCGCTGTAAGAGGAGGCTCACAGGCATGAACTCCGCACGTCATATCAGGCTCCGCATCTTCGGCTGGTTTGCACTCACACTTATCGGGGCAATCCTTGCGCTTATTGTCGGTCTCTGGGTCGGCGCAGCAAAAGGATCTGGCGGCACGAATAGCCTTATCCTCGGGGGCGCTGTCTCGGGATTCCTTGTGATAGGCTTGGTGACTTGGGTCTGGATGAGCGTGGACAAGAGCTTTGCGCAACCCCTTCATCGCTTGTCGTCATCGCTCCGCGCCCAAGCGCAATCCAGCGAAGCAACCTTCCAAATCGGAACCTTCCAAGGTCTTGGCGATCTTGCACATGCAAGCGATGCAGTTCGGCAAGCACTCGCCTCGTCTCGCGCCGCTCTGCAAGAGTCTGTTTCTGCGGAAACGGGCCAAATTCTAGCAGAACGATCCAGCCTTTCGAACCTCATGGCAGACCTGCCCTTCGGAGTTGTGCTCTGCTCGGGCCTTCACCATATCGCTCTTTACAACAGACAGGCTGACGTTTTGCTTGATACGGCCCATGCACCGGGTCTTGACCATTCGATTTTCGACTATGTTGAAGCAGCACCGATCCAAGCCGCATACGACCGTCTTTTGGATGACAATGAACTCCACCAGACGCACCTCTTTCTCACGGCGCTCCAAGACTCGCGCCCGCTGATCGCGCAAATGCGTCTCGTTCATCTGCCCGCCGAACAGGACGTAAGACCCGCTTATATTCTCACCCTGCGGCCCCAGCGGAACATCGAAACCATAGAAGACGATGCTGCACTCTCCCTGCGGACTGCGGACCTTTTGCTGAATGGTCGCCCAAAAAGCTCTCTTCAAAACCGCCTACCCCTTCCTCTCCTAGAGCCCGAAGATGTCCGTGCGAGCGATCTGACGCGTCAAATCGCAGCGCGCTTTCCCGCCACCGAGATTTCTGCAAACAGCGTCGATGTCGACAAACTCGAGACCATTCCAGCGCTCGTCGTTCCGCTCACCTGCAAAATTCTGGACAAACTGCACCGAGAATTTCAGGCAAGCACGCTTTCGGTACTCGTCACTCCTATCGATCAGGATCGCGCATGCCTCGTAGTTGGTTGGAGCGGAAAATCCATGCGCCCGCGCGAGCTTGATCGTTGTCTTCTTGAGACCTGCATGCCCGATCCCGAGCTTTCAGGTTCTCAAATGCTCGAAATTCTCCAAACCGACGCATGGACCGAAAAAGCCCCGTTTGGGCGCCACGTGATCAAGCTCCCTCTTCGCCGTGCGCCCTCAGAAAGAGCGGCACCCGCATCGCCCAAGCGCCTGACCTATAACCTTGATCTTATGGTCAAGACGCCTGCGCCAGATGTGTACACGGCTGATCTCAATTCGCTGAGCTACGTCGTCTTCGACACTGAAACGACCGGCCTCGAACCTGACAAAGGCGACGAAATTTGCCAAATTGCGGCCCTGCGCATCGTTGGTGGCGAAATGGCCGAAAACGAACAGCTCGATGTTCTCGTCAATCCGGGGCGAAACATTCCTGCAAGCGCGACCAAAATTCATCACATTACCAATGAAATGGTCAAAGACGCGCCCGAAATCCGGATTGCTGGCTCGAACTTTCATAGTTTTGCACGTGGCGCGGTCCTCGTGGCCCATAACGCACCTTTTGACTTGGCGTTTCTGCGCAAACACCAAAATGACATCGGCCACGCCTTTGACAATCCCGTCATAGACACAGTGCTTTTGTCTGCGATCCTCTTTGGTCAAGACGAAGTGCACACCCTCGACGCAATCTGCGAACGGCTGGGAATAACCATTGCACCCGAACTCCGTCACACCGCGATGGGCGACACCGAGGCAACGGCTCAAGCCTTCCTCAAGATGATGGAGATGTGCCGAGCCCGTGGCCTCTCAACCTTCGAGCAGCTTCGCAGCGAAATGCGCAAGCATGGTAGACTGATCAAAGACCTGAATATCTGATCGAAAGGGCGGGTGTAACTTGTCGAATAGTTCACCTATCCTTGATAGGCATCAACAACGGTTAAAGTCTTGTATGGTCAGTGTTAGCTTGGCGCGTCGTAAGAATGCTTAACACCCATGACTGAGAAAACAACTACATCTGACCAAAGGCTGCAATTCGCAGGTCGGGAAATACTTCTCGATGACTTTGCCGTTTCGCGTCTCTATCGCGTGCGCCGCGCAATTCGCCAAAGCCCATACAAATCGATGTTGTTTTTTGTCCCTATCGTTTTGATCTGGACCACCGCGATGAGCTACGGGACGATGCTTCATGGCAGCAATGCGTTCGCCGTGCAGTATACTCCGAATATCGCTCTATATTGCGGAGCAATCGGTTTCTTGATTTTCCCGCTGCGTTTTGTCTGGCTGCCGCTTCTCACACAGTTCGCAATGATGATCGTTCCAATGTTCCTTCCGTTCGTCGCAAGACCGGAATGGGCGGGAATGATTTCCAACGCACCTGGGGCATTCCTGCTCTTCACTGTGCTTAACCTTGGAACGAGCATTGCTGTCGGCCTTGCAACAGCGGTGGGCTACAAATTCGCACGCAAAAGGCTCGAACCTTTTTCCGCTGACCTTCTGCTGATCTTCTTTATCGAGCTAAGCTTTATCATCATTTTGATCGCGACGGCGTTTATCGCTGACGCATACAGCGCGTCCCTCCCCCAAGACGTAAAAGACTACTTGGGCTTCGACGAAAACTACTTGGTCTTGGCGATCAAACGCATTCTCCGAGGCGGCGTGGTCGTCGGCGCGTTCCTTCTCGCAGTAATGAACCGCGTCAGCATCAAAGACGTAAAGTATATCGCTTTATCTGTTGCAATTTTCAGCGCTCTCGCACTCCTAAATCACTTTGGCTTCAAAGCTTACGAAATGATGGATGCAGCAGCGGTTTGTATCGGTCTGGCAATCGTTATCCCAAGCCGAATTGGAGCACTTTCGCTTGCATCCGGAACTGCAATCTACGCGGTTTTCACTGGTGCATACCTTCAGGACAAAGTCCCAGCGGACGCAAACGAACTTATCCTCGAACTTTATTCGATTGCCATGCTCCAAGCGGCAGTTCTCATTGTCGCCAGAAAAGCCTCTCGCGATCACATAGACCAAGAAAAGAGCCTCGCGATCCGCCGTCTCGATGCCGCGCGCGACTTTGCTGACGTTGGCGTCTTTGTGCTCAACCTCCGTTCGGGCATGATCCAGCTCGATCAAACGGGCATGCGTATTCTCGGCATCGCCGAAGAGGTTACACCCTTCCTAACCGTTTTCGAGCGGATTGACCCCAAGGACCGCGAACTGATCCAAAACATTTGGATCGACCCAAAGGGGAGCACCGAGAACTGTACCATTCGCATCAATCGCCCCAATGGGACAGCAAGAACCATTCATCTTTTTGTCTGGGGTGAACGCGCTGAATCTGGTGCCACGCTGGCTTATGGCCTCGTGCTCGACATCACCGAACAGCAAAAGCAAGAGGACGCACTTCGCGAAACTTTGGCGGCTTTGTCAGAAAAAGACGAGAAACAGCGCCGCATGTTTTCGATCATCTCTCACGAAATCCGCACGCCTGCCTCAGTCATGTCTTTGTTGATCGAAGACCTCTCGACCACCAAAAACACCTACAAGATCCAGAACCAACTCCGCGAAGCCTCAGAGCAGCTGCTCAGCGTGCTGACCGACATGCGTCAGGCCGTAAACCCAGAGCAAAACTTACCGATCAATCGCGGCCCTTATAGTCCTGTGTATCTCGTTGAAAACGTGCGCAACACGTATAGCGCTCTGGCTGAACACCATGGAATGCGGATTGTTCAATCTCTTGACGCGGGTGCAGACGCGCTACGGATCGGCGACAGCAACCGGATAAAACAGCTCCTTGGCAACCTTGTTCGTAACGCTCTCATCCATTCCAAAGGCAAAACGGTCGAGATTTCATTCTCGCACGATACAAACGATGCTGGCGAAGAAACTGCCTGCTGGACGGTGTCTGACGACGGTATTGGCATTCCTTTGGATCAGGTCGAACGCCTGTTCGAGCCCTTCGAACGTGGAAGCGCAGACCCACGCACCCAAGCCGACGGAAGCGGCCTTGGGCTGTATATTGTGAAGTCCGCGGTCGAACTCCTTGGCGGCACCATAGAGTATATTCCACGGCGCAAAGGAGCAGCCTACCGCTTTACTATCCCAGATCCGCTTGCAGACCCAAGCTTGCCTGCACCGCGTGATCTTGGCGCGATTGCAAATGCCTTTCCCGACAAATCCATCGTCTTTGCCGAAGACAACGAACTCGTCGCAGAAGTTACCATCACGCGCCTCAAAAAACACTTCGCCGAGGTGCGTCATGCAAAGAACGGCCGCATCGCTCTTGAGATGGTCCGAGAACAAGCACCCGACCTTGTCATTTCGGATCTCTTCATGCCTGAAATGGAAGGCGACGAACTCATTGCTGCCCTTCGCGCCGAAGGCTACGATTTCCCGATTATCGGCCTAACGGCCGCCGCTGTTGGCAACGACATGGAACGCTTCCGCAATTCCGGAGCCGGTCTCATTCTCGCCAAGCCGATCAATATCAAAGAGCTGATGGCCTATCTCTCAGGTATCTTTAACACCTAAGAACCTATCGATCCCAAAAGGGATAATCGATTTAGTTGCCCCTTTTCAGATGCTTTCTGCAGGGATATGGATTCGGTATACCATTTGAGATCAGGAGATCCCCATATGAACCCGCTTAAGGAACGCCTCGCCAAAGGTGAGCTCATTACCGCTGCTTGGGCGGAAATAGGGAGCGCAGATTGCGCTGAACTCATGGTCTACGCTGGCTTTGATACCATTGTTATCGATGGCGAGCACGGCATCGGCTATCTTGACCAGTGGATGCACATGGCCCGCGCCGTTGAAGCCGCTGGTGGCAACCACATCCTACGTTTGCCGAGCGGTGATCCGACCCTCATCAAGCGCGTTCTCGATCACGGATTCCGCTCGCTCATCATCCCGATGGTGAACACCGTAGAAGAAGCCCGCGTGATCCTTGACGCAGCAATCTATCCCGGTCACGGCGGCGGTCGCGGCTATGGCTCACCCCTTGGCCGCACCACCAAATACTCGATCAACGAAAACTACCTCGCTGAATCGCGTGACGATCTTCTTCTGATGCTCCAGTGCGAGCACCACATCGCGGTCGAAAACCTCAAGGACATCGCCGCGCTCGACGGTGTGGATATGATCTTTGTCGGCCCAAACGACCTTGCTGGCTCCATCGGTTACCTACGCCGCCTGAACGAGCAACCAGTCCAGGACCTGCTCGAGCGGATCGAAACCACGGCGCGCGAGAATAACATCGCACTTGCCTCTATCACTGGTGCACGCGGCAACTGGGCCGAATGCCGTGATAAGGGCTATCGCCTTCTCGTTGGCCCCGCCGATGTACTTGAATTGGTCAACGCCATTCGAAAAGCGGCAGCCGAGCGCGACGAACAGCTCGCCTAAAGTCAATTAGACTTTGCTCAAGAGCACAAATCGATGTTGTGCTCTTGAGCCTTCCCAATCCTCTAGTAGGATGCCCCCAACCTAAAGGGGACATCTCATGAAACTTCTCGCACAATTGACCGCACTGGTCGGCGGCACAATCGCATTTACGCGAAGCTTTGCTGCACCCAAGCATCAAGCCTTTGGCGCAGCCCCGCAAATCCCAGAGGCAAAGAAACAAGGCATCATGACGCTCAAGATGCCTGTTGCCGAAGGCTGGAAGGGCGATCACGTTCCGACCTGTGCACCCGGTCTCAAGGTCAACGCTTTTGCAGCAGGCCTCGACCATCCCCGCTGGATTCACGTCCTGCCTAACGGAGATGTTCTCGTCGCTGAATCCAAAGAGCAACCTGGCCCACCAAAAACGCTCCTCGATCACGCCGCACAAGCGACCATGAAGAAGGTCAAAGCCATCGGGATCAGCGCAAACCGCGTATCTCTTTGGCGCGATGCGGATGGCGACGGCGTTGCAGAGGTCCGCGAGGTCTTTGTCGAGAACCAGAACCAGCCCTTCGGCATGGCGCTTGTTGGTACCAAATTCTACCTTGGCAACACGGACGGAATTGTCGAGTTTGACTTCGATGCCGCGGCTAGCACCTTATCGGGCGAAGGCAAACGACTGGTCGAATTCAAACCCCACGGCCACTGGACCCGCAGCCTTATCGTATCTCCGGATCAGACCAAGATTTATGCGGGCGTAGGTTCACTTTCCAACATTGGCGACCACGGCATGGACGCCGAAGAGGGCCGCGCTGCGATCTGGGAACTCGACCTCGTCACAGGCAAAGCTCGCATCTTTGCTTCGGGCTTGCGTAACGCGGTCGGCATGGCATGGGAGCCAACGACAGGCGCGCTCTGGACCGTCGTGAATGAACGCGATGGCCTCGGCGATGAAACGCCACCAGACTACCTGACTTCGGTGCAAGACGGCGGCTACTATGGCTGGCCCTACTGTTATTGGGGCAAGACCATCGACGATCGCGTACCTCAAGACAAAGCTCTCGTGGACCGCGCGATCACGCCCGATTACGCGCTTGGCGGCCATACCGCCTCGCTCGGTCTGTGCTGGATGCCCAAAGGCACCCTTCCGGGGTTCGGTGATGGAATGGTCATTGGTCAACACGGCTCTTGGAACCGCTCCAAGCTCAGTGGTTACAAGCTGATCTTTGTGCCCTTTGAGAACGGCAAGCCAAGCGGCCCTGCTCGCGATATCCTAAGCGGCTTTCTCTCCGAAGATGAAAAGCTCGCCTATGGTCGCCCCGTTGGCGTCACCATCGGCCCAGACGGTAAATCGCTCCTCATGGCCGACGATGTTGGCGACGTGATCTGGCGCGTCACAGGAGCCTAAGCAAAAATCCCCTCAATCCACAGCGGGCTTGAGGGGACCACTTTTAATTTCAATCTCAAAGTGCAACTCTCCCAAAAGTTGCTATCTGGATGAGATTGAAATGTTTCGATTGATGAATGCCTTTTGTGTTCTCGCCGCTCTAACCGCATGCGGCGAGACCTCGACATACCTGCAAGAGTCCCTTTCAACTTCTGCCACAGCAATGCCCTTCACCGACGGGAACGAGCGCTTTGACCTCTATAAAATCGAACAGAGCGAAACGCCGTCCGAAATTGTATTCTTTATTGGTGGTTCTGGCTGCGCCTCGCTCAGCGTCTACCTCTCCCCATATTTCAGTGCTCTAAACCCCGAAATAGTGGTTTACGCCCTTGATAAACATGGCGTTTTCCAAGGTTCGCTTGGTTTGCGTTGCGCCGATGGGTTTTGGGCAAACTACAGCTTTAACGCGCTCTTAGAGCGGAACACAATTGCCTTGAACGCCGTCCAAGACATGCATCCAAACAGCGCGATATCAATCATTGGCACCTCAGAAGGTGGCCCGATTGCAGCAGCGCTCGCAGCGACGCACCCCAGAACCGCCAAACTTGTGTTGATCGGCGCAGGCGGACAAACGCAGCGCCAAGAGCTTGAACAAGTGCTCCGCAAACCGACCTTTGATCGCCTAACCACAAAGGTCGCTGCTTCTCCAGATAGCCTCACCGATTTTACCCTTGGCTATCCGCACCGCTATTGGTCCTCGATGCTCGATCTAGACCAAAGCGACCTAATGAGCGACCTCGACATTCCAACGCTGATCATTATCGGTGAAAAAGACGAAAGCGTTCCGGTGAGCTCGGCCGCCTATGCGCAATCCCTGATCACAGGCGCGGAGCTGGTCATCTGGCCCGACGCGAGCCACACCTTTGACACGCCTAATGGCCCCGCGCGGGATCAAATGATCGCGCGCGTAAGCGACTTTATTCTCCAATAAAAAACGCCGCGCAGTGACCCGCGCGGCGCACTTTCAGACCTAAAGCGCCGCTTAGGTAATGCGCTTGATCGAGGCCATGATTTCGTCGCGCTCAAACACGTTCTTCCAATCGTCACGCATAAGAGCGGGGATGCCAAACTCGATCGCTTTATTACAAGCGTCCGAGAACACACCGTCCTGAACCTTAAAGATCACCGCGCCAAGAATGTTCATGTGACCCAAAAGGAAATCACGCGCACATTCTTCGGATACGCCTGTCTTTACGACTTCATCCATAGCTTGTTTCATCACCATAAGAAGCGACGCACAGACAGTTTCGGAAAGACCAGGCTCAAGGTAAGCCATCTGCTCGACCGTGACGCGATATGTGGTGCGGACTGGCGCATAGATTGCCTTGGCGACTTCGTCACCGATTGCATAGTGCTCTTCAGGCCCCTGCATCAGCGCATTTACAACACCCTGCGGATGCGCGACGCCGCCAAAACGGTCGAGACGCGCCGCTTCGGTGTCTTCGTTATGATAGATCATCGGGTGACACGGGTGCGTCACGAAATAGGTAATGTCCGCACGCTCTGGCAAATGGCCCGCGAATGGAGCCGCCGCATCAAGGATGACAACCATCGTGCCGGGGTTCAGCTTGTCCACGATGCTCTTGGCAACTGCACCAATCGCCGTATCCGGAACAGCAAGAAGAACAACATCTGCATTTGCAATCGCAACATCTGCATCAACGCAATCGAACCCAACGGCTTCCTTAAGACGCGCACGGCCGGCTTCACTGACCTCGACGTGTGACACATTGAAAGAAGTTTTCGCGAGATTGAGCGAACAGCGCACGCCCATTTTCCCGCCCGCGCCAAAAACAGCAACGTTAGTCATTCTGATTTCTCCTCAAATCCCCATCCTAGGGGCATCTTGCACAACTGGTATGATGAGATAATAATGGCGCAGGAATGTCAATGCGTCGGAGAACAGAGCGATGGCCCCACTAGTCACTTGGTTCGGTGATGACTTCACCGGAGCCGCCGCCGTCATGGAAGTTCTCGCATTTGCAGGCATTGATACGGTGCTCTTTTCCGACACGCCCGAGCCCGAGCTTTTCTCCCGCTTCGCAGACTGTGGCGCAATTGGCATCGCATCGACCGCACGCACTGAAGGCCCTGAATGGATGGATGCAAATCTCCCTCAAGCGTTCGAGTTTCTTCAATCCGCCGGTGCACCAATCCTGCATTACAAAGTCTGTTCAACCTTCGATTCCGCGCCGCACTCGGGCAACATTGGCCGAGCAGCCGAAATCGGACTCAGAGTGACTGGGGCCAAGGCCGCACCATTGCTGACCGCTGCGCCACAGATGCGCCGCTACCAAGCTTTCGGAAATCTGTTTGCAGGGACATTCGAAGGCGTTTTCCGCCTCGATAGACACCCCGTCATGTCGCGCCATCCCGTAACCCCAATGGCCGAGGCGGATCTCGCGCTGCACCTTGTGGCGCAAACGGACCTTCCTTCGGGCCTGATTGACCTAGAGTCGCTTTGGTCTGATCCTAACCCGCAACTAGCGGCGCTCATCGAACAAGGCAAACGCATTCTTTCCATCGACAGCATGGAAGAACGAAGCGAAGCCGCCGCAGGCAAGCTCTTATGGGAAAACCGAGAGGCGCTATCCTTTGCCATCGGGTCTCAAGGCGTCGAATTCGCACTTGTGCGTCACTGGCAGAATATCGGCCTCATCCCGCCTGCCCCCGCGCCCAAATCCGCAGGCAAGCTCGAACAGATTGCCGTTGTCTCGGGTTCAGTCTCTCCAAGTACGGCACAGCAAATCGATTGGGCCGCAAAGAACGACTTTGCAATCATTCGTTTTGATGCTTCCGCCATGTTAGAGACACCTTCTGCCACAGATGCGCTGATTCAATCCGCAATCCAATCCGCGCTTCAGGCTGTGAAGAACGGCCAAAGCCCTCTCGTCTGCTCGGCGACTGGCCCAGAAGATCCCGCCGTTGCTCAAGTTCGCGCAACAGTCGCACAGAAGAGCATCCTTATGGACGAAGCAAACAAAGCAATCGGGATCGCACTCGGTAAAATCCTCGACGGCATCCTGAAATCCACCGACATCAGGCGAGCGGTCATCTCAGGCGGCGACACCTCAGGTCACGGCATGCGGGCACTTGGCCTCAAGGCGCTCAAAGCGATTGCCCCAACCATCCCAGGCGCATCGCTTTGCGTTGGGTATGGCGGTGAACATCACGATGGGCTCGAAATCGCGCTCAAGGGCGGCCAAATGGGAAGCATGGACTTCTTTGGCTGGATCAGAGACGGCGGCGGCCCGCGCTAGGCCTTGGCTTCGAACACTCCAGCAGAACGTGCAAGGTGCCGCTCCATCAAAGCAACGGCTCCATCCGCATCATGTTGTTCGATCAAATCAATCATCGTGGCGTGTTCAGAAAGCGTCACATCTTCTTTGCCCGACCAATGCAGCAGGCTGAGGTGATATTCGAAAAGCCAACTCAGCATCGCTTCGGCAACTGAAACAATAATCGGGTTCTGCGTCATCTGCGCGAGCCTGATATGGAATTTCATATCTGCTTCGATGAATGCCGTCGCATTGCCCATCTCCCGCACCTGCTCCGCATGAATTGCCCGCAGATCCGCCACATCGCCGGTCGTCGCCTTGTGCGCCGCAACGCGGATCATCCCAAGCTCGAACATCTGGCGCGCATGCTTAAGATGCTCAAGGTTCGCAGGTGCGGCACTCAGCACCATCCGAGCAATTGAATCTGACTGGTTCAGGACCGTCGCAGCACTCACTTCGTTCACACGCGAACGCTCGCCGTGGTTAATGCTGATCAGGCCGCTGTTATGCAAAGACTGAAGCGCCTCGCGCACCGCGGGACGACCCACACCAAAGCGCTCCATCAAGGCACGTTCGGACGGCATCACATCCCCAGGGGCAAGCTCCCGCGAAAGGATCATATCGCGCAAACGATCAAGAACTTGGTCCGACAGCTTGCGGCGGACAATCTTGTCCTGGTCCGTCTTAGATTTGGCTGTCAGGCTCATTGCCGTCTCCTTTGCATCAGATTTCTGCGCTCTCATACCCAATATTGACGAGAAAGTAACGCGTTGCCAACTGGTATGATCAGTATTACGTTCAGCCCAAATCACAAAAGGGATCATCCATGGCGCGCAGCGTAATCGAAGTCACCTATCGACTTGAAACCAATGGGGAAATCGAGAAACTCGCCGCCAAGATCGCCTCAGACCAATCTACAGGCACATTCACCGCACTCCCCAATGAAACTGACGAAGTGCGCGCGCGCTGTGCCGCTTTGGTGACGGACATCCGCCATTTGGACGACGTTCAAACGCCGTCATTCCCTGACCCAAATGGCCATGGTCCCTATCACCGCGCAGATGTCACTATCGCCTATCCGCTCGAAGCCATCGGGACGGACATTGCCGCGCTTATGACCATTGCTGTCGGTGGTGTTTATGCTGTTCGCGGCGCAACGGGCATCCGCGTCAAAGACATCCACCTTCCCCCAGAATGGTCGTGTCACCTCGGGCCACAGTTCGGCATCAATGGCTCCCGCGCTCTGATGGGCGTGCAAAGCGGCCCGATGATTGCCTCGATCATCAAACCTTCGCTTGGCCTTCTTCCCGATGAAACGGCGCAAATAGTTCGTCAACTCTGCGAGGCGGGCGTCGATTTCATCAAAGACGACGAAAAGCTGATGAACCCGGGCTACTCCCCCTTCGAAGCCCGCGTAAAAGCCATCATGCCAATGATCAAAGATCACGAACAAAAGACGGGCAAGCGCGTCATGTATGCCTTTGGCATTTCTTCCGCCGACCCCGACACAATGATGCGCAACCACGATATCGTCGTCGAGAACGGCGGCAATGCGGCTGTGATCAACATCAACTCCATCGGCTATGGCGGCATGTCTTTCCTGCGCAAACGGTCGGCGCTCTGTCTTCATGCGCATCGGAACGGTTGGGACATCCTCACCCGCCATCCGGGATTGGGCATGGACTTCACGGCCTATCAGAAAATCTGGCGTCTCCTTGGTGTTGATCAATTCCAGATCAACGGGATCAGAGCCAAGTACTGGGAACCCGACGAAAGCTTCATCCAATCGTTCAAAGACGTGATGACCCCCATCTTCAAGGACGAAGACCGCCCCCTTCCCGTGGTCTGCTCGGGCCAATGGGGCGGCCAAGCGGTAGACACCTATCGCCAAACGGGCCGCACGCTTGATCTGATGTATCTCGGAGGCGGCGGCGTGCACGGTCACCCGATGGGAATGGCCGCCGGCGTCAAAGCAATCCGTCAAGCATGGGAAAGCGCCGCTGCTGACATAGAACTTGCCGATTACGCCAAAGATCACCCAGAGCTCGCAGCCGCTTTGTCGAAATGGGGTTAATCAAATCTAAAGGGTGTTAACCTTGAACTCTGATAAGCATTCCGCAAGATTCGTGTGAATGCAGCGAGAGCGGGGCCAAGCGTGCACAGCCAGACAACAGTTCTTCAAAGACTGGCCCTGCCCGAACCCGATATCCTCGGGGATGAGGCATTGTTCTGGACCCGAACCCTTGGTGTCAGATGCGATGGCGAGACACTCAACTTTGCGCAAGGGGCAGAGCTCAACCTTGCGGCATATCTCAACCTATTTCACCCGACCCAATGGCAGGTGCACACAGGCGTGGATCAATTCACTCTCGCGCTTTTGGGGAGAGGCACATTCATACTCCGTATTGGCGCACACGGCCCGAACGAGAACTTCTGCGTCATCCACGAAGAACAAGTCACGCTCCCTTTCCGCCTGACCCTTCCGGCTCCGACCGCGCCCGCGCTTTGGTCCGTCGCGCTTCATGCAGTTGAAAGCGGCGAACTCACTGCATACGAGTGGTCAACTAGCGAAACGCCAAAGCCACTGAACCTTGCTATTTGCATCACGACATACAAACGCGAAGCCGAAGTCACCAAAACGCTTGAACGCCTTGAGACTCTCGTCGCCAAACACGCTCTCGAAGACCAAGTCAAAATTACCGTTATCGACAATGGCCAGTCTCTAACACTGCCAAAAACGGAAAATTCGATCGTTCTTCCCAATAGAAACCTCGGCGGCAGCGGCGGCTTTGCGCGCGGCCTGCTTCACGCCCGCGAAACCAACGCGACCCACTGCCTTTTCATGGATGATGACGCAGCCTGCCTTGGTGAAAGCATCCTTCGGACGATCGCGCTCCTCTCGCTGTCCCCTGACAAAACCGTGTGCGGCGCGATGATTGCCGCCTCTCACCCGACTTTGATGTGGGAGAATGGGGCAGTCTTCCAAGGCAGGTGCAGACCTCAGTTTATGGGCACCAACCTTGCGCACACCGCGGACATCACAGAGATGGAGCTTTCGGCCCTCCTGCCAAAGCCCCCGAACCATTATGGCGGCTGGTGGTTCTATGCCTTCCCCGTGGGGAAGGTCGAAACGCTCCCCCACCCATTCTTTGTGAGGGGCGACGATATTTCCTTTTCTCTGGCTAACGATTTCCACCAAGTCACTCTTGGCGGCGTTGTCTCCATCCAAGAGGATTTCAGCGATAAGGAATCCCCGCTGACGCAGTATCTCGATCTGCGCAATCACCTTTCGCACTATCTCGTGCACCCAAGTACAGGCCTATCGCCCAGAAAATCCGCAGGGTTTGCGCTCCGCTTCATTGGCCGCTCGCTCCTTCGCATGCACTATGAAACCTGCGAAGCGCATCTCCTCGCTTGGTCGCATCTGATTAACACTTCCGAGATATTTGAAACGGACCCCGAGGCAAAGATCGCCCGCGCCCAAATCGCTAAACTGTACCAGACCGAGCGATGGAACGATGACCCTATGCCATCGGGCCTCCTTCCGCCGCGCCGCAACCCGATGTGGAAGCAAATCCTCTCGCGGATCACGTTGAACGGCCACCTTGTCCCGTTTTGGACGCACTTCGCGCCGCAAACCGCAGTGCACCCGAACGCGCGGGCCCAAGTCTGGCCGGTTATGATGACTTCTGGCGCATGTTACTATGACCGAAGCGGGACGCGCTCTTACTCCGTAAAGCACAGCAAGCGCCGCTTTTTCAGCATCGCAGCACGAGCAATAATCCTCGCTCTGCGCTGGAACTTCTCTTACCGCTCCATCCGCGAAAAGCGCCGCGCGTCCTATGCTCGTTCAACAACCAAAGCCTTTTGGCAAAACGAGTTTGAGAAGCCTTTGAATTAAGTCTTCGCAAAAGGACGCGTTTCCGCCCCGAACGCGCCGAGTGATCGCTCCCAACATCATTGACCCTGCCCTCGGGTGAATGAATGGGAGCATGGGGGCATGCCGGAATTAACGTTGGTCGGTGTTACGCCCGAACCTTCAGAGGCAGGATCACATATCACACAGATTGGCTCAGCCCTGATTGATGGCCGAACCTTTGTTATCGGAACAACGCGGCTAGATGGCACGATCCAACTCTGGGAATTCGTCAATGGCGCTCTGATCGAAAGCGATGCAATCGCTTACAATCGTCCTTGGTATCAGAGCTTTAGCGCTGGCGACCTTCATCTTGATGGCGACACACTCACGGCGCTCGGACATTCCACCGGCGCAGTCGACATCTACACGATCTCGGCCACTGGGGCCTTTACCCTTACCCAAAGCCTTAACCTCGGCAGTGACCCGCGCGCCTTTGCAACACATGGAAATATCGGCATTTTTTCCACAACGGGCGCGCTTGTTTCAATCAATTTATCGAACGGGCAGCAACTCTCTAGCGTCGGAACCGGCTCGGCATCGGACCTTGGCCTTGCATCCGTGAACAACGATCAATTCGTGATCACTTTGGACGATCAAAACCACTCGATCACAAGCTGGAGCCTCAGCAGCGGAACTCTTTCCCAAACCGACATCCTCGGCGCCGCAAAC
Organism: Marivivens sp.; assembly: GCA_038133925.1. Classification (GTDB taxonomy): domain Bacteria; phylum Pseudomonadota; class Alphaproteobacteria; order Rhodobacterales; family Rhodobacteraceae; genus Marivivens. Next base: position 30,444 of record JAYPUF010000007.1, on the reverse strand, counting down.
GGCCTCGCAATCAACGCACCAAACGCCGTCAAGACAGCCATAGTAGACGGACGGACCTTTGCAATCATCGGATCGAGCGGCACCGGCTCTCTCACCGTGCTCGAGGTCAGTGATACAGGCGCGCTCACTCAAACCGACCACCTTCTTGACACGCTCGACACTCGCTTTGCAGGGGTCACGACGCTTGAAGTTTTTGAAAAGGATGGAATTACCTATGTCGCGGCGGGCGGCGCAGACGATGGCGTAACCCTCTTTTCGCTCCTTCCGGGGGGCCGTCTCGTTACTCTTGCTAGTTTCGAGGACACCACAGCAATTGGCCTCGCTGATCCGAGTGCGATGACCATGACGAACGCCTCTGACGGCCTCTACATCCACCTCGCCTCCAGTAGCGAATATGGCATCACGACACTCCACTACCTAACGGGCGGGGGCGCATTGATCCAAGCAAGCCCAAACGACTTTACCTTTGGAACGAGTGGTGCCGATATTGTCCAAGGAAGCAGTTCAAGCGACACTATTTTTGGCGGGATCGGCGATGATCTCCTTGTGGATGGCGCTGGAATTGACACGCTCTACGGCGGTTCAGGGTCGGACACCTTTGTTCTCAATTTCGATGGGGCAATGGACCACATTCAGGACTTTGAACTGAGCAAAGACCGCATTGATCTCTCCGCTTGGCCCATGCTGATGACCATCGCACAGCTTTTCATCGACGAAACGGCCGTTGGCATTCGCCTCACCTATGGCACCGCTGAAATCGTTGAAATCACGAGCAGCGCGAACACTCCAATTGATGTGAACGATCTTGCCGGATCACTCATTCTCTCTGGTCGCTATCTCTTTGAGCCACTTCCGGGTTTTGCCGGACCCGTTGGTGACCCCATGACCGCGCCAACCATCACCGACTACTATCAACCGCCGCCCGATTTGGTCATTCCAAACCCGACCAACATCCAAGGCACAGTTGCCGCAGACATGCTTTGGGGCACAAACAACGCCAACACGATCAGGGGTTCAGATGGGGACGACACGATTTCAGGGGGCGACGGCGATGATCTCCTCTTTGGAAACCAAGGAAACGATACGCTCTTGGGTGAAAACGGAGATGATCGGCTTCTCGGTGGCAAAGGCGCAGACATTCTCCAAGGCGGAGAAGGCAACGATTGGCTAAGAGGACGTGGTGGAAACGACACTCTGTTTGGTGGCGATGGAGCGGATACGCTTCTCGGCGGTTTGGGCGACGATCAGCTTAGTGGCGAAAGCGGTGCAGACGTCCTTTTGGGGCGCCAAGGGAACGATACGCTGGGCGGAGGCGACGGCGGCGATGTGCTCCGCGGCGGGAAAGGCAACGACCATCTAAGTGGCGGCACGGGTAACGACGAACTTCGCGGCAACGGTGGAAACGACGTTCTTTATGGCGAAGCTGGTAACGACAAGCTTTGGGGCGGATCGGGAAATGACACGCTCAACGGCGGCGGCGGAAACGACTGGCTCAAAGGGGGAGAGGGAAGCGACACGTTCATCTTCTTCTCGGGCACAGACAGCATTCGCGATTTTGACCCACAAGAGGATCAAATATATCTCCACCGTTCCCTGTCGGCAGAGCAAAGCGTTGGTGCAATCCTGTCGCGCTATGCCTCGATCCAAAGTGATGGCTTGCATCTGGACTTTGGCACCCACGAACTCATCCTCACCAATATCAAGAGCATCACAGGGCTCGAAGACGCAATCACGCTTTATTAGGAACGAAAATCACATCCAAAATCTCATCCCGCGTGGCCGAATTCGGAAGCTCGGACATCGCATACGCTGCCTCACCCGCTGCCGAAAGTTCTTCATCTCTGAAGTAAAGTTCAGCCTGAAGTCGGAGCGGCCGGTCAATCGCATTTATCTCAGCCCGTTTGATCGCATCGACAAATCGCGTTCCCCCAAACCAGTCTGCATCCAGCATTTTGGCATCGTCCAGAAATTCCTGCCGAACAATCTCGGCAATGCCAGAGGGAAGATAAACATCGCTCCCGCGCGGAGCTTTGCGCTGAACCAAAGCCCGCGCCATAATCCGCCCGAACCTGCCACGGTCCCCACGCTTAATCCCAAGGTCCTTAAGCCGGAGATGGGTCCACCGAAGAAGCGCCAATTCCTCTAGCTTTAGGCTCTCATTACGCCGAGGTAGCCCTTTTTCCGCATCCCCGCCAAGCTGCTCCACAAGTTGCCCAAGCCCTCGGGCGTCAAAGACGTCGGCATGAAATCGCGACCCAAAAGCCAATTTCCATCGCTCCAAGCGCTCGTAATAACGAAGCCTCCGCCGCTCGATCATACGGTCTGTGAACTTCCGCAACGGGCCGAGAGCATCTCCCAATTTGATATGTTCGCAATAGCGCGACAGGATCGCATCAGCATGTGGCCGGATCAATGCATGGATATGCACCTCCTCATAGTCACCCAAAAGCTCTGCAACCTCGCTTGGGTCCACAAATTCCAGATGTTCGGCTGAAAGAACGATCCTCTGGGCGCCTCGTTCCTCAGCCTCCTGAGCATATGCCGCCAATAGTTCGTGCGCCTTTTGCGGGACACCGTCCGCCAAAGCACGCGCAAGTTCATTATGGTTAAGCCCGCGTCCCGGATAAATGCCGCCTCTGACCCCGCCCGTCACAAGCGCTGTTTGGAGCGCCGTCGAAGCAGTTCGGCAGTCACCAATATGAAGATCAATCCGCCTGATCATCAAATGCCTCAAGCCGTTCGGAAATACGCCTGATCGACGGAGATCCCTTGATGAAATTTTGCCTCAGAACCTGAGACACAACCCCTGGCCGCTCTGCTAAAAGCGGTTCAATTGTCTTTGCAATCGCCAGAGCGATGCCAAGCGTTTCAGCTGAAAAATACGCGCCAACCTCAAAGGACTGGGGTTCCGCTCCGGCATCGGCAACGGAGGCCAGAAGCGCCTTTTCCAATATGTTAGAGCCGAAAAATACGCGATCTACTTCAGCCGCATCAGCGCGATAAGCCTCAACAGTCGCTTCCGCCAAAGCGCGATCCATACGCGGTTTGATCACACCTATATCGCTCATTGACCGCGCCAAATTGCGGCCAAGCGCAGTTCGCGCGGCTTTGCTGTCACCGTCTCGTCCAAGCACGTCGAAAAGAGCACGCAGCAATGCGAGAACTTCCACCGAAGGCACCGCATTTCGCCGCACTGCACGTCCCGCACGTACGCCCACTCCAACCGCATGCTCCATGAAATCGGCAACAACATCACCGTCCACAAGCTCTGAATTGATGAAGGGACGGAGCAGTAACGAACGCCCAAAAGCCGAGCGCCAACGTGCAAACCTCTCAGCATAAAAGAGCCTGCGTCGGTTTAGCATCGCGTGATGAAACATCTGGGCATCGCCCCGAACGTTGCCAATTTTCACGTTCTCGCAATAGCGTGCAAAGAGCGCCTCTGCATGTGGCCGCACATAAGATATAACGCGCAGCTCTCCCTCCCACTCCCTCAGGATCAGTTCAGCGAGGGGGGCAGGATCGACAAACTCAAAATGCTCGGCGGAAAGGACGGTGATCCCCTCCCCTGCTCCGCGCAAAATCTCAAGCAAGGGTTCTGGGTTTCCCCCGTCAAATGCCCGCGAGATAGGAATATGGTTGGCTTCCGCAGGGAAATGGAGAGGCAAATCAAGACCTGAGAATGCTCCAGTCCGAAGCGCCTCTTGGATCGAGGTCGAACCTGTTTTGCAATCGCCGATATGAAGCACCAAGCGTCTCATGCTTGCTTCTCCAACCATTTCGGGTTCGGACAACTTCCCTCGTCCAACAGGCTTTGCACGACCTGACCCCGCAAGTCGGCTTCATTGAACGCAAGTCGCTTCACACTTTCATCAAGATCATCAAAGAACTCTGGCCGCCCCGCCAATGTCGAAAGCCAATCATGAACTGGCTCAAACTGCCGTCTGATGTTGCGCCGCGCTTCGAGTCCGAGAAGTTCAACCTCTTCCGAAGGAGGAAGATCAATCTTCACGCTGTGCAACCAATCGAACATTACAGGATCATCAAGCTCCAAGACCGCACGACGCGCAATCTCGGCCAAACCGCGATGTAAACCGACGTTCTGCCGCGTTTCCGCAAGCTTCACACCAATCCGCCCTCCAAACCAAGTCGGAAGCCCCCCAACCGATTTCACCTCGGCATAAGGGACAAGCGTCACTCGTTTGAAATGGCCAAGCCAAGGCTCGATCATCCGACGATAATCGAGGTGAATCGTGCCTGAATAGTGACGAATCTCCTCTGAAATTGGCCTAATTCGGTGCCCAAACCGAAGGCGCTGAAGATGCCAAGAAACGATATACTCATCAGGACGTCGCAGCACCGCAATGACTTCTGCATCCGGTCCTGCGATCTTTGCAATTTCGTCGATGTGTTCTTCGGAAATAGCCCCAAAATTCGCAAAGACTTCTGACGCCAGAACAAGCCGCTCTGGATTAAAACGCGAGACCTGTTCAGCGATCGCGTGCCGCATCTGCGATGTGTGCGGCAACATTTGGTGATGACCCGGAACGGGGCCTCCACCTCGCTCGGTAATCATCTTAAAGCCAAGCGCATTGTGACCTTCGGCATAATTCAAGGGAACGGAGGTCTGACGCCCCAAAGCGGTCGCGGCGAGATACGCCAAACCTTGAAAATCGACAGCAGGATAAAGCACGCCATCCGCCAAAAGTCGCCCAGCATCTTGGGCAAACGCCCGCTGAAGAGCCGTCGATCCCACCTTGTGATGACCTATGAAAATTGTGCTTTGCATTAACCTGCCGTTTGCCTGCCATGGGCATCTTGGTCGTGCCTGCCTCCAAAAGGCAAGAGGTGGGATTTGCGCAATAGAAGCTGCCGCGCTATCTCTTTCTAGTATCGAACAAAGAGCCGTCATGTCCCGCAATATCATCATCATTGGCGCAGGCCTCACCGGTTCGGTGATCGCGCGCGAATTGGCCGACAGAGGAACCTGCTCTGTGACCCTGTTTGAACGTCGTGACCACCTTGCAGGCAATTGCTTTACGTTTCGTGATCAGGCGTCGGGCACAATGCTTCACAAATACGGCCCCCACATCTTTCACACCAATGATGATCAGGTGTGGGAATACGTCCGACGCTTCACACTGTTCGAGCCTTTCAAGCATCGCGTGGTCGCGCGGTATCAAGGCCGCGAATATGGCCTGCCTGTCAATCTCGACACGATCAACGCTTTCTATGGCACCCAATTCACCAGTGACGAAGCACGTAGCTTTATCGCCTCTCGCAGTCTCAGGCTCGACCGCGCGCCCGCGAATGCCGAAGAACAAGCGCTGAGCACCCTAGGACATGAACTCTTTAACGCGTTCTACAAAGGCTACATCGCAAAACAGTGGAGCCGTCCACCAAGCGACCTTCCTGCAGCGGTGACCGCCCGACTTCCCATGCGCTTTGACCGAGAGGATTGCTATTTCGGTCACAAACATCAGGGCCAGCCGCGCTATGGTTACACCGCTCTGGTCGAAGCGCTTCTCGACCATCCCGCGATTAAGGTGCACCTTAAGACCGAGATCAGCCGCTCGGATCTCGCAGATGCTGACCATGTGTTCTGGAGCGGTCCGCTCGACGCTTATTTCGAACACGCAGAGGGCCGACTTGGCTATCGCACGCTACGGTTCGAGGAATTGCGCAGCCAGTCGACGATCCAAGGCCGAGCAGTCGTTAACTATTCCGACCCCGACGTGCCTTGGACCAGAATTTCCGAGCACAGCTTTTTCACCCCATGGGAACAACCCCGCCAAGCGATCGCCTATCGCGAATTCGCTGCCGATTGTGGCCCTGATGACGAACCCTTTTACCCCATCCGACTGATCAGTGAAAAAGCGATGCTCGCGCGATACATCGAACGCGCAAAGTCCGAGAGAAACATTACCTTTGCAGGACGAATGGGCACATACCGCTATATTGATATGGAAATCGCAGTTCGCGAAGCCTTGGACTGTGCCGCGCGATTTCTTCGATCACCAGACGACATGCCGGTCTTTTCGGCCTCGCCGATCTGATGCGTTTCGCAGCTGTCATCGTCACGCATAATCGCCTCGGCCTTCTCAAAGAGGCCATTTCGCGTTGCCTTGAAGAGCCATTCGCCCACCTTATCATCGTGAACAACGCCTCAGACGATGGGACAGGCAGATATCTCGAAGCGCTCGTCGACAAACGGGTTCAAGTTCTCAACCTGAACGAAAACCTTGGCGGTGCTGGCGGTTTTGCCGCTGGGCTCAAACAAGCGTCGAACCTGAGCGTCGACTGGATCACGCTTTTCGACGACGATGCTTTTCCGCAAAAGGGGGCGCTTATTGCCTTTGAAAAGCACCTCCCCAATATCGAGGAGCTTGGCGCGATTGCCACACATGTCCAAACTTTGACTGGCGAAACGCACCCGCTCAACCGTCCCACTCGCGTGCCCTTTCTTACCCTCAAATCTTTGATCGCATGGGGAAAGGGCAATCCGCGCTATCCAACAAAATCCGGCACGATCGACACCGCATCCTTTGTCGGTTTTTTCATTCGCCCCGAAACAATCCAGAGACATGGCCTTCCTGATCCAAGGCTCTTTATCGGCGGCGATGACACTGCTTATTCGCTCAAACTCCGCCGTGCGGGTCTTCAAAACTATTATCTGAGCGAGGTCCGCTTCACCCATCTCGGTGCGACCTCAAACCCAAGTCCACAACGTGCGTTTTACTCGGCACGGAACCGGACTCTTTTGACGCTGGACTTGATGCCATGGCTTCTGCCATTTGTGCTCTTTAGACACTATTCGCGCACAAAATCACGAGCCTCTCTCGAACGTCGCGCCGCAATCCTCCGCGAAACAAGGCGAGGTTTCTTCGCAGGTCTCAAAGGCTTCAATGCCTATCGCAAGGGCGCTCCTCTCCCAAATTAGCCCAGGCAACGTTCGCACCTTTTACCAAACCATAAACCAATCAGAGCACCGTAAAGCGTATCCAGTCAAAGGGGACGCAAATGTCTGATTCAACCGCTCGTTTGGGCCTTCCACTTCTTCAGGCCGCACAGGCTCAAAAACACATCACCCATAACGAAGCCCTCGCGCGGCTTGATCACATCACCCAACTGGTCATCGAGGAGGCTGGGGGAACAACGCCGCCGACCTCACCAGCAGAGGGCGCGACCTATTTTGTCGGCACTGGCGCAAGCGGTGATTGGCTCGGCCAAGATGGTCATCTCGCCGCTTTTTTCTCTGGCGGTTGGGAGTTCATCGCCCCACAAAACGGCTGGCGCATATGGGACAAAGCCCGCGCCGCGCTCTTTGTGATCCAATCCGGCGCACTCGCTCCAATCCTTCGCGCGGTGGAGACCCTCGGCATCAACACACATGCAGATGCTTACAACCGCCTTTCTGTTTCGGCGCCTGCAACGCTTTTTTCTCACGATGGCGCAGGCCATCAGGTCAAGGTCAACAAGTCAAACGCGACAGACACCGCCTCCCTCCTGTTCCAAAGCAATTGGACCGGACATGCCGAAATGGGCCTCGCGGGTGAAACGGACTTTACCATCAAGGTAAGCGCTGATGGGAGCACATGGATCTCTGCACTAAAGCTCGACGGCAGCACTGGCGCAATTGGACTAGCACCTACAACCGAGCCAAGCGCCCCACTAGAAGGAATGCTCTACTTTGATGCGACCACAAAAAAGCTCCGTTGTTTTGACGGAACGATCTGGCACGATCTTTTCTAAGTTAGGCGTTAATAGACACTGATTTTTTGATCAGCAAAACCTCCGATAGTCCGCCAAGAGATTATCAATCTGATCATAGTAATAAAGCTGCCCCTCATAAAGCAGCACACCGACCTCGCAAAAATCCTTCACCACCGAAGGCGAATGCGAGACCATAACTACGCGCGACGTCTCGACCGCTTTGCCGAGCGCCGCGCGGCTTTTTAATTTGAACCTTTGATCCCCAACGGCGGTGATTTCATCGATCAGGTAGGTGTCGAAATCAATGGCGAGCGAGAGCCCAAACGCGAGCCGCGCCTTCATTCCGCTTGAGTAGGTCGCGATCGGTAAATCGAGAGAAGGCCCCAGTTCGGCAAACGCCTCAACCCGTTCAAGCACCTCTTCACTCGGCTGACCGTATATCCGAGCGACAAAACGTATGTTCTCGACCCCAGTCATGTTCCCGTTGAAACCACCCGAAAACCCCATAGGCCAGCTGACCCGCTCTTCGCGGACAATCTCGCCTTGGGTCGGCATTTCGGTGCCGGCAATCAATCGGAGAAGCGTCGACTTCCCCGCCCCATTGCGTCCCATCAATGCCACGTTTTTTCGCTCAGGAAGCTGGAAAGAAACCTCATCCAGGACCACCTTGTGAACGCCTTTCACAAAATATGACTTTGACACCTGGTCGAGAGCAATCATGCCGCCCTCCAACGCCGCGTCATCCGCTCGGACCCAAGCCCAATCGCCAATAAAACAAGGGCAATCGCGACAGGATAAAGGGGGTCAAAGACGTCACTCGCATAATGCGTATAATATCCCTCGCGCATCCACTCGATCAGATGAAGCACAGGATTCCACTGCAAGACCTCGATCACCTCAGGGGGCATTTGCGACGGAATGTAGAACACGCCCGAAAGGAAAAACAACGGTCGCCCGATCACCATTTCCACATGCGCCCAAATCGGTGTCACCCGCATGAGCATCGCATGCACACTCCCTACACCGAGGCCAAGCAAAGTCGTCGCAGCAAAGGCGGCGATCATAGTGTCTGGCTCTCGCGGCATTTCCGCCAACCCAAACAACACCAGCCCGCCAAAGAAAAGCGTGAAGATCACCAAATAGGTCAGCACCACGAGCAAGAGCCGCGCAAACAAAGCGTCCGTCTCGCGGATCGCAGGATAATAGAGCAGCTGTCGGTTTGCGACATAAGCGCGGAGCAAAGTCCCACTTAGGCGATTAAAAAGCTCAAGCGTTAGCACCCCGCTTGCAAAAAATAGGGCAAGCGAAGTTCCATAGGGCGATTGGCGCCCGATTACATAGAAAATCCCAACAAGCACCGAGATCGACAGCAAAGGTTGGATCACCGCCCAGAGGTATCCAGCATGGCTCGTCCCAAAAGTCATACGCGATTCCCGCAAGGTTAGAGCCACAATGACCCTGATTTGCGCGGAAACACCGCCCCTCATCTCACGTGATCCCGCACAGCCAATGCAATAAGCGTTGAGATGAGCCAAAACACAAATGCGGCGCCGAAGATCAAAAGCGAATTGCGCAACCGCTCAGGATAAACCGCTTCTTCCGGCCTGAAGGGACGTGAAAAAATCGCAAGGTATCTTTGCTGGCGATCCGCTTCCATGCGCGCCGCTTCAAGCGAGGTCAGTGCCGACGCGTACCTTTGCTGCGCGAAAGTCTGCTCGATCTGAAGCTCTTCGAATTCGGCAAGCATATTTGCCGTGGCCCCGCCACCACCATCACCACCGATTGCGGCGCGGCGTTGAGTGATCTGATCGGCAAGCGCCTCTTCTTGACGTTTCAACTGGGTCAAACGCGGCGCGTCAGGACCAACAGACTCGGACAGTACAACAATTTGCGCCCGCAGCTCGGCCAACTGTGCCTCGAGCGTCGCGATCAATTCCGCGTCAAGCTGCGCATTGATCACAGGGTCAAAGGCCCCCTGCTCTTCTCTAAATTGCCGAAGTCCCATCTGCGCGGCATAAAGCCGTTCCTCAGCCCGTTCGACTTCCTTCGTGGCAAATTGAACGGAATCGAGCCGTGCTTTCTCGGACAATTCGTTCACAAGTTGGGTCGCGGCATCCAAAACCGCGTCCGCCACAACAATCGCGGTATCGGGGTCAAAGGCCTGAACTTCATAGCTCACGATACCCGTCGTGCTGTCATAGCTCGTCAAAATACGGCGCGACCAGTAATCGACGAACTCTTCCAAGGTGCTATCGGCTGCAAGCCGTGAAAGCGGATCAATGGATGCATCACCATAATGCTCCCGCAGCGACAGCATATCGTTCAAAGCGCGCAGCATATCGGGGCTCTCGATATAACGTCGGATAATATAGCTGTCCGATGTCGTAGACCCGGCCGAAGTCATCCCCGTGAAACTACTGAACAGATCGACGCTGGTGCTCGTTTCAACGCCTCGCACCACAAAACTTGCACCGGCGGCAAAGCGATCCGAGGCGACAGAGCCATAATACCAGCTGCCCAAGATGGTCGGTGCGACAACCATGAGCGCAAAACTCGCCCCAAGTCGCCACCGTCGACGCTTGCCCCTCTCGCGGCGCGGCGAGGTCACCAACCCCGAGGGTCTCGGATCTATGGTGTTTTCTTCGTTCATCCGCGTCAGCCTAGCTCCTAAGCCCTAAGCAATCATTGACTAGTGTATGATCCGAACAGAACGGACCGAAGGATCAAGCCTTCTCATCTCTCGCAACAGCCGATCCCCAAAGTGACTTTCGACATAGTTTGCATGGAACCGCGTCGGGGCGGAAATTACAAACCTGTCGTCCTCGCGCCCTACAGGATCAAGCCGCGAGAGCCACGCCGCAAAACTTGCGGGATCATCGTCATAGAACGTCTTGCAAATCCCAGACCAAATGGTGCCGTCATCACTCGGAGCCTGAACATTGGCGGGTGCGAACTTGACCACATTGCTCGGCGCATCAGCCTCAAGCGGAACTTCGGCACGCGCAACAAAGTCGGGTCCGATATTTTCCCAAACCAATTTGCTATCATTCATGATCTTTTCTAGACAAAGCCCATGAACAGCAACGCGGCCTCTGGCAGCGCCACGCTTTTCAACGAGCCAGCCGTTCGCTCTAAACTTCGACATCTCGCGTTTTACGGTGCGCGTGTCACAGCTCCAAAGTTTGGCAATTTCATTCTGGCCGATTGTCAGCTCGTCTTTTTGCCAATTGTACCGTGTCGTAATCAAAGACATCAGACGAAGCACTTGTCGTTGAACATGCTTGTCCTGAGACAGACCAAAGGCAGCCAATGCAGAGAGTATGTCATATTTCTTGACGGACGCTGAACGTCCGACTGGTTTGGCAACCTGCACGATGCTGCTCCTCGTTTGGCCCTTCGGCCTCGCCTCTGTTCGGGATCTTGTTCGTCCCATTTGCCGGATCACAACGTTCTTCCGGTCTGTTGGCTTATTTGCGTCCTGATGTTCGATTCTGTCAAGCGCTTTGACTCTGAGCGGCCAAGAGAAGTCGGTCCCAATACCAAAATCTGAATGGATTTTTAGGTTAAATAGGTAATGGGGGACATTCTGACTGTCACCCTAAAACTAACTTTTGTCACCCCAATTGCAGTAGGTTGCTTCGAGGTGTCCCCCTAAATCTGCCTGCTTAGAGTGCTCTCACCTCGGCTTCGAACCTAATGCTCGCCGAATCGCTTCTGGCCTTATTTTCATGCCTAAATGCGAGATTTGCACTTTTTGCATTTTCACTAAACTTCACTTTTGCATTTTTGGCAAATTCAGCGTATTTCCGATTTAGAGGAAAATTTACGTCCAATAAGAAAGACAGCAGGCATGTTTACTCACGAGGATTTGGCAAACCTTCAGGCGCAGTCGCTCAAGATGCAGACCTGGATCCGCCGTCAGACGTTCAGCCCCCAGATGGAAAAGACACTCCGTCGCTTCTCGAGCTGGGAGGTTTCTGAACTCATTTTTAAGATCAATCAGTCTACTTTCCGTGGCCGTCTGGCCGCAGAACCCGACCTCCCTGGTGGAGAGGTCGAAGAGGATGGTCGTCAGCGCTGGTTCAGCCTTGAAGAGATCAACGAGCTGCGCCGCAAGATGAAGATCAACCGCAAGTCTCTTATGCCCGAGCGTCCCGCGGGCAAGCGCGCCTTCCGTGTGGCCATTGCCAACTTCAAAGGTGGGGCGGGCAAGTCGACCGTTGCGCTGCACCTTGCGCATGCTGCTGCGCTTGATGGCTACCGTATTCTTGTGGTGGACTTTGACCCTCAGGCAACGCTCTCTCACTCCATGGGACTTAATGACGTGGCCGAGGATCACACCGTCTGGGGCATCATGGCCCGTGACCTCATCCGTGAGACGGACCGTATGAATGCCGCTGTCCAGGGCGCCGAGTCGGGCACCGCCCTACCCCAGCGCCGCATTCCCGCGTCGATCCGCGACCTTGGCCTTGGTGATCTGCGCGTTGCCGACTTCATCAAGCCGACCGCTTGGCCGACCATCGACATCATTCCCTCCTGCGCCAACGCGGCCTTCGTGGAATTTGCCTCGGCTCAGTATCGGCACCTCAATCCCGAATGGACCTTCTTCGGGGCGGTGTCCCGCTATCTCGATGCGATCCCGAGCGACGCCTATGACCTCATCATGTTCGATTGTCCGCCCGCGATTGGCTATCAGTCGATGAATGCGGTCTTTGCCGCTGACATGCTCTATATCCCCTCTGGCCCCGGCTATTGGGAATACGACTCCACCACGTCCTTTATCGGTCAGCTTGCCGAAGCGCTCGGCGATCTGGCGCATAGCTATCCCCAAACCTTCCCCGCGGGGAAGATCAAGCTGCCCAAAGTCTTTCAGGACGTGCGCTTCCTCATGACCCGCTACGAGCCCGGAAACGAGCTGCACCGTGCGATGTTCGAAGCATTTAGAAAGGTTTTTGGTGATCATGTAGCAGAGCACCCGATTGAAATGACCCGTGCGGTTGAACAGTCGGGCCGCTTCCTAAGCTCGGTCTACGAGATCGACTATCGGGATATGACCCGCGAGACGTGGCGCCGTGCGCGCGCGACGTTTGATCGGGCCTATGAAGAATTCAAAGGGTCCGTGCTCACCGCATGGAAGAACTTGGAGGATGAGGAATGAGCAAGAAACGTCGCGTTTTCGACATCGACATTCCTGAGGACGATTTTCAGGAAACCTTCCCCGCGGGGAAGGTCGAGACCCCATCTGAGGAGGGAAAACGTCGCGGTCCGATGGCGACCGCGATTACCGAAACCGCAGGGAGCCTTCGAGAGCGGCAAGAGATCGAGGCCACAATTCGGGCCGAGAACGACGCGCTCGCCCACGAACACGTGCGTCTGAAAAAGCTTGGCCTCATCGTCGATATGATCCCGCTCGATTTGATCGATACGCACAAGTTGGTGCGCGACCGTCGTAAGGGCCCTGACTTTGAAATCATCGAACTCAAAGCGTCGATCAAGGACATTGGTCTTTCCAATCCAATCCGCGTTGAGCCCCGTCCGGATGGACGGTTCGAGCTGATCCAAGGCTACCGCCGCTGGACCGCTTTCAAGGAGCTTTTGGAGGAAACGGGCGATGAAGAGAAATTCGGCTCTATTCCAGCCGGAATCATCGCTCAGGGCGAAAGCGTTGAGACTCTATATAGGAAGATGGTGGACGAGAACCTTGTCCGCAAAGACATCTCCTTTGCCGAGATGGCAAAACTCGCTGTCGACTATGCAAAAGACCCTAGTACTGCTGAAACAGACCCTGATAAGGCTGTCGCCGCCCTCTTCTCTTCGGCAGGTTATCAGAAGCGTTCGTATATCCGAGGTTTCATTCCTCTGGTCGAGGCTTTGGATGGTATTCTGAAGTTCCCGCAGGAGATCCCGCGCCGTCTTGGCCTCGCGCTTTCAAAGCGACTGATTGAGGTGGAAGGGCTTCGTTCTGCAATTCGAAATGATCTTGAGGGCTGGGACAACTATTCGGTCCGTGACGAACTTGATGTTTTGCGTAAGTACGCCGAAGAGACCGAGGACGACTTTGGCATGCCTGTCGCAAAGAAGGCAGACAAGGTTGCCAGCGCGGCGCCTACAAAGGCGAAAACCACCTTTCAGATTGATCGCCCGCATGGTGTTGCAAAGTGCACCGCTGGCAATGGTCGGCTTGAAATACGGCTTGAGCGCGACTTTTCGACGATTGACCGGCGCAAGCTAGAAGAAGCCGTTCGCGCGATGCTCAATCAGATTGAGTGACCTGAGATCGCGTATGAGAGCAAGGGGCGGTCTTTGGGCCGCCTTTTTCTTTGGACCTTCCCCGCGGGGAAGGTTTTGTCCCTTCCAAGGCGTAAACCAAGTGATGTGCAAAACAGAGGTATTTTGCGCATAAGAACTGTGATATGTCTGAGCTCATGAATTTTTCAGACGACCTCGAAAACACACCGGAAGACGACGAAGAGGACCTTTGGTTCATCCCTGCCCCGCTTGAGGATGCGGCGCCGACGGATCTTCCTGCTCCGCTTGCACCCCTTCCGACCAAGGGTTGGTCAGTTGATTGGGCGCGGGCCGAGGCGTCCATGGGGCGGCAGCTTGCAGAGGCCTGCGCTGCGCTTGCACGGCTTGATGAGAAGGTTACTCAAGTTCGGGGGGCTGCCGAACGGATTGCGTTGAGTGAGGCTTCTGCGCTCAGTTGGTTCGATGGGCGCCGGATCGCACCTGAACGATTGGCACTCTATGCCGAGCTTCGGGTTTCGACTGCGGATGATGATGCGCGTGATCTTGCCCTCGCGGATTGGGCGCGACGGCGTTTGGTGGGTCCGATTGGGCCTGAGGACATCGAAGCTTTTTTCGGCTTTGAAGAGCAAAACCTTCCCCGCGGGGAAGATGGGCTTGATTGGGTCGCGTCGATAGAGAGCGGCCAGCTTCACCCTATCACCGCGGCCGCGATGGCGTTTCACGACTGGAAGCGCATCGGATTGTCGGGGCCTGAGAGTGTGCTGGAGGCGGCAACTTTGGCAATGAGAGTTGCGGGAGCGGGGCTTCGCGCCCTGCCCTTCGCGCCGATGGCCTCTGTTGGGATGCGTGCCATTCGTTCGAGTGGGACAACGGAAGAGCGGCTTTTGCCTTGGTTCGAAGCTATCCGAAATGGCGCTCAAGAGGCCTATCTTACCCTCGATCGTCTTAAGGTCTGGGCGGAGTTTGCAGCACAAAAGACCGAAGGCATGTCGGGGCGGACGCCGCAGCTTTTGATCGAGGCATTGCAGGACGTCCCGCTACTTTCAGCGGAGATGGCCGAGGTGCGTACCGGTGCAAGCCGCGCCGCCGTTCAGCGAAACCTCGACGCTCTTTCCCGTCTTGGGCTTGTGAAGGAAGTGACCGGCCAGCGGCGATACCGCTACTGGTCCGCAGCCATCTAGAGTTCGGCCGGTGGGTAGCCTGCCGCGGTAAGCGCGCTGATCAAAGCGTCCTTGGAGGCGCTGCTGTCGATCTCGACTTCACGGGTCTCCATGTCGAAGTCGAGCTCTGCTTCGTCGTCAAGTTCGGATACGGTCTTTTCGACGGTGGCTTTGCAATGTCCGCAGCTCATGTTGGCAATGTGGAATCGGGTCATCTGAGTCTCCTTTGACCCCTAGGGTGAAACCTTCCCCGCGGGGAAGGTCAAGCTGCCATCGCGCCACATGGAACCTTCCCCGCGGGGAAGGTCTTGGTTTGTCGGGATCGCTGGTTCTCAAGTCTTGACCTTCCAGTTACTGGAAGGCTTATGTAGGACGCAATAGCACGGAAAGGCATTGCGATGACCAAACAGATTAAGCTCTCGGTGCAGGGAATGACCTGTGCCTCTTGTGTGGGCCGCGTGGATAAGGCTCTAAGCTTGATTGAGGGTGCCGATGGGGTGTCGGTCAATTTGGCAACCGAGATGGCAACATTAAGCGTGCCTGACACTCTTGCCGTTTCGGAGGTCGCGGCCGTGCTCGATAGGGCAGGGTATCCCGCGCGCACAGTCAGTGTGGTGCTCGCCGTCGAAGGAATGTCCTGTGCCTCGTGCGTGGGGCGCGTGGATAAGGCATTGGAAGGGGTTGAAGGCGTCACCTCGGCCTCCGTCAATCTTGCCGCTGAAACGGCCTCTGTGACATTTCTGGAGGGCTTGACCAAAATCGAAGATCTGAGAGCCGCGACGGCTTCGATCGGATATCCCGCAAAGGTTCTTGAAGGCGGGTCCAGTGCCGAGGATACCGGTGCCCGAAAAGAGGCAGAAGCGGCTCTGCTTCAGCGCAACTTGATCATCGCGCTGGTTCTCGTCGTGCCTGTTTTCATCCTTGAAATGGGCGGGCATCTCTATCCGCCGTTCCATCATTGGGTTGCGATGACGTTTGGCGAACAGACTTCACGCCTGTTTCAGTTTGCGTTGACGACGGCTGCTCTCGTTTGGCCCGGTCGTCAGTTTTATCTCAAGGGCTATCCAGCGCTTTTGCGCGGCGCACCGGACATGAACAGCCTTGTGGCTGTCGGAACGACCGCGGCGTATGGCTATTCGCTTGTGACAACCTTTGCGCCGAGCCAGCTGCCCGAGGAGGCGCGGGCGGTCTACTTCGAAGCAGCAGGGGTGATTGTGGCTCTGATCCTTCTGGGGCGCATGATGGAGGCACGTGCCAAGGGGCGGACAGGCGCGGCTATTCGCAAGCTGATTGGTTTGCGTCCCAAATCCGCGCGTTTGAGCCGGAATGGAGCCGAAGTTGAAGTTGCTCTTGAAGATATTGTAGTTGGAGATCTGATTGTGGTGCGCCCAGGGGAGCGCGTAGCGGTCGATGGTGAGGTGGTCTCGGGCGAGAGCTATGTCGACGAGAGTATGATCACGGGCGAGCCCGTGCCTGTCTCCAAGAGCGCTGGGGCGCATATCGTGGGCGGCACAGTGAACGGCGAGGGGCTGTTGACCTTCCGCGCGGTGAACGTAGGGGCGGATACGCTGCTCTCGCAGATCATACGGATGGTCGAAGATGCGCAAGGGGCCAAGCTCCCGATTCAGGCGCTGGTGGACCGTGTGACGCTCTGGTTCGTTCCCGCTGTTATGATGCTCGCGGTGCTGACAGTTATTGGCTGGCTGCTCATCGATGGGTCGCTCACACATGCGCTTGTGGCTGGCGTTTCGGTGCTCATCGTGGCCTGTCCCTGTGCGATGGGGCTTGCGACGCCTACGTCGATCATGGTGGGGACGGGGAGGGCGGCAGAACTTGGGGTTCTGTTCCGCAAGGGCGACGCGCTTCAGTCTCTAACAAGGCTCAAAACCGTCGGTTTTGATAAGACTGGAACCCTAACGGAAGGGCATCCAACATTGACCGATTTTGAGGTTAAGGAGGGGTTTGAGCGCAGTGAACTACTTGGGATCGTGGCTGCGGTTGAGAGTGGGTCAGATCATCCGATTGCCCGCGCGATTGTTGCGGCGCATCAGGGGCCGCTTCCGCACATCGATAAGTTCAAGTCGCTGACGGGTTATGGGCTTGAGGCGAAAGTCGACGGTAAACAGGTCTTCGTTGGCGCGGACCGTTTGATGGTGAAAAAGGGCATTCCGCTGGGCGCATTCGAGGCGCGGGGGCGGGCTATGGCGCTTGAGGGACGGACACCGCTTTATGCCGCGATCGAAGGTGAATTGGTTGCTGTAATTGCCGTGGCGGACCCTGTGAAACCGGCGGCAAAGGCCACAATCAAGGCGCTTCACGCCGAAGGGGTCGAGGTCGCGATGATAACGGGCGACAATCAGGCGACTGCGGACGCAATTGCTCGGGTTCTTGAGATTGACCACGTGGTGGCCGAAGTGTTGCCCAAGGGCAAGGTCAAGGCGATTGGCACGCTCGCGGGGCCCGTTGGGTTTGTCGGGGACGGGATCAACGATGCGCCCGCGCTTGTGACCGCCGATGTTGGGATCGCTGTGGGTAACGGCACCGATGTGGCCATGGAGAGCGCGGATGTGGTGCTCATGAGCGGTGACCCGCAGGGGGTTGTTACCGCGCTCCATCTGTCGCGCGCCGTGATGCGTAACATCAAGCAAAACCTTGGCTGGGCCTTTGGCTATAACGTGCTCTTGATCCCTGTGGCGGCGAGCGGGATGTTGTCGCCGATGTTGGCGGCAGGGGCTATGGCACTTTCGAGCGTTTTTGTGCTTTCGAATGCGCTGCGACTTCGGTTCGTTGGTGCAGAAAATAGAGTCTAATAAGGCATAATATGATATGCGACTGAGTAACGCTGACATGGTTTCGCTCGTTGAGTGGCGGCGAGAATTGCACCAGTTTCCCGAAGTCTCGGGCGAGGAGGCGGAGACCGCCAAGCGCGTCTTGGCAATGCTTGCCGCGCACAGTCCCGATCAGGTTATGAGCGGGGTAGGTGGACACGGTGTTGTTGCTATTTTCGAAAGTGGCAAACCAGGACCACGTGTCCTGCTTCGGGCCGAGCTTGATGGGCTTCCGATCCAAGAGGAGAGCAGTGCGGACTATCGGTCGCAAATCGCGGGGAAGGGGCATTTGTGCGGTCATGATGGGCATATGACGATCCTTGCCGCGATTGCGCGTGTTCTAGGTCGTCAGAGGCCCGAGAGCGGCGCTGTGATCCTCATGTTCCAACCCGCCGAAGAAAACGGGGCAGGGGCCAAGGCGGTGATGTCTGATCTAACATTCGCTGAGGTGGAATATGACTATGCCTTTGCGATCCATAATTGGCCAAGGGTGCCATTGGGCGATGTTGCCATCGTCGAAGGGCCGGCCTTTTGCGCGTCACAGGGGCTTTTGATCCGTCTGGAAGGGCGCACGTCACATGCTTCGGAGCCAGAGTTTGCGAGAGCGCCAACATTGGCGTTGGCGGAGCTTCTTCCGTTCTTTGACCAGATTGGGCAGGGCGATCCACAGAGCGATCCATTGTTTTCTCTCGCAACAGTTACACATGTCCGCGTGGGCGAGCCGAATTTTGGTGTGACGCCTGGTATGGCCGAGATCTACGTGACGCTAAGGGCGCTCACCAACGCGCGGATGAGCGAGATTTTGGAGCAGAGCAAAGCCAAGGTTGCAGAGGTTGCTGCAAAGCATGGGCTTAGCGTGAACTATGAAGATCACGACGTTTTCCCAACCACTGGAAACCATCCTGAAGCGGTAAAAGTAGTGTCTAACGCTGCCCAATCGTTAAATTTCAAGAATACTAGAGGGCCTCTTCCACTACGCGGGTCCGAGGATTTTGGGTGGTTCGGGACGCGGGGTAAAGCGGCGATAATGCTGCTTGGAGCAGGGGACGTTTCGGCGCTCCATAGTCCCGATTATGATTTCCCCGAGGCTCTTATCGAAAAGGGTGCAATGTTGATGCTTGAGTGCGTGGCGCAGGTTCAAAAGGAGTGGGCCCGATGAACATCGGTGAAGTGTCAGAGCGTTCGGGGCTTCCGACCAAGACAATCCGCTACTACGAGGACATTGGTCTTGTTGAACCATTGCGGGCCGAGAATGGCTATCGCCAGTTTCGAGAGAGCGATTTGCACAAGCTCGCGTTTTTGGGGCGGGCGCGGCACATGGGGTTTTCGATCGAGGATTGCCGAACCCTGCTTCATCTTTGGGAAGATCGGACGCGGGCGAGTGCAGATGTGAAAAAGCTCGCCAAAGAGCGGCTGGTGCAGATTGATCGCAAGCTCGAAGAGCTGAAGGAGATGCGCAATACGCTTGCACATCTCGTCAGTTGCTGTGCCGGTGATGATCGGCCCGATTGTCCGATCCTGAGCGACCTGAGCGGACTTTAGAAATCGAGGCCTAGGTCGAGCGTTTTGGCCGAATGGGTGAGAGCGCCCGACGAAATATAATCGACGCCCGTTGCAGCGACCTCGGCGATACGTTCGAGCTTCATGTTGCCAGAGGCTTCGGTCTTGAGACGACCATCGACCATTTTCACCGCTTCGATCAGGGTCGGCGTGTCCATATTGTCGAGTAGCACAACATCCGCGCCGCCCGTCTCAAGCACTTGGGCGAGCTGATCAAGGCGATCGACTTCGATTTCTACGCGCATCATATGCGAGGCGACTGCCTTGGTCGCGTTCAGCACCGCAGCGATTCCGCCAGCGGCGGCAATGTGGTTGTCTTTGATCAAGATCGCATCGGAAAGCGAGAAGCGGTGGTTAAATCCGCCACCGTGGAGAACGGCTTGTTTCTCGACGATGCGCAGACCCGGCGTCGTCTTGCGGGTGCAGGTGATGCGGGTGTTGGTGCCCTTGGTCTCGGCTACAAAGCTTGCGGTGAGGGTCGCGATGCCGGTGAGCCGGCCGGCAAAGTTCAGGGCGACACGCTCGCCTGACAGAATCGAGGCAGCGGAGCCTTTGATCGTCATGAGGACATCGCCTTTGGCGCAGGGTTGACCATCGGAAATGTGGGTTGTGACCTTGAGGGTGGGGTCAACGAGGTGGAACGCGATGCGCGCGATTTGCATCCCCGAGACAACGCCGTTTTCGCGGGAATTGAGGCGAGCCTCGTAAATGGTATCCGCGGGAATCACGGCGCGGGTGGTCACATCGCCGTAAGTGCCGAGATCTTCGAGAAGGGCCGAACGCACCAACGGTTCAAGGATCAGGTCGGGGAGGGTGGCGAAATTGCTCATGTTCACTCCTGTGCGATACTGTCTCTGACGGCAAGCGCTTCGGTCAGAGTAATGCGGGTGCGGGTGCCGACTTCGCCGTCTGAGATGGGGAAGTCAGTGCGGAAATGGGCGCCGCGGCTTTCTTCGCGCATGAGGGCGGCAGCGGCGATGAGGGTCGCAGTCGCGGTCATATTGCGGAAGGTTTCCGATGTGCTTTGCTCTTCTAGAGCGGCAATGGTGCGGAGTGCGGTCACGAGCGTTTCGCCGGTGCGGACCACGCCGACATTGTTGGTCATGGTGCGACGAAGCTCTAGGACGAGGTTTTCGTCGGGCGTGTCGCCTTGGCCGTCAAAGGTAACGTCGATCTTGGGCGCTTCGGATTCTGCGATGATTTCGCTGATGCCGTCGGCACAAACGCGGGCATAGACGAGCGCTTCGAGCAGGCCGTTTGAGGCGAGGCGGTTCGCGCCGTGCAGACCTGTGGAAGAGGCCTCGCCACAGACCCAGAGGTTGTCGAGCGAGGAGCGGCCTTTGTCGTCGGTGTCGATGCCGCCCATGTGGTAGTGCGCGGCGGCGGCGACGGGAATCGGCTCAACTGCGGGATCAATGCCGTTACGGGCGCAGGCTTCTGCCACTGCGGGAAACTGAGTTTTCACACGCGCACCAAGCACTTGGCGGGTGTCGAGCATGGGGCGAAGGCCCGCTTGGGTCTGGGTATAGACGGCGCGGGCGACGATATCGCGGGGGGCCAGCTCGGCGTCGGGATGCTCGGTGAGCATGAAACGTTCGCCGTGCTTGTTGATCAAAATTGCGCCTTCGCCGCGCAGAGCCTCGGTCGCGAGAGGGGCGGGGTCCTCGCCCACGTCGATGGCGGTGGGGTGGAACTGCACGAACTCGGGATCGGCGATCACGGCTCCCGCGCGGGCGGCCATGCCGATGACCTGACCGCGGATCCGCGGGGGGTTCGTTGTCAGAGCGAAAAGACCGCCAGAGCCGCCAGCGGCGACAAGGTAGGCTGGGCCTTTGATGACGATTGCCGCAGACCCCTGTGGCTTCGACGAAACAACCTGAACGCCATTCACGCGGGCGCCGTCCATGATGAAACCGGTGGCCAGAGCACCTTCGAGCACTTGGATGGCGGGTTCTTCGCGGACCTGTGCGATAAGGGCCTTCATGATTTCCGCGCCGGCTTGGTCGCCTTTGACGCGGACAACGCGGGCATAAGAGTGCGCCGCTTCGCGGTTCATCACGTAACCGCCGTCAGCTGTGCGGTCGAAAGGTGTGCCGAGGTTGGTCAGATCAAGGATATGTTCGCGCGCTTCACGGGTGACTCGGTCCGCGACATTCCAATCAACGGTTCCTGCACCAGCCACCACGGTATCGCGTGCGTGGTTGGCGGGGCTATCGCCCGAATCCATCGCTGCGGCAACGCCGCCTTGAGCCCAAGCGGAGCTTGCCCCGATCCCGAGCGTTTCGGGCGAGATCATCAACACAGGCCGCGGGGCAAGCCGAAGGGCGGCATAAAGAGCCCCAAGGCCCGCGCCAATGATAACGACGCGATCAGTGATGATCTCTTGCATGGAAGGGTTCCTTAAATACCCAGCTTTTGGCTGAGGTCGATCATGCGTTGCACGGCAAGACGTGCTTTGTCGGAAACTTCTGGGTCGACAAAGACTTCTTCAGTCATGGTGTGAAGAGACCAGAGCACTTTTTCGAGCGTGATCTTCTTCATGTAGGGGCACATGTTGCAGGGCTTGGCGAAGTCCACTTCGGGAAGGCTATCTGCAATGTTCGAGGCCATCGAGCATTCGGTTACAAGCATGGCCTTGGCGGGTTTGTTTTCGCGCACCCATTTGATGATGCCCGAGGTCGAGCCAGAATAATCAGCCTCGGCAACGACCGAAGGAGGACATTCGGGGTGGGCAATGATTTTGACGTCTGGAACCATTTCACGGTAGGCGCGAAGGTCTTCGGCTTTGTATTCTTCGTGCACGATGCACGAGCCAGGCCAGTAGACGACATTCTTGTGGCTCTCGTTCGCGACGTTCTGTGCGAGATACTGGTCGGGGGTCATGATAACCGTGTCCGACTCCATCGCGTTGACGATCTGGAGCGCATTGGACGAGGTGCAGCAAATGTCAGAGGCGGCTTTGACCTCGGCTGTGGTGTTCACATAGGAGACAACGGGTGCACTGGGGTATTTGGCGCGCATTTCCTCGATCCCTGCGGCGGTGATGCTTTCGGCAAGCGAACAGCCAGCAGCAACGTCGGGGATCAGGACCGTTTTCTGTGGGTTCAGGATCTTGGACGTTTCGGCCATGAAATGGACGCCGCCCTGAACGATGACTTGTTCCTGAACTTCGGTCGCTTTGATCGCAAGCTGGAGGCTATCACCGACGAAATCGGCAACGCCGTGGTAGATGTCAGGCGTCATGTAGTTGTGGGCGAGGATCACCGCGTTCCGCTCTTTCTTGAGCTTGTTGATCGCAGCGACATAGGGCGCGGCCATGGCCCAATCGGCGGGTGAGACCACGCGGTCCATTCGTGCGTAAATGTCGGCCATGGACGCGGCCAGCTCTGGATTAGGAGCGAGGTCATAATGCTCGGCAAGGCCAGCGCGCATAGAAATAAGATCAAACATGGCAAATCCCCCAAAAGAAATGTCACGTGGTGTTTACACTCTGAGGCGCTGCGTTCCAGTACGAATTGGGGAATGCGCAAAGAATCACGCCAAATTCTTGAGCAAATTGGCGGGGTGTGGAAATATTGTGCGCTTATAGTGAGCGGTTTAGAGCGCGGCGATGATCTCGGCGCCAAGTCCTGCGATTGCGCGGCCTGTTGCGCTCGCGATTGCGGCAGAGCCTTCGCCGTTCAGAGGCACTTGGATGTCAAAGCTGCGCATCCGGTCCGAAATCACACCGTCAGGGGACGAAAGTGCGAATTGTCCCGAGAGCTGGAAGTTGCCGTTGGCGCGGGCGAGCATCTTGTCGACGCGCACGGTGAGTTCTGCCTGAGGCCATGTTTCGAGCGGCCAAGGCTCGGCCGCAACGCGGGCGGTTGTGGCGCGGGATAGGTGCGAGACCAGCGACGATGTGAAGGCACGGGTCGGATCGTCCGCCCAGAGGGTGTCCGTCACGGTGCGGATCGAGCCATCCTCGGATTCGTAGGCGATCTCGGAGGCCTCTGCATAGGCGGGCAGGGTGGTGTCTTTGACCTCGATCGAACTTACGGCGATGCGGACAGCTTTGACCGGCGCGGGCGGCTCAACGAGATAGAGCGCAGGATCAGAGCCACAGCCAGCAAGTGCGAGGCCAGAGAGAAGAAAAATGCGGCGTTTCATGATCTTATCTCCCGAGGAGCAGCGACGAGGGGTCGCGTTCGAGTTGACGTGAAAGTGCTTCGACAGCACGGGCGGCGTCGCTCACGTCACGCAGGGCTTTGATGGTTTCATCGCTGAAATCCGACCGGTTGCCATAGCTGGCAATGACCCGTTCCGCAGTGGCGAGAACGCCTTTGAGTTGTTCGCTGAGGCGGGGTAGATCGGCCATGGTCACACGGAAGTCTTCGGCCGCGACGTCGATGGATTCCGCCGCCGCTTGAGCGGAGTTCAAAGCGGCATTGAGATTGTCCACCGCGCCACCGCCGCGAAGTTCGGCCACGGCGAGGCGGACTTCGTCGAGTGCATCGGTGAGCGACTTGGGCAGCGCTCGTGCGCCGTCGGTATTGATCACCGCGTCAGCCGAGGCAAGGAAGGTGGTCGCTTGGGTGATCAGCGCCTCGGCATCAAGGCTGTTGGCCTTGGCAGTCAGGGTGCGAAGGTCCTCGATCAGAGCGGGGACGTTTTCGGAGGCGGTCGAGAGGTTGTTTGCCGTGGTTTCCGCCGCGGTCAGAGCACGGGTTAGTGTGCCCGACACATCGGAGGCGCGTAGCTCTTCGGTGATCGTGCGAAGATCCGAGATGGTCGCGCGAAGATCGGTTGGGATTGCCTGAAGATCAGGGCTGTTGATCAATGCGCTTGTGTCTTCGAGCAAAGTGCGGGTGGCGGGGGCGACGGTCCGCAGATCGGGATCGGCGGCGAGGTCCTCGATGCTTGCCATTGTCTTGATCGCTTGATCAAGAAGCTCTTCGATCGGGAGCGAGTTAATGCGTTCGATCATGCCTTCGGCAGTGGCGGTAAAGTCGGGGATGTTCGAGAGAACTGAAGGAATCAGGGGTTCGTCATCGCCGCGAACAATCAGAGACGCAGGTGCTACATCTTCTAGCATCGAAAGTTCTACGATGAGCGAAGAGCTAAAGATTCCTGAGGTCGCAAGTCGAGCGCGCAACCCGTTTTCCACCGA
This sequence comes from Marivivens sp., assembly GCA_038133925.1. Taxonomy (GTDB): domain Bacteria; phylum Pseudomonadota; class Alphaproteobacteria; order Rhodobacterales; family Rhodobacteraceae; genus Marivivens. The sequence continues at coordinate 5,785 of JAYPUF010000007.1, read as the reverse complement.
AACCCGCAGGAATTCGATTGTTTCCTCGGCGCTCGCATCATTCGGAAGGCCAAGGCGCAGCGGATCAAGGTTAAGCGAAGCAAGAAGCGTGATCGCCTGATCAGGATTGTCGTCGTTCACTTGAGCACGGATTTCCGAGACTTCACCGACATCGATGCCGCCAAACTGAACGGGCGCACCCGGCGTGAGGCCGCTGACCGACTCGCCAAAGGCGACTGAAACAGCAACGCCGTTTTGGACGCGGCCAACAAAGATCGAACGGCGTGCTTCGGCCTCTTCGTTATAGATGTCAAAGACGGCGCTGGTGCTGATCGAACCGCCGTTTTCAAAAATCGAGTCAAAAGCGATACCGCCTGAAAGGATCGTCGCGATGCTCTCTACGTTCAGCGCAAGGCCGCCCGTGCCGAAGGAGACCGAGAAACCGGAGGTATCCCAAAAACGGGTCGCGGAATTCAGGAGCTTGTCGTGTGGGGCGTCGATGTAGGCATCGATCAAGATTGCATCCCCCGTGCTGGTGAGGCGGGGTGTGCCAAGTCGGCCTACTTCGAGGCCGCGATAAAAGATCGGGGCACCGGCGCTTACGATTTGGCCATCAGTGGCGCGAAGAGTAATACGGGTGCCTTTGTAATTTGGGAGCACCGATGGCGCTTCGTTCGCGCCCTCGAATGTCGTCTTAGCCACGCCCGCTTGATCGTCCCAAGCACCTTGGATGTAGACGCCTGACAGAACGGTCGAGAGGCCGGAAATGCCACGTGCGCTCACCTCGGGTTCTACGACCCAGAAGGTCGCATCGTCATCCAGAAAGGGAACCACGGCTTTGCTCACTCGTGCATAGACGACCACATTTGTGAGATCGTCGGTGAAGTCGACGCGCTCGACCTCTCCAATTGTCACGTCACGGTATTTGATCAAGGTCTCGCCGGCGGTGACGCCAGAGGCCTCTTCGAAAAGGATCTCGATCAGCACGCCGCGGTCGCTGAAACTTTGCCATGCAAGGCCGAGAGCTAGAACGAGTGAAAGCAGCGGCACAGCCCAAAGCGGCGAAAGATTTCGCCAAATGCTACGCTTAACCGGCTGGATGTCCATTTCAGAAGGGAGTTGATCAGACACTAGGCGTCTCTTTCATGTGCGTCCCAGATCGTTCTGGGGTCAAAGCTTTGGGCCGAGATCATCGTACAGACAACCGAAACCGTAAAAGAAAAGGCCGCGATGCCTGGCGACACAGTTACAATAAAGTCCATCTGGAGCAATGCGGTCAGGATCGCAACGACAAATACGTCGATCATTGACCAACGTCCGATAAACTCGACGACTTCATACATGTGAAGTCGGCCAATGTCGCGCGTTTGTACGCCTTTTTTAACTGACCAAGCGAGATAGGCGATAGCAACGAACTTGCCAATTGGGATGATGATCGAAGCAAAAAAGACCACAAATGCGACCCAAAGGTCTCCGTGCTGTGCAAGGTCGATCACGCCGCCCATGATCGAGCTTTCGTGCGGGCGGCCAAACTGAATCATGCGGAGCATCGGGTAGATGTTCGCGGGGATATAAGCGATGAGACCCGCCAACCACCACGCCCAGACCTTCTGAAGCGCAAGGGTGTCACGGCTCTGGAGCGTTGATCCGCAGCGGGCGCAGGAAGCCACGCCTTGTTCGTGGACGCGACCGCAACGGCTGCATCCCACAAGACCGGCCGCACGGGCGGTTAAGACGGGCGTCGGTTTTCCAGCGTTTTCCATACAGTCAGCTTACACATAAAGGTGTCTTTGAGGACGGTGACGACGACAAGACCACAAAAGGCCCAGAAGGCAGGACCAATGAGCACCGTTGCGAGACCCGTGACTTTGATCAGGGCGACGCCGACACCAACGATAAAAATCTCGGCCATGGACCAAGGCGAGAGGCGCTCGGCGAGGCGAAAGGCTCCGGGGGCGAATTTAGCGGGGTGGTGACCAAGCGACATGGGCGCAAAAACATACATCAGCGCCACAAAGCGGACCAAAGGAACGACGATTATCAGCGCGCCTAAAAGAAACGCGATGGGCATCATGTAGCCGTCCGAAAATGCCAAGACCGCGTCGAAGACTGAAGACCTTGTTATGCGCCCGCCCGCTTGGAGTTCGAGAAACGGAAAGAAAATGCCTGCGCACATGAGAATAAAGGCCGTAGCGGCCAGCATCAGGATTTGCGTCATCGCGCTTTTGCGTGGGCGAAGAAGCACATGGCCGCAGCGCACACATTTTGCAGACATGCCAACGGGAACGCTCGCTTCTTTATGGAGTGCGTCACAGGTTGGACATGCGATGAGCCCGTCTGGGGAAATCTGGTCCCTATGGGCATGAATAGGGTTCATAAGTAAATTGATCCGATAGCTTGAGATCACTGTAGTCGTGGAAGCGATAGACGCAAGAAGACGAGGTCGAATATGTGGCGTTTTTGCGCCTAGTCTGTTTCAGTTTGGGGGCCGAGGCGGAGCCGCATCGAGCTTCGTAGTTTCGTCGAAATGTAATCGACCAAGAGGGTGAGCAGTGCAGAGACCAGCAAAAGCACCACGACGCGGTCGAGCCGCAACTCTTGCACGTTCTTTTCAATAAAGAACCCGAGTGTCCCAAGACCGAGAAGGCCCATGATTGCGGAATCGCGGATGATTATCTCCCAGCGATACAGGCAAAGCGCCCAGATCCTGCCGCTCTGACGGGGGAGGAGTTCGTAACCCCAAAGTGAGAGACCCCTTGGTGCATCGGGGCGCAGCGGAAGGGCGCGACTTTGTTGGCCTAATAGATGGGCGATGATGGCTCCGTTATGCAATCCAAGTGCAAGGATCGCAGGAAGCAGCGATGGCCCAAGGATTTGCAGAAACACAAAGGCCAACATGTAATCGGGGATCGAACGGAGAACGACGAAAACACCATGTGCCAGCCTCGAGCCGATGTTTCCCGCGACACGAGGGACAAGATAGGGAAACCCAATGACGGCCATGACAGCCGCGAGAGCCAAGGCAACCTGCGCGAGGATCACAGTTGTAACAGTACCGGGGAGCGCTTGGGTGCTGAGTATCTTGGCAAGCCAAGGGAGCATCTCGCCCCCGTTTCTAAGAGGCGCGGGAACGATGTCTTGGGTGAGAAACCGGATGAGCGCCCCATCGCCTATTGGCGGGAATTTCTGGACCGCAAGGAGCCAGACTGCACCGATGAGATAGAGCGGCGCAAGGCTCCAGCGCATCCAGAGGCGCACCGGAAGGATAAGGGCGAAAAAGATGTAAAGGACGGCAGCAGCCTGTGAATAGTGGGCCTGACGGAAAAAGGTTTCGAGCAAGTAACCAAGTGTTGGGAGGCCAATAAAGCCAAGCACTGCCGATGACCGTAGTCCGCATTCGATGCGATAGAGGGTATAGCCTTTGATCTGGTCCCATGCGAGCGGGAGCTTTGCATAGAGGATCAGCGATGTTGGTTGGGTTGCGCTTGGCAGGGCGCTTGCCGCGTTTTGGGACGTTTCGCTTAGCAGGTCCGAGAAAACGCGTGCAAAGATGCCAGAATAAGGAATGCCGATAGCAAGAAGTCCCGTGAGCGGGCTAAGTCCTGTGACCTGCATAAGAAGGAGCGCCCAGAACAGCTCGTGGATCGAGCGAACTGCGATGCACAGCCCCCGAATGGCTGAATTGGCGTAAAACGGAGCCAGCACCAGACCGACGATGGCGGCAAAAAGAACGCCGACCAGCGCAAAGGCCACTGTCAACGCTGCGCCAAGGAGAAGTCCGTCCGTTGTGAAATCTGGCGTGATCAGCCCGTGCCCCAAGGCGACGAGTGTGTTCCATGGATCAGGCCGGTTGCTGCTGAGGTCGGAAAATCCGAGCGCAATCAAACTAAGGCCCGTAAACCCCCAGAGGCCATATTTACGCGCGGAGGCAGCGGTCATGCGTAAAGCTCTTGGACCTGTTCGTCGGCAAGGTCCGCCGCTGCGAGGTCAAAGGCGATCTTGCCGCCGCGAAGCCCAATAGCGCGAGTCGCATGGACGCGGGCGAGATCGACGTTGTGGAGCGCCATGATCGATGTCGAAAAGCTTTGATGGAGGTGTTCGATCAAGCGGTGCCCTTGGGTGACATCAACGGCTGAAACGGGTTCGTCCGCAAACACGATCTCGCCCCCTCGATAGAGTGCGCGAGCAATCGCAACGCGCTGTCGTTGACCGCCAGAAAGGGTCTCGGCCGATTTGCGTTGCATGTCGTTGAGACCAACCGAAGCGAGGATGGCACCGATCTCGGCGCGGTCGCTTGCGCGGGGATAAATCAAGGTGCCAAGATTGCGGAGCGTTCCGTAATCATCAAGGCGGCCCATATAGACATTATGGAAAACGGACAGTTGCGGGACAAGCCCGAGGTCTTGGGGAACGAGTGCCGCGCGGTGGGCCGTTGTCTCGATCCGTTCGCGAAGCGCGCCAAGCAGAGTGCTTTTCCCTGTGCCAGACCGCCCCAAAAGAGCGATCCGTTCTCCTATTTTAACGTCAAGCGTGACGCCCTGAAGGACGGGGGCTTCCCCCCAGCCGAGCGTCTCGTTGCTCAGCTTTGTCATCACGCTTGGTTTGCTCATTCGAGAATATCAAGCTCGCGCGCGGTCTCTTCGATCGGGGCATAAAGCTCGTTCGTGGCTTCGATAAAGGCCGAGCGCGGGAAGGAGGCAAGAAGATCTGCGTCGGTCATACCGATAAGCGCAGCTTGGACCTTATCAGCGAAACCTTCGCCAAAGGTGGTGTCGACATCACCGCGAATGGTCCAGTTGTAGTCAGGATAGGGCGGTGTTTTCCACAAGAGCGTGGTGTTTTCCGCATCTACCGTGCCAAGGGCGCTGTCATAAACGGTGAAGTTCAAAGCGCCGACCTGATAGGCACCCGATGACACAAGACGGAGCGTCTGACCATGATCGCCCGAGAAACCGACTTCGGAGAAGAACTCTTCGGGGGCCATGCCTGTGTGCTGGCGAATGTAGAACTCTGGCATAAGGCGGCCCGAGGTCGAGGTTTGCGCGCCAAAGGTAAAGCTCAAGCCTTGGATGCCTGCGGGGAAATCCTCGCTTGGTTCAAGACCAGTTTCTGTGTTGGCGATGAAATAGGTGACAAAGGTCTCATCCTCGGCCCCTTGTGCAATCGCGCGTGCACCTTCGACGGCAAGACGGGCTTGAACGCCCGAAAGTCCGCCAAACCAGCCAAGCTGAATCTGGTTATTGCGGAAAGCGGTGACCGAAGCGGCATAGCTTTTGACCGGAACATACTCGACCGGAACGCCAAGCTGCGCTTCGAGGTAATCGGCGACTTTGCTGAAACGCTCGACAAGTTTGGTTTCGTCATCGTCGGGGATCGCAGAGAAATAGAGAGTGTCTTGCGCCGAGGCGATACCGCCCGTGAGAGCAAGGATAAGAGCAAAGTTTAAACTACGCATTTCATAAGCCACTTTGGTGATTGGAATGCGTCGCCAATAAGCCCAAAGCCAACGAACTGGAACCCCTATATAGAAAAGGGGCCGATTGGCCCCCTCGTTTTTCCAGCTTTCAAACGAGCGCCTTACTTGGCGTTTGCAGCTTGGCGCGCGATAGAGACGATATCCGCACGCGAAATGCCAATGTCAGCAAGCTCACGATTTGAGAGTGAGTTGAGCTCGTTATAGGCAGCGCGGTATGCGGCGCGGCGTGCCATAAAGTTGGAAACTGTTTCACGGAGGCTAGAAGCGCCAAAGCCAGATGCGGGAAGTGCGATTTGAAGTGCCATGTGATATTTCCTTTCGAATGTGGCC
>JAYPUF010000006.1:0-48871 GCA_038133925.1 Marivivens sp. | reverse complement strand
AAATGCGGCAAAGCCATTAGTGTTACTTATGGCTAGGTTCCACCATGGCAAGATCCCTCCCTCCCTTGAACTGGTTCCGCTCGTTTGAAGCGGCGGCAAGGCACCTCAACTTTACCGCAGCGGCAGACGAGCTTGGTCTTACCCAATCCGCAATCAGCCAACAGGTGCGAGCGCTCGAAACGCGCTTTGGCGTTCAGCTCTTCGAACGAAAAGCGCGCGGCTTGTCGATCACGGATGACGGTCGCAAGCTCCTCCCCCAAGTCGGTGCAGCGCTTGAAATACTAGGGACCGCTTCCTCGACATTTGATGCTGGCCCCACCGATCACCTATTGACGGTCGCGACCTCTGTGAGCGTGGCGCAGTGGATCCTTGCCCCAAGGATTGACGAATTCCTCTCAGCCTACCCCGGCACCCGCATTCGTTTTCTATCGACCGTTTGGCCCGACGAATTCAAAGCGTCCATCGCTGACGTTGAAATACGCTTTGGAGCCGAAAAGCAGGTCGGGCAAAATGCCATTCGTTTGGGACCGGATTACCTCGTCGCCATTACATCTCGGCCAGAGAATGAGCTGAATGATCAAAGGCTAATCGAGACAGTCGGCACATCCATGTCGTGGCAAACGTGGGGGCAAGCGCATCGCCAGACCAAAATGCTTGAACCCAGCCTCCACGTGGACAGTTTTGGTCTTGCCCTCGAACTTGCTGCCAAAGGCCAAGGTGTCGCTCTTACCAGTTCGCTCCTTGCGGCAGGATCGCTTGTCAATGAGGACCTGTACCAAATCGGAGAGGCAACTCTCATTAATCCCGAAGGGTATTTCTTGGCGATTGATGAAAACGTCAAAGCTGCGCGGGATTTTCGCGATTGGCTTTTGAAGACGTTGGGGAGTACGGAGACAAAAAACTAGGTCCAAAACGATTGAGTTCGCTCGAGTATCGCCTGAATTCAACGCGAAATGTGACACCACAAGTTACTGAAAATAAATATTAATATAGGAATTAAATATTTTCTAAAAAATGTACGACGGAAAAGAAACACAACATCGTTATATTTTCATGCTTCGTGACGAGGCCCCCAGATACACTAGGAGAAATAACGATGAAAACTTTCGCACTCGCTCTTCCGTTCGTTGCCCTCGGTTCGACTGCATTTGCTTCAACTGTCAGCGAAGACATCGAGGCATCGATCCTGCGCGCTCTGATGGACGAATACCAAGCCGTTGCAATCTACGACAGCTACATCGACGCATTTGGGTCGGACACCCCCTTCTCCAAGATCATCAAAGCAGAAGAACACCATTCTGACATGCTCATCGAGCTTCTAAATACCTATGAGATCGACGTGCCTTCCAATCCTTATCTCGATGGCACGCGAGCCCTTGCAGCGGTTCCCGCGACACTCGAAGAGGCCTACCAGATCTCTGTCGACGCCGAGATAGCAAATATCGCTCTTTATAGTGACGAACTTCTGCCCACTGTCACCGCTTATGCAGATATCACAGATGTTTTCACGAAGTTGATGAATGCATCCCAAGACAATCACCTGCCTGTCTTCTCAAGCTGCCTTGAGGGCGAGTGCACGATGCCCGAAGGCCACGGTCAAGGTGGACATGGTAAAGGTGGACACGGCGAAGGCAAAGGCGGTCACGGTCAGGGCGGAAACGGCCAAGGCGGTCACGGAGGCGGTCAAGGCGGCGGCAAAGGCAAAAACCACGGCTAAGTCAGCACACAACGACAAAGAAGCCCAAGCGCGGCTTGGGCTTCGTCTATTTCCAAAGGTCAATTCAGACCTTTTGCGTCACAAACACCCCAAGCGCCATGATCGCGAGACCCGCAGCACGCGTCAGACTGATCGGAGTCTGGTTGGCACCAAACAGACCGAAATGATCGATGATGGCCGCCGAGATGAGCTGACCGATCAAGACGAAAAAGACTGCGTTACCCACCCCGATCTTCGGAGCGATCCAAGTTACTGACAGCACATAAAAGGCAACAAAGGTGCCTCCAAGGAACAGATGCTTGGGAGCTGTCGCTAGTTTGGCGAACCCTGCGCTTCCCGTCAGCATCGCTGTGATAAACGCGATAGTGAGCGCCACAACAAAAAGGATCGTCGCCGCGGCTGCGGGCGACCCAACGTGACGTCCAAGCGCAGCATTCAACGCAGCAAGCATTGGGATCCCGACACCCGCCAAGAGCATTACGAACTGTGAACCACCCATGAAGCCTCTCCTATAATTTGGGCGGAGCCTACGCCCACATCTGCCAAGTTCAAGCGGAACTTCTCTTCTCAAACTGACAGCGCGAGCGCACCATCCCCCCTAAGTTCCCGTGCAAGATATTCCGCAAGTCGTGTCGTGACGGCACTTGTTTCGCCTTTGCCAGTGACAAGGCTCAACTCAAGCACCGGCATCGGCGGCAAGCCTTCTGCTTCGCCCAGCGGCACGAGACCTGCCGTAAGTGAAGACTCGACCATCCCTATAACGGCAAGGCCAGCCTGTGCGATTGCGACGAGCCCTAGAAGGCTCTGCGTCGAAGTCACAACACGATATTGAATGTCCGCATTCTGAAGGGCCTCCATCGCTATGCGCCGCGCAATGTCGCCCGCATCAAAGAGCGCAACGGGAAGCGGGTCGCGCAGCCACGCCTTATGCTCGTGTGACGCAGCCCATACAAACCTCTCGCGGCGAAACACCGTAAAGCTTTGCCCCGGTTCGCGCGTCACCAAAGCAAGATCGAGTTTCCCCTCATCGAGCAAGCGATGAAGCTTTGGCGATTTATCAAAGGTCAGCTCGACCTCTACCAGAGGATATTCCTGACCAAATCGCGATATTGCAGGCGCTAAGAGCCAAGTCGCATAGTCTTCAGGCATCCCAAGCCTAACGGCCCCCACCGCCTCGCCCCCACGCAAACTTGCCAGCGCCTCATTCGACAATCGCAACAAACGCCGCGCATGGACCAAGAGTTCTTCACCCGCAGGATTGAGCTTCAATGACCGCCCCTCTTTGAGGAACAAGGGCCGACCGACCATCTCTTCGAGCCGCTTGATTTGCATGCTGACGGCAGACTGACTTCTTCCAACTCGGTCAGCTGCATATTGGATGTTTCCGCAGTCAACGACGGCAACAAAGCTCTTGAGCAATGAGAGATCGAGCGGCTCGGCCATAGTTCAACAATCCTGAAGTGTTTCATCAAATATATTCGTTTGAATGACATCCTGTCCAGTCGTTAGATGGCCTCGAAATCACGGAGCTCACCATGAATTATCGGACCGGAATCTTCTTCGTCTTGGCATCAGGTGTCTTGTGGTCGTTCCATGGCACAATCATTCGGATGCTCGATGATGCTCAGGCCTGGACGATTCTCTTCTGGCGCTCGCTCGCGATGCTTCCTGTACTATGGGTCCTCGTGTCGGCACGATCTGGCGGTGCACCAGTTCGAGCCATGCGTGCGACTGGATTGATCGGTGTCCTCGGTGGTTTTGGACTGGCCGCAGCTATGGGTGGCGCAATCGTTGCTTTCCAAACAACAACGATCGCAAATGCTGCCTTCTTGCTTGCGGCATCTCCGTTTCTCGCAGCCATCATTGGCCGATTAATCCTAAAAGAGGCAGTTTCAAATCAAACGAAAACGGCGATCGCACTCGCGGTTTTTGGGATTTTCGTGATGGTCAAAGATGGCCTTTCCTCAGGCGCTCTTGTCGGCAACATTGCAGGTCTCGTCGCCGCCCTTGGCTTCGCTTTCTTTAGCGTGACGCTCCGCTGGAGCAAAGCAGAGGACAGTCTTCCTGTCTCGTTCATAGGCGCAGTCTTTGCCGCACTCCTCGCCGCAGCTTTTGCGATCACGACCGATCAAGGCCTTGCGATTTCCTACACGGACCTTGCTTGGTGCGTTTTCATGGGCACGGTTACTTTGAGCGGCGGCAAATTACTTTACACGCTGGGCAGCCGCACGGTTCCATCGGCCGAACTTACACTTCTTTCGAACACAGAAGTTTTGCTCGCGCCGATTTGGGTTTGGCTGATCCTTGGGGAAGTCGCCAGCTTTGGCACCATCCTCGGAGGCTCCATAGTTCTCGTCGCAATCGCTTACAGCGCCCTTAGCCGCGTGCGGCGGAAGATGCCGCCGATCGCAGTTGCATCTGCCTAACGAGACGGCCGCTTAGAGACAGCGCAGCGCCAAATAAGGCACCACGTTGAACACCAGGATCAAGATGTAATAGTTCATCATGATCCGTGGCGCATCAGCCATCCATGCATCAATCGTATCGCCAAGGATCGCGCGCCCAATGCCGGCAGCAAGGTTGCGAAAGACCGTGACCTTGAGCATCCCTAGCGCAAACAGAACAAGATTGATCACGCTCATCCAGCCGAAAAACGGAAGTAGTACAGTCGTATCCATCTACAGGTCCTCTCAATGATGCCTTTGTCGATGAAATCAAGGCTAACACGAATTGAGCGCGCGCAAATAGATTTAGATCAAACCATTTCTGATTTGATTGCGAAGTAAGAGCCTAGCCTTACTTCAAAAACGCACACGACTTAGAAAAGATTTACAAACCAAATCAGTCCCGCAGCACAACCAACCATAAAAAGGTGAGGCGGAAGCAGTTTTTACCTTCCCGTCACAAAGTTTGTAATGAGCTGTTACAAACTAACGATTGTTTTCCCCTCAAGGAGCGAGCGCTCCCCAACTCGCTCATAGACACCTTCAGAGGACAACATGAAATCACTTCTTTCAATCTCAGCCCTTGCTTTGGGCGTTTCGACTGCTGCAATGGCTCAAGACCTTCCGCAAGTTCAGGTATCCAGCGATTGGTTTACTCAAGGTCAAGAAACCATCGCCGAGATCATCGCACGCGAAAAGAATGAAGGCCGCGCAAAGAACGTGATCCTCATGATTGCCGATGGCAACGGCGTCGGCACCAATTACGCAACCCGTCTTTATGTTGGTCAGCAGCTTGGCAAGCTGGGCGAAGAGCACGTTCTTCCCTACGAGACCAACGATTACTACAACGGCATCGTAAAAACCTACAACATCAACGCTCAGACTCCGGACTCGGCCCCGACTGCTGGCGCGATGAACACTGGTGTTAAGCAACGTTTCAACCTGATTAACCTCGGTGGCGATGCCGTGCACGACGATTGTTCGACCGTTGCAGGCAACGAGCTGACCACTTTTGCTGAAATGGTAACGGCTGCGGGTAAATCGGTTGGTATCGTATCGACCGCTCGCCTGACCCACGCAACCCCCGCCGCAGTCTTCTCGAAGTCAGCAAACCGTAACTGGGAAGACTCGGTCCCAGAGGGTTGCACCGCGCAAAAAGACATCGCGGCTCAGATGATCGACGGGATGACTTCGGGCATGATCGATATCGCATTGGGTGGTGGCTCGCGCTATTTTACACCAAAGGACGCGCCTACCCCGAACGGCGGCACTGGCCACCGTCCAGACGGCGCTGACCTTATCGCAGAAGCCAAGGATGCAGGCATTCAATACGCTTCGAACCTCGAAGAGCTGAACGCGCTCGACATGTCAAAGCCGATCCTCGGCCTTTGGACTGATAGCCACGTTTCCTACGAAGCCGATCGCCCTGCGACCGAGCCCTCGCTCGTTGACATGACCCGCACCGCAATCGAGTTCCTTAGCCAGAACGAAGAAGGCTTCTACCTCGAGATCGAAGCTGGCCGTGTTGACCACGCAAACCACGCTGGAAACTTCGCTCGTACCGCTGCTGATGGTATGATCTGGACCGAAGCAGTTGCTCTCGCTGACGAGATGACCAGTGACGAAGACACTTTGATCATCGTTACGGCTGACCATGAGCACGCAATTACCTTTAACGGTTACTGTGGCCGCGGCACCCCGATCCAAGGACTTTGCTACAAAGTCTCCAAAACCGGTGAGATGCACTCGGACGAGCTCGCTCTTGCTGCTGACGGCAAGCCCTACTCGGTTATCACCTATGCAAACGGCTCGGGCTCAGTTCTCAAGCAAACAGAAGGCTCTAACGACTTTGCAGGTTCGCGTCCTGACGTGAGCCAAGAGGAAGCAATGGACCTCGACTACCTCCAGCAGGCTCTGATCCCAATGGAATCTGAAACCCACTCGGGTGAAGACGTTGCGGTTTATGCAAAAGGCCCATGGGCGCATCTCGTAGGCGGCACCATTGAACAGAACCTGATCTTCCACGTGATGGATCACGCTGTGAACGCCAAGTAATTTCAGCACCTAAACCTTTGATAGGGACCTCGTCGCGGCGAGGTCCCTACTCTCTTCCTTAAGGTCAAAAACATGCTAAATCGCCGTACTCTTCTGACTTCGATGCTTGCAACTCCTATGCTTGCTTCCAGTGCCTTTGCCCAAGACGACATTATAAAGCTTCGCGACCTCTATGATCGTCAGGCGATTTCGGATTTGGCAAAGGCATCTGAAGGCCAGCGCATTTCTGTTGATGGGTATATGGCCCCACCACTCAAGGCAGAGAGCAATTTCTTCGTACTGACGCGCCGCCCCATGTCGGTTTGCCCCTTTTGCGAAACCGAGGCGGATTGGCCGAGCGATATTGTCGCCGTCTATACAAAGCGGATCATTAAACCGGTCACCTATAATGTGAAGATCGTGACGTCGGGCATTCTGGAACTGGGTGCATACCGTGATCCAGAGCTCGGTTTCGTGAGCCTCGTACGCTTGACTGATGCATCTTATGCCTGAGCAATTCGATCTAAAGTCCGAGCCGATTAGCGTTCATGGCAGTGACGGTCGCACAATCCTTTCGCTGCCGGCTCTATTCGTACCGCAAGGCTCGCTTGCCGCGATCAAAGGGCCATCGGGCGCTGGAAAATCTACGTTTCTCTATACACTCGCAGGCCTAATGAGCGACGTGCGCGGCAAACTCTATTGGGGCGGAATGGAAATCCTCCGCCTCAGCGAAGGAAAGCGCGCTAATTTCCGCGCCGCCAATATTGGCCTTGTCTTTCAGGACTTCCATCTCTTCGAAGAACTTGGCCCGCTTGAGAATGCTTCGGTGTCTGCCCACTTTCGACCAGCCCCCGATCGCACAGCCATCAGGGACCGAGCACAACACTATCTTATCAAGCTCGGCATCGATCCAACCTCGCGTACAGTCGCGAGCTTTTCTGGCGGCGAGAGGCAAAGGGTCGCGATTGCAAGGGCACTCGCTTCTGATGCGCCAATCCTTCTTGCAGATGAACCGACAGCAAGCCTTGATCGCGTGTCAGCCAATCACTTGATCGAAGATCTCGTCGCACTCGCACGGGAAAGCGGAAAGACGTTTATCGCTGTCAGCCACGACCAAACCCTCATTGACCATATGGACCGCGTGTTCACGATATCCGATGGTGTCCTTAGCGATGACTGGAGCGCGCAATGACCGATCTTTGGCTCTCGCTCCCCGCTTTAGTTCAAGACCTGCTATGGACGATCTTGCTCATTGCCCCTGGGCTGCTAATCGGCTCACTTACCCTAAGGGGATACGCCTCATGGCCACTCGCAAAGGCTATCCTTTGGCGCTTTCGCGGAACGATCTGCATCTTTGTCCTCCTAATCGCGGTTTCAGTGGGGCTCGGTATCGCACTTTCCGCTCAGGAACGCGCTCTGCGTCAGGGCACTGCTCAAGCGGCCGACAAGTTTGACCTAATCGTTGCTGCTCCGGGGAGTGAACTGACGGCGATGTTCGCTGCGGTCTATCTTCAACCGAGCGACATGGGCCTGCTTTCGGGCCAAGTGTTCAATGAAATAGCAAGTCACGAAAAGGTAGCTTTCGCCGCTCCGCTCGCATTTGGCGACAGCTTTGGAAACGCCGCAGTCGTTGGCACTACGTCAGACTTTGTAAGCTATCTTGCGGACGGCACTATCGAGGGACGCCTTTGGGCAACGAGCCAAGAGGCTGTATTGGGCGCTCTTGTGCCACTCGATATTGGCGATGAATTTGAACCTGCGCATGGTGAAGGCGAAGCTTCTGAGGAAGACGCACACGATGGACACCACATCACTGTCGTGGGGCGCATGGCACCCACCGGTACGCCTTGGGATCGTGCAATACTCGCCCCTATCGAAGCCGTTTGGGAAATCCACGGTCTCGCCAACGGTCACAAAATCGAAGCTGGCGATCAGATTGGTGCCCCCTTCGATGCAGAGCTTTTCCCTGGCACCCCAGCGATCGTGGTCCACCCAAAGGAACTCTGGGCAAGCTATGCGCTGAAATCTGAATTCACTCGAGATAGTCAAACGATGGCATTTTTCCCAGGATCAGTGCTGTCCAATCTTTATACCATTATGGGAGACATTCGTCAGGCGATGTCATTCATGGCTTTCGTCACCCAAATGCTCGTTGTGGCGAGTATTCTTCTCGGGCTTTTCATTATATCGCGATTGTTCCAGCGCCAAATTGCTCTGCTTCGCGCAATTGGTTCCCCGACGCGATTTATCTTTGCCGTTGTCTGGACCTTTGGCGCGACACTACTTCTCGCTGGTGCAGCACTTGGGATAGGTTTTGGGCTAGCCTTTGCCGCTTTGCTCTCATCTATAATCTCAGAACGAACTGATATTTTGGTCGTTGCAAGCCTTGGCTGGAGCGAAATACACTTTGTTGCGGGCTTCGTTAGCCTAGCCCTCCTGCTAAATCTCGCGCCCGCTGTTAAATCCACAAGTGTGAGCATTATCAACAATCTACGAGGGTGAGCTCGCGCAATTTGTGAACCGCCTGAAATTCCGAAGGTTGCATCGCTCAGAGGTTTTGTGCCCATAGTCACAACGAGGCAAACACCGGAGCAACAAGATGAACACCAAAACTCTTCCGCTATTGATGGCACTCGCAATCCTTGCAGGTTGCAGCAACAGCATCCTAACGAATCCGGTGGCAGTCCAGCGCACAGGCGAGGGTGAGCTTCTAAAACTCCGCGCCGGACCGGGTCTGGGATATCGGATTATACTTGGCCTTCCAGATGGCACCCGACTTCAAAAAGGTAGCTGCACAACCGAAGTCGGACAGCTTTGGTGCCAAGTCTCTTTAGCCGATGCACCCCAAATCAAGGGCTATGTCGCGGCGGACTATCTGTCTGATTATTGATCGAGAGGCAGACGGTAGCGCCCGATACGAGCGCTACCGCGTTTCAAATCAAGACGTGTGGCCGCCCAAAGTCTCGGCAAACCAATCTGCGATATAGCTACGCCCATAGGCCATATTGTCGGCGCCGACGTGTTCCACTCCGCCCTCGCGCGGCGTAAAAATCTTGAGCTCACGGCGCGGGGAGTTCGTCAGTTGCTCAAAAGATTGGTGCGCGTATTCCATCCCAATCTGACGGTCGTTTTCGCCATGTGTGATGAGGAACGGAACTTTGATCTTTTCCATCTGGCCGTTGAGAGTCATACCAGCGGATTTCTCAAGGAAGTCCTCCTGATCCTTGGCACCAAAGACCCACCAAACGTGGTTCCAATAATGAGGCACAGGGTTCTCACCCTCACGCTTCATGCGTTTATACTGCACTTCTGCCCAATTGTGGTTTGCCCCCCAAACAGCACCTGAGGCATAGCGCGGCTCATTCGCAACGACGCGCGGCGCATAGTATCCGCCAAGGCTAATACCAGATACGCCGATCCGCTTGGCATCGACGTCGTCGCGTGCCGCAAGCCATTCATAAACGGGCGTGCCCCAACGTTCGCTGTCCGAATGGGCAGAAAGCCCCTGAAGTCGGATGCTTTCACCCGTGCCTGGCTGGTCAAGGCAAAGCGTCGAAATACCACGCTTTGCCAGAGCATGGGGAAGCCACGTCCAATACAGGAGCTCTTTGCAGCTATCGAGACCATTGAGGAATAGAACGCAGGGCGCTTCCCCGTCGACACCCTCGGCGCGGGTGAAATAGCCCGCAAGAACCTTGTCACCGTAGGGCACCTCTACACGCTCGCAGTTTTCGCCGTTGTAGCGAACGTATTTGTCGAAGGCATCGAGCGCACGGGCGAAGGTTTCCTTGCGCCCTGGATGACCATGACCCTGCATCCGTTCAGCGGTCAGAAGATAGAGTGATGCACGACGAAGCTTGTCAGCCGCAGAATAAAGGCGATTACGGTCCTCGTCTTCTTTGGCAAGTTCGATCAGCGTTTCGGCCTTCTTCATCCATTCTTGCAGAAATTCTCCTGTTCCCGCGTCTTCCCCTGCCTGCGCCTTTTCCAAGAGAGGCTTGGACATATCGATAATCTCGCCAAGCTCTGCGCCCGATTGCATCGCAATCGACAGTGACAGGTTCCAAACGTAGTTCGGGAAATACTCAAATAGTGCCATGCAGTTGTTCCTCCAATTCGAGCCGAAACTAGCCAGCAACGTTGGGTTTGAGAAATTGAAAGTCCGACAGACATATATCGGTCAAACCGATAGCCCAGATGTGAAATAACAATTTCCCCAATGGATATAGCCTCCATAGTTTCAGGACAAATTTAAGGGAGGACATGAATGCGTATCATCGGACCCGATGAGATTGTTTTTGGCGTAGATGATCTCGACGCCTGCCGCACTTTTTTACAAGATTACGGCTTAGCCGAAGAAAGCTGGGGGGCCGATGGAGGCACCTTCACTGCACTCGACAACACCGCAATCACCATTCGCAAACGCGATGATGCAGTCCTTCCTGCGCCGCTCGCCTCAGGTTCATCCTTGCGCCAGACGGTCTACGGTGTCGAAGATCAGGCTAGCATCGACGAAATTGAGGCTGAGCTTTCCAAGGACCGCACTGTCGTTCGTGCGGCCGACGGCTCGATCACATGCGAAGATGACGTGGGCTTTGCGCTCAAATTCCAACTTACACGCCGTATTGCGCTTGATCTTGAACCCGAGCTGGTAAACTCGCCCGGCTCAGCGCCTCAGCGCGGGTTCAACAAGATTGGTGCGAATGAAGATGCCGAGGCTAAGCCGCGCACGCTCTCGCATATCGTTTATTTCACGCCCGACATGCCGGCGCAGGAAAAGTTCTATGTAGAACGCCTAAAGTTTGTTGTGACCGATCGCTTCAACGGCGTTGGACCGTTCCTTCGCCCACAGGCCTGCATTGATCACCACGTGCTCTTCATGCTCCACACCCCTCCTTACATGCAAGGTCTTGAGCACCTTGCCTTCCACATGCAGGGGCCGACCGACCTCATGCTGGCTGGCAGCCGCCTTATTAAGAAGGGCTACGAGAGTTTCTGGGGTCCGGGTCGTCACAAGTTTGGTTCGAACTGGTTCTGGTATTTCAATTGCCCGCTCATGACGCACTTTGAATATGACGCGGACATGGACGTGCATGACGACAACTGGGTACCTCGCGAGGCACCCGTCGGAGCAGAAGTCAGCCAGATGTTCCTTTTTGAAAACGTAGAGAAGTGGTTCCCCGGCGGTGGCCCCGACAAACATTGAGCCCCGCCTGGTCACCGCTCCCATTTGCGGGGCGAATGACATCACAGACGCTCACTCAAGGGGCTTTGACCCCTTGGGTGAAGGTCGAGATACGATGTTCGTCGTCAGGCAGGGCGACCAATACTTTGGATGGCGCAACGCCTGCCCCCATTACGAACATGCCCGCATGGCGTGGAAAAAGGATGAGTTCCTGACGGGCGACAAAAGCCGCATTATCTGCGGCGCTCATGGCGCTCAGTTCGATATCAAGACAGGACAATGCACCATAGGCACCTGCCTCGGACAAAGACTTACGCCCGTAGCCCTGCGCGTCGTGGATGAACAGATTTACATCGAAGGGCCCTACGCCCCAGGTCGACGTCAGCGCGTCGGTCAACATAGCGAATAAGGACGAGTTTCATGGCAAGACGTATTGTGGACCTTTCGGTGGCACTCAAAACGGGGATCGCGTCTGATCCGCCTCCACTACTTCCCAAAATTGATTATCGCGATCATGCATTTGGCGCGGCAGAGTTCGCCCCGATGGCAGGTCTCAAGCCCGAAGATATGCTCGACGGCGCAGGACCAGCGAGTGAGAACTGCCAAATCACGACCCACGTCGGAACGCATATGGATGCGCCTTGGCACTATCACCCAACCATGAATAATGGCGAGCGCTCGATCACGATCGATGAAGTTCCGTTGGAATGGTGCACAGGCCCGGGCGTAAAGCTCGACTTCCGCGACATGCCTGACGGGCACGTTGTAACCGCCGCCGAAGTTGAGGCCGAACTCCAGCGTATTGGCCACGAGCTTCAGGCGGGTGATATCGTATTGGTCAATACCGCTGCGGGTGCGAGGTACGGCCACGACGATTACCTCGCCAAAGGGATCGGCATGGGACGCGAGGCGACGCTCTACCTGACTTCCCGAGGTGTCAAAGTTTGCGGGATCGACGCTTGGGGCTGGGATGCTCCGATGAAATACCAAAAAGAAGCCATTGCCCGTACCGGCGACAAATCCCTTCTTTGGGAAGGCCACAAAGCTGGCGTCGAAACCATCTACTGCCACATCGAAAAGCTCTCGAACCTCGAGGTGCTCCCAGCAACGGGTTACACTGTCTATGCCTTCCCCGTGAAGGTCGAAGGGGCATCTGCCGGCTGGTGCCGAGCCGTTGCAATCTTTGACGAATGACGCGGCTTGCGGGGAAAACAGCGGTTGTCACCGGAGCCGGTCGCGGCATCGGTCGCAAAATTGCACAGATGTACAAAGCTCAAGGCGCCGATGTGCTCGCTTGTGATATCGACGCAGCAGCTCTGGCATCACTCAGCGCCGAAGGTATCACAGTGCACCCCGCTGACCTTACGACGGAAGCAGGCGCCAAGAGCCTTGCGGCCCTCATTCACCGCGTAGACATCCTCGTCAACGCGGCGGCCATCGTGCGTTTTGCACCGATCCCTGAGATGACGCTCGCCGACTGGCATACGACCACCAAAGGCGAAATCGACACAGTTTTCCTTGTGACCCGCGCGCTTTGGGACAAGCTTGCAGCCTCCGGAGCCGCAAGTATCATTAACTTTTCTTCTGCAAATGCGCATGTCGCGCTCCCCGGCCTTCCGGCGATCGCCCATACGGCAGGCAAAGGTGCTGTGCTCGCGATGACGCGGCAGATGGCAATGGAAGGTGGGCCACTGGGCATCAGAGCAAACACGATTGCTCCGGGGTTTACGTTGACCGAAGAGACCGCTCAGCACCTCGATACACCACTCATGGAAACGGTCCGCAGCAAGCTGATGACCAAGCGGATCGGGACGACCGAAGAAATTGGGCATCTTGCCATTTACCTTGGATCGGACGAGTCCGCCTATGTGACGGGCGCAGATTTCAGAATTGATGGCGGCGCGACCGCTTGGTGATCACCTCGCCTATTGCATCGGCGAGCCTGATACCAAATACTCCAACCATTCGACAAACCAGATAGGTGCCCCATGCGTTTCAAAGGGCTTGATCTCAATTTGCTTGTCGCTCTCGACATTATGTTGACAGAGCGAAATGTGAGCCGCGCTGCGGATAAACTATGTCTCAGTCAGTCCGCCACTTCAGGCGCATTGGCACGACTTCGCGAATATTTCGGCGATGACCTTTTGGTGCAAGTTGGCCGCCAAATGGTGCTGACTGCCCGTGCCCAGACGCTTGCACCCAAAGTCCGAGCTGCCTTGATGCAAATCGAAGGCACAATCATTCGACCACCCGAATTTGACCCCGGAACAGTGAACCGAACCGTTCACATCGTTGCCTCGGATTACGTGGTCATTACCGTGCTCGCCAAAGCGATCCGCGCTATCAACATGAAGGCACCGAACCTCACGATTGTTGTCGACCAACCGACCAAAGATCCTGATCAGCTTCTTGCGCGTGGTGATGTTGATCTCATCGCGATGCCCGAAGTCTATATGGCGCCAGATCACCCATCAGAGCCTTATTTTGACGATGAATACGTGGTGATTGCCTGCGCCAACCATCCGACAATTGGCGACACGATCACGCGTGAACAATTCTTTGACTTGCGCCATGTGCTCATGCGGTTTGGCTCGCACACCCTGACATTCGAGAGCTTCTTTCTCAAACACACAGGTTCTGAGCGTAAGATTGCAACGGTCGCAGGCAGCTTTGCAGCTGTTCCCCATCTTCTTAGAGGAACGAATAACATCGCAGTTATGCAGGGCAAGCTCGCGAAGATCTTTGCGCAAACCCAACCGCTCAAAGTCTTGGACCTTCCGGTCGAAATTCCACCGCTTAAAGAGTTCATCCAGTGGCATCGTTTCTCCGAAGGCGACGAGTGTCTTGCATGGATCCGAAAAGAAATTATCGACGCACTTTAAGTATCCATCATTCTGATACAGAAAATCCGATCAATCAATTTTACCGAAACGTAGCCCCTCTCTAGGATCAGCCCAAAGGGAGGAATTTCATGGGAAATTTATTGAATCACGCGCAAAAAGTGCTCGTGGTCGGTGGCGGCGTTGGCGGCCCATCGGCAGCTATTCGTTTTGCCGAGCGCGGCGTTAAAGTCGATCTGATTGATATTGCGACGAGCTGGGGCACTGCGGGTACCGGCGTCACGCTTTCACCTCTGACGGCACGAGCGCTTGGGCATCTTGGCCTCTCGGACGGGCTCATGCGTCTTGGGCATTTGCACGACACGCTTACGCTTTATGATCCCATGGGCAACCAAATCCGCGAGTTGCAAAGCCCCCGCCTCTTTTCACCTGACGTACCGGCTGAAGGGGGCATTATGCGCCCCGACCTTCACCGCCTGATGGAAGACCGCATGCGCGAGCTTGGGGTCAGCATCCGCACAGCGACAACAGCGACCAGCCTCAAGCAAGATGACAGCGGTGTCGACGTGGCGTTCTCCGACGGCTCTAGCGGGCGCTATGATCTGGTGATCGGGGCTGACGGCCTCTTCTCCAAGACACGCGACATGGTCATGCCCGACGCCCCTGCTCCACGCTATACTGGCCAGGTTTGCTGGCGTGCGACGTTCAAACGCCCCGAGGGTTGGGAAGGTGCACGGATGTTCTTTGGCCCGATCAAGGTCGGCTTTACACCCTGCGGCGAAGACGAGATGTATATGTTCCTTCTCGAGAACGCCAAAGAGAAGCCTTTTTACACGGACGAAGAACTTCTTCCCAAACTACGCGCGTTACTTATGCCATTTGGCGGCCCCCTTGCTGAACTACGCGACAGCATGGACGAGAACACAGTCATCATTGCGCGTCCCCTAGAGACTATCTTGATCTCGGATGATTGGAACGTTGGTCGCGTTATCCTGATTGGCGATGCTGTTCATGCAACCACGCCGCACCTCGCCTCTGGCGCGGGTATGGCCGTGGAAGACGCAATTGTTCTGGCGGATGAGCTTGAGAAAGAAGCTGACTACGGCAAGGCGATGAAGGCGTTCATGGCGCGACGCCTGCCAAGAGGTGCGTTGGTGGTCGGAAACTCCCTCAAACTTGGCGAGATGGAGCAAAATCACGCGCCAGCCGAGGAAATGGCGGGCCTAATGTTTGCCTCTCTTAAGGCAATCGCAGAACCTTACTAAGTTACAGCATAACTGAAAAAGGCGGCTCAAAACGAGCCGCCTTTTTTGATTTCGGATAAGCACTTTGATCAGCCTTTGACAACCTTTTGGTCGATGGCGCCAAAGACGCTCTGTCCATCGGCACCAATGACTTCCATGCGCACACGATCCCCGAATGCCATAAACGGAGTGCGTGGCTCACCCTCATCCATCTTTTCGATACCGCGGCGCTCTGCGATGCAGGACGAGCCAATCTCGCGGAAGTTCGAGTTCGAGACAGTGCCCGATCCGATTACAGTTCCCGCAACAAGGTCACGGGAATAGGCCGCATGGGCGACGAGTTGATCAAAGCCGACCGACATATGATAACCGTTCGCCGCACCAAATCGCTTTTCATTCCAATCAACCAAAAGCGGCAGATCAACACGTGCATCGCGCCACTGGGCTCCAAGTTCATCTGGCGTCACGGCAACGGGCGCCATAGCGCAAGCGGGCTTTGCGCGAACCCAGCCAAAGCCAGTTTGCATTTCCGGACCAGCGATACGGCGAAGAGACCAGTCATTGATCTGAACGATAAGACGAATATGACGACCGGCAGTCGCGACATCCGAGCTCATCTTGACGCTATCCACGATCACGCCGAACTCGCCTTCGAAGTCCACACCGTCTTCGTCGTTCGGCATCCGCACATCATCGCGCGCGCCATAGAACTTGTCCGAGACGCCCTGATACATCAGCGGAATTCCCGTTTTAACAGGTGTGACACCAAGCAGCGCATCCATAAGATCGCCATGGCTGTCATAAGCCGAACCGTCGAGCCACTGCCAAGCACGAGGCAGCGGAGCCATTGCGGAAGCTTGGTCAAAGGCCTCGCCCTCGCCTGCATTGACGGCCTCATACTGGGCGATCAAATTCGCTTCGATGGCCTCCCAGTTTTCAAGTGCTTCTTGCATGGTCGTTGCAGCGCTAGCGGGTGCGGCGCGGCTAAGATCGCGGCTAACGATATGAAGGCGGCCGTCTTTCGTGCCATCTTTCAGAGTTGCGAGCTTCATGTTTCCTCCTTGAACATGGCTTGAGCGACAAGGGCATCTGCATCCTTGTCGCGTGTAAATCCGAGCTGGTCGGCGGTCTCGGTCACCAGTTCGGGATAGCTCCCAAAAAGAGCGACAATCTCAGCATCCGGCTCATAACGAATGTTCGATGGGCTTTCTGGAAATCGCCGCCGAAGGGCGGCAACCAGTTCACCAAAGGTCAGTGAGAGCGCCGGCAGCGTAAAGGCGCGATTTGCCCCCAGTTCCGACACCTTTGCACCATGAATGAAGTTTGCGGCGACGTTGTCGACAGAGGTGAGCCAAGTGCGGCTATCTTCGGCAATCGGCAGTGTGATGTCCTCACCCCGCGCCACGCACCAAAAGAGCCGCGACATGAACGCAGTCTTGAGGGCAGCGTCTGCTCCGTCCCGAGCCATCACGCCAGAGGGGCGCAAGCTCACACCATCGAGCCAGCCTTTCGCCGCAAAGTTTGAGAGAGCAACCTCCATCATCAATTTTTGCGCGCCATAGACCATTGTCGGTCCTGTCGCCGTTTGATCTGTAACGACCTTTGGAAGAGGTTTGGAGTAAACGGCAATGGTCGAGGCAAAGACCATTCGGGTTTGTTGCGCCCTGCCCTTCAAGTAGTCAAAAAGATCGAGCGTCGCATCTACGTTTACACGCCGCGCAAGATCATAGTCCCGCTCGGCCGCACCTCCGAGGATCGACGCAAGCAAGATGACTGCATCCGCACCATCGACGACACGCGATCGCGTATCCGAATCGCCAAAGTCACCGACAGCCTTTTTTATCATTTTTGCATCGGGCACGGCGAAGTCGACGCAATCGAGCAGAGAAATTTCGCTCACGTCAGCATCGGACAAGAGCCGTTTTGTGACGCGTTGACCGACAAATCCACCGGCGCCGATCACAGCAATTTTCATCTAGCCATTCCCGTGTTATTACTTGGTCATACGTTCAAACAGTATCGCCACGCCCCTTACCTGACAAGCAAACCGCGCTAGGTTGTTCATCGGATTATTCGGACCGAGGTATCGACAAGAACAATATGACAACTAGCTTCTAATCGGTTTGAACGAAGTGAGTTTGGGGCGAGTTTTCGCCGGAGGAGGAAAGTAAAAATGGCCAAAGTGCTCAAAGAGGGGATCGACCCCGGCGTGGTCAAAGCCGCCGATGAAAAGGTCCGCGCGATCGTCGAGGGAACGCTCTCGGATATCGAAAAGCGTGGTGACGCAGCGGTGCGAGACCTAAGCATCAAGTTCGACAATTGGGACCGCGAAGACTATCGCCTGACACAGGCTGAGATCAACGCCTGCCTAGCGGACATGAGCGCTCAGGACATCAAGGACATTGAATTCGCGCAAGATCAAGTTCGGAATTTTGCCCAAATTCAAAAGGATGCGCTCCGCGATGTAGAAGTCGAGACACTTCCCGGTGTGATCCTCGGTCACAAGAACATCCCAGTACAGAACGCAGGTTGCTATGTTCCGGGCGGCAAGTATCCAATGCTTGCATCTGCCCACATGTCGGTCCTGACGGCAAAGGTCGCTGGAGTTCCACGTATCATCACCTGTGCACCGCCCTATCAAGGCAAGCCTGCCTCGGCGATCGTCGCAGCGCAGCACATGGCAGGTGCGGATGAGATTTACGCACTTGGCGGCATTCAGGCCGTAGGTGCGATGGCACTTGGTACAGAGAGCATTGCTGCCGTCGATATGCTCGTTGGACCAGGAAACGCTTTTGTCGCCGAAGCCAAGCGTCAGCTCTATGGCCGCGTCGGGATTGACCTGTTCGCTGGTCCCACTGAAACGATGGTGATCGCGGACGAGACCGTAGATGCCGAAATGTGCGCGACTGACCTTTTGGGTCAGGCAGAGCACGGTCCCGATAGCCCCGCGGTCCTTTTGACCACCTCGGAAAAGCTCGCCAAGGAAACGATGGCCGAAGTAGAGCGACTGTTGACCATCCTTCCGACCGCAGGACACGCCCGCAAAGCTTGGGAAACCTATGGGCAAGTGATCGTCGCCGAAGACCACGACGAAATGCTCAAGATCGCGAATGAGATCGCATCCGAGCACGTCCAAGTCATGACGGATCGCGACGATTGGTATCTTGAGAAGATGACCTCTTATGGCGCATTGTTCCTTGGGCCTCGTACCAACGTCGCTTATGGCGACAAAGCGATTGGCACGAACCATACGCTCCCGACCAAGCGCGCGGGCCGTTATACGGGCGGCCTTTGGGTTGGCAAATTCCTCAAAACCCATTCGTATCAAAAGGTTTTGACGGATGAGGCATCGGCCCTCATTGGCCGCTATTGTTCGCGACTCTGCATGCTCGAAG
Source organism: Marivivens sp. (assembly GCA_038133925.1). Lineage (GTDB taxonomy): Bacteria > Pseudomonadota > Alphaproteobacteria > Rhodobacterales > Rhodobacteraceae > Marivivens. The sequence goes on along the minus strand of JAYPUF010000006.1, from coordinate 30,012 downwards.
GCTTCCAAGGTCACGCGGAACAAGCCAACATTCGCGTTCGTCGATATGGCGGTCAGAATGTACCCTATGCAGAAGGTGCTTCTCCTATCGCAGGTCAGGATCAGGTCTAATGGAGCTTCCGCGCACCCCGAGCTTTTCGCTCGATGGATCGCGCGCCCTCGTGACGGGCGCAGGTCGTGGGATAGGGCTAGGGTGCGCTGCGGCGCTCGCATCTGCGGGCGCCGAAGTCACGCTGGTCGCCCGAACTGAAACCGAGATCACGGAAGTCGCAACCGCGATTATCGCTGCCGGCGGCAAGGCAAGAACACTCGTCTTAGACGTCCTTGATATCGCCGCCACCAAAGCGGCGATCAAAGAACACGGGCCTTTTGATATTCTCGTCAACAATGCAGGGACCAACCGCCCCAAGCCAATCTGGGAAGTCACCGAAGAGGACTTTGATGCAGTTCTCGATCTGAACCTCAAGTCGGCCTATTTTGTCTCGCAAGCTGTGGCGAGCGGCCTGATAGAGGCGGGAAAGTCAGGCTCACTCATTCACATATCGAGCCAGATGGGCCAAGTTGGCGGGCCAAACCGCTCGCTCTATTGCTCATCCAAATGGGCGCTTGAAGGTCTGAATAAAACTCTCGCACTCGACCTCGCCCCACATGGCATCAGGTCAAACTGTATTGCGCCAACTTTCATCGAAACACCTATGACGAAGCCATTCTTTGAGAACAAAGCGTTCCTTGACCACGTGCTCAGCAAAATCAAACTGGGGCGCCTCGGACAGGTCGAAGACCTCATGGGGGCGATTGTTTTCCTTGCCTCTGATGCTTCGGCAATGATGACCGGATCGACCATGACCATCGATGGCGGCTGGACCGCAGACTAAGGAACCGAAATGAAGAACCCTCTTATTGGATTTCAAGTCGACCCTGCCGAGCTAAAGTACATCGGCAAAGACCTTCAACGCCCCGAGTGCATTCTTGCCGAAAAAGACGGAACGCTTTGGGCCGCTGACGGTCGCGGCGGTGTCATGCGGATTGCTCCAGATGGCGCGCAAGAACTGATCCTACAAAAGGGACTAAAGACCAACACGGCAAGCAGCTTTGAAGACCGATTGGTCAATACGATGGGCAGCCTTCCCAATGGTCTTACCTTTGACACCAACGGGGACTTCCTGATTGCAAACTTTGGCACGGATCAAGTCGAGCGCATGACCCGCACTGGCGAGACTTCTGTGATCATCGATAATCTTGACGGCAAGCCGTTTGGCAAAGCGAACTTCGTGACCCGCGATAGCAAGGGACGGCTTTGGCTCACAGTCACCACGACGATGAACCCTTGGACCGATCACGTAAAGACCAATTCCCGTGACGGCTATATCGCCTTGATCGACGAGCGCGGCGCCAGAATTGTTGCGGATAATCTATGCGGAACCAATGAGTTACGCTTCGATCCTAACGAAGAATTCCTTTACGTTGCCGAAACAACAAGCCGCAACATTACGCGCTTCCGTGTGGACGGTGAGACGCTCCGCGACCGCGAAATTTACGGGCCGACAAATGTGGGCGGTTTCTGCGATGGGATCGCTTTTGACGCATATGGCAACCTCTGGACCACGCTCATCATGGCGGACCGTCTGGTTGCAATTACCCCCGAAGGTGATCTTCTCACCATTCTGGATGTTGGAGGCGATGCTGCGGCTCTCGCTCGGCTCGACAAAGCATGGGAAGAAGGAAAGGTAACGCCTGACCTGATGCAGGCTTGTGGCGGCAAAGAAGCACGATGGATGGCATCTTTGACCTTTGGCGGCGCTGACCTTTCGACCATTTACATTGGTACGCTTCAAGGCACCACGATCCCCTACTTCCAAAGCCCAATTGCAGGTCAGCCTTTGATCTACTGGAACGAGTAAGATGCAGTATTCAGTCAGTTTTGATGAGGTTGGCACTCACATCGACTGGAGCCTTTCCGGCGTTACAGCAACCCAGATAGACTGGTTTTGGTCGAACATGGAAAAAGGGTTCATCCTCTGGCACCCTGAGCAGCATGAGCCCTTGAGCTGGCCCCGCCCCCCACTGCATGGCAACCCGCTTGGTGCGATCCACAATGCGCCCCAGACTTGGGACGATGGAAGACGGCAAGACCTCTATATCCGCTTTGAAAAGCTCGAAGACGTCCCAGATGCGCTACGAAATGTGATCAGCCATACACATGTGATGATCGTCGCAGGTCTCGGCTTTGATGAAGAGAGCATGGAGACTAAGGAACCGCTTGGCTATCGGCTTCATCAATGGTCCCCGTCTGATGCTGGTGTGACCGGAAAGTCGACCGCGGTGGGCGCCAAGAAGCCTGAAACGGAAGCTGACGGAAAGATTTGGGCCGCCCACGCTGCTGGCGAGATTGGAAACTGGGAAGTGTTCCTCCCCACGCTGCATCAGCTCTACAAGGTCGTAACCGATACCCGCCGTAACCCGTTCAGCGATCTCACAATCGAGGGTCAGGGCCTTGGCGCTCGATATCTAAATATTGGATAAAGCTATGGACATTACTTCACAGGACTTCCCCGAAATACGTTGGAATGGCAATTGGATCTGGGTCGGCGAAGCCCCGATCCAGCCTGGCTCACCCTTTCACTGGGACAATGCCCCGCGTCCAGAGGCACATGGGATGTTCCGTAAGTCGTTCAATATTGCGAATGTTCCAAGCCGCGCGCCCATGCGGCTGAGCGCTGATAGTCGGTATATGCTTTGGGTGAATGGTGAGTTTGTTGGCTTTGGCCCCGCTCGGAGCCAGCCACGGCGGATGCGGTATGACACCTATGACCTCGCACCCTACTTGTGCGAAGGCGAGAACTCGATTGCGATCTTGGTCAAATACAACGGAACGCCTCGCACAGATTGGGCGCCGGCAGTCGCAAACGGCATGCTCGGTAAATCCGGTATCTTGGTCTTTGAGGCCGATATCGGCGGCGAGTGGCTCCTTTCCGATGAGAGCTGGCGCACACGCCTTGGCCGCGGCTGGAGCGAGGATGCACGTCACCCTAACGCCCCAGATATTCTGCGTGGTGTGGCTGTCGAAAGCTTTGATGCTCGAGAAGAAGAAAGCGATTGGAACACTGCAGGCTTCGATGACAGCGAATGGCTAGCCGCTCAGGTCGTTACACCCATCCATATCGGCGGACGTGGACGTTCGACCCCACCGACCGATCCATATGGTGCAATGCTCGAACGCGGCATCGCCCATCTCGATGGAGAAATGCTAGCACCTGCATCAGTGGATTATGCGACTTCCGAGGCGACACCCTCCCTCACGTCCCCTGCCCCTGCGGTACGAACAGAAGGGGCTGCGCGTGCGATAAAAGATTGGACGTCAGCCAGCCTCCCGCTCTGTGTCGATGCAAACAGCGGGCATTCGGTTGTCCGGCTCGACATGGGTAAAATCACTGCTGGCTTTGTCGAATTTACGGTAAGTGCCCCCAAAGGCACTGTGTTCGAGTTTTACTACGCCGAGCAGCATGTAACGCGCCCGCCCGAGTTTGGGGCAGCAGGCGGCAATCGCTATATTGCGAGAGGCGAAAGCGACACCCATCGCGTCTTTGACAAAAAGGGGTTTCGCTTCGCCTATGTCCTGATCCATAGCGCGCGGAGTGAAGTGGCTCTCGAAGACTTCAAAGTCCGTGAGCACCATTACCCGTGGTCGGGCGATGCGGATTTCGACTGCAGCGATCCTGAGGTCACGAGGCTCTATAATGCAGGCAAGCGCACCGTAGCGCTTAACTCTTGGGATGGCTTCCTAGATTGCCCGACGCGTGAACAACGCGCTTGGGTCGGCGACGCTGTGGTGCATCAGATGGTCCACCTCGCGACCAACTCTGACTGGCGACTTGCAGAGCACTACCTTGATCTTGGGAATTCGCCGCGACCGGACGGCATCCTTCCGATGAGCGTTGCTGGCGACGTAGAGCATGGCGAAGGCTTTACCATTCCTGACTGGTCGCTCCATTGGATTCACGGCGTTTGGAACCTCTATCGCTACGTCGGAAACAAGGATCGCGTCAAAGAGTTCATGCCCACGGCCGAACGTATCCTGCGCTGGTATTTGCCATTCCTAACTCGTGACGGAGTGCTCCAAGACGTTCCAGAATGGAACCTTATCGACTGGTCCGCTCTCTACTCTGAGGCACAGAGCTCAATTGTTACGAGCCTCTGGGCGCGCGGGCTCAAGGAATTCGCAGAAATGGCAGAATGGCTGGGTGAGAATGCCAGCCGCTCTTGGGCCGAAGGGCTTTATGAGCGCGTGCAAAGCGGATTTGACCGTTTCTGGGATGAAGAACGCGGAACCTACGTTGACCATTGTGTCGATGGCGTGCAGCAGCGTCCAATCAACCAGCTCGCAGGCGCAATTGCAATCGTCGCGGGCCTTGCCCCCAAAGAGCGTCATGATCGCATCATCAAAACGATCACAGATCCGAGTAAACTGGTTGTGCGCAGTTGGATGTTCCCAGGTGCCACCCCTGCCCCCGGCGAACATGCAGAGCGTTTCCGCCGAATGACCCGCGGTGGCCTTGTCCCTGACTGGGATGTCGAAAATGAGATCGTCATCGCCGAACCCTTTATGTCCTATGTCGTGCATGACGCGGTCACTGCGACTGGACATGCCGCGATGCTCCCTGATCTCATCCTACGCTGGAACGAGTTTCTGGGGGACGGATACGATACCTTCGGTGAAAACTGGGGAACGGGCACGCGCGTTCACGGTTGGTCGTCAACACCAACACGCGACCTCGTCTTTAGCGTTCTTGGCATCACACCCGCCGAAGCCGGCTATAGCCTCGCTCGGATCGCTCCGCGACTTGGCCGATTGACAAGTGCACGAGGCACGGCGCCGACACCGCATGGCCCGATCCGTGTGAATTTCAAAGGGGCCGCTGTCGAAATTGAGAGTCCTGTGCCCTTTGATCTGTCTCTTAAGGACGGGGACGAGACCGGTTATCCTGCTGGCCGGCACAGCATAACACTCTGAAAATGAAAACGGGGCGGCCAATCAAGACCGCCCCGTTTTCTTTGGCTCTAGTCGACTGATTTTACTCGTCGATCCGCGCTTCCTTTGCGCCCGTGATCCAGCCCACGACGCTATCACGGTCGGTGTCGGCGACTTTCACATCAGCAAGCTTGCGGCCACGGTTCATAACAACGATCCGGTCAGACACTTCAAAGCAAAGTGGCAAATTGTGGGTTACAAGCACGATCGCAATCCCTTCATCCGCCATACGGCGAATGAGCTCTTGAACCATCTGGGTCTGCTCGTACCCCAGCGCCGCAGTAGGCTCATCCATAAGGATCACGCCCGAGCCATGTGTTTCGAGCACACGAACAGCAGCACGTGCGATGGCAACGACCTGACGCTGTCCGCCCGAAAGCATTTCCACAGGCCGCGTCGGAGGTGCGGTGCGAACACCTAGTCGATCGAGTTGTGCAATGCTGTCGCGCTGCATCTTCTTGCGATCGAGGACGCCAAAGAGGTTCCAAGGAAAGCCCCGCAAGCTCTCTTCACCTAGCTGGAGGTTGGTTGCGATATCCAGTGCCTCGACCAGAGCAAGGTCTTGGTAAACCATCTGGATACCCACCTTCGAGGCATCATGAGGCGACTGGAAGTTCACAGGCTTGCCGTCAACTGCTATGGTGCCTGAGGATGCGCGGTGCGCCCCTGACATCACCTTCAAAAGCGTCGACTTACCTGCGCCGTTGTCACCAAGCAGGCTGACGACCTCGCCGTGACGAACGTGGAAGTCCACGTCTTCAAGCGCCTGAACATAGCCGTAATGCTTGTCGATACCGGTCAAACGGAGTGCATATGAATTGCTCATTTCGCAGCCTTCCCTTTTGATCCGCCGTGGACAGACATATTGCCGATAGACACAAGACGTTCCGAGATTGTGATTGTGAGGATCTTGTCGAGCATCAGCGCACCGATCATCAAAACACCGGTCGCGACTGTCGCCCAATAAGGTGGAACGCCTTTGACGGTCAGGCCGTCAGAGATAGTTGCGAGAACGATGGCACCCACAAGAACCTTGGGCAGACTTCCCCGCCCGCCTGCGAGGGAAACGCCAGCCAAAGCCACAGCGGTCAGCGCTTGGAAGATGATACCGGGGCTGGCTTGTGGGCTCGCTTCGGTAACCAGCGCTGTCTGCATAAGACCAGCAAGAGCTGCAAGGACCCCAGAAAGGACAAAACCCAATAGTTTGTAGGCATTAGCATTAATACCCACGCGGCGCACAGCCTCAGGGTTGCCACCCACAGCGATCAAACGGACACCGTGACGGGTTTGAGTCATAAAGAACGTGGCAACAAGATAAACGAAAGCAACTATGAAAACATGGCTGGGGATGCCGAGGTAGCGCGCAGTCCCCATAAACTTGAGCACACGTAGACCAGAGATATTGTAACCGCCCGAAATGACTGAAGCGACGCCGGTCATGATGCTAAGCGTGCCAATGGTGACAACAAGCGGGTTCAGTCCAGTCTGAGTGATTAGACCATTCACCAACCCTACCGCTGCGCCAACCATGAGAGCGACACAAAGTGCAATCCAAACGGGAGTTCCCGCAACGATCAGGCTTCCTGCAATGACGGAAGCAAGCGCAGCAGTACCGGGAACCGAAAGATCAAGCGCACCTGAAATTACGCCAATCGCAACGCCAAGTGCAAAAACTGCGGTAAGTGAAGCGGCTTGAAGGATCAAGAGCCCATTGGGAACGGAGGCAAAATAGGGCCAATCCCAAACGGTAAAGAACGCGAGCAGCATGAGCCAAAGGACGATGATCCCGCGTTCTCGAACAAAAACCAAAGCTGCAATATTAAACGGCAGCTTATGTTCATCATTGGCAGTCGAAGACTGGGACAGCGCGGAGGATTCCGCGCTGCCGTCATGTTGAGTAGAATTAGTCATTGATTACGGGCGAACTTTTCTGTCGAGCGGCACAAACTGCTGGCGACCGTCTGCAGACGGATCGGCTGCCATCATCTTGAGCGCTTCGAATGTTTGCATCAAGTCTGCACCGAAGTTCAGAGCGACTGCACCATACATATCGCCTGCTTCAACCGCAGCGATGACTTCGTCGTTGCCGCCAAGGTCAACAAGGCAAGGGATCTCTTTGCCTGCCGCTTCAAAGGCACCAAGTGCACCAAGACCACCTTCGTCATTCACAGAAATGACGACGTTGATGTCAGGATTTGCCTGAAGAACTTGGCTTACTTTGTTGAGCGCATCAGCGCGTTCTGTTGCGATGATGTTCGAGACGACCTCGACACCGGGTGCACCAGCTGCAAGGCGTTCTGCCATTGCAGATTCCATAGCTTCCTTACCCGCAACGCCCTCTTTGTTTTGGAACAAGAGCGCTTTGCCGGTGCCGCCGAGGACTTCGTTAGCGCACTGAGCTGCAAGGTCACCACCGCTGCCGCCGTAATCGGCATAGTCAATGTTCGCAAAGGTCACGCCTGCGGTCATACCATCAAGGCCATATTCCTCGGGAAGACCGTTCACGACCAGAACCACACCATTGCGCTGTGCTGCGTCGATGACCTCGCCCATCGCACCGGGGTTCACCGAAATGACCCATGCGGACTTTACGCGGCCAGTCTCAATAAGCTGAAGAAGCTGCTGCTGCTGTAGGGTGGGATCGAACTTGGGGTCGAGAACAACTACATCATACCCCATATCACCGCCGACGTGCTTTACCCCTTCGGAGAGGCCTTTTAGGGCCGGAATGTCGAGTGAAAGCGGCGAAAACGCGAGCCCGTCGGCTGCAAGAGCGCCAGACGCCAGCGCGGTCGCTGCGACGGAAGCAAGAGCGACCGACTTCAATTTCGTATTTAGTTTCATTTACTTATTCCTCCCTATCAGGCGCTTACCGTTTTTAGAACCCATTCGAGCCCCTCCTGAATCCTCGAATCGTGAGTAAACAAGCTTTTCCTTACGCCTTGGCTTATTTATACACTTAGCCAATCAACGAAAAAATCACTAATTCGGACGCTTTGTATCCGAAAAACCGATACATGGATGGTAGATGACACGTAAGGCTGGCCTCACTCGTTCGAACGGAAATCGGACCAGAGCCAAGATTTTGGACGCTGCTGAGGTGCTCTTTGGGGCGCAAGGTTTCGATGCAGTATCCTTGCGTGAAATTACCGAACTGGCTGAAGTCACACTCGCACTTGCCAATTACCACTTCGGAACCAAGGAGAACCTCTTTGAGGAAGTGGTCGCGCGTCGCGCCAAAATCCTTTGCACTGACCGAGAGACGCGGCTCGCAGCGCTAAACCAACCGAGTGTGCGGCAGATTGCGGATGCTTTTCTCTCCGCTCTGTTTGAGAAGGCGACAAGCGATACTGGGTGGCCCGACTATTTCCGCGTTATCGCTCGTCTCGGAGATAGCGAACGTTGGCTTCCGTTGCTGGGTAAGTACTTCGACCCGACGGCCAAGATTTTCATCGCAAAACTCCAAGACGCGATGCCCAATGCCGACACAGACGCAATTCATCGCTGCTTTGCAATGATGCTTCCGGCAATGTTGGCAACTGCATCGCGTCACGCCCGTGTAGATCAGTTAACGGACGGCAGCGTTACCGCGAGTGACAGCGCCAAGGCATACCCAGTGCTTTTGGACTTTGTCACCGCAGGACTTGAAAGCGCACAGCGCTAAAGGTCATCTTCAAAACGCTTGCGAGCGCTTTGGATGTCTTGCTCGTGCGTCTCGATCCACCCGAGGACTTGGCCGAAAACGGCGCTTAGCCCCTGCCCCAGCGGTGTCAGTGAATAAGTCACCCTCGGCGGAACAGTGGGAAGTTCCTCACGGGCGACGAACCCATCCCTTTCCAATGCGCGTAGCCGAAGGGTCAACATACGCTGGGAAATCTCGCCCTCGGACGCCAAGGCCCCGATCACGCGTTTCAGCGTTGCATGTCGATAAGGCCCCGTTTCAAGCACCTTGAGAATAAGTGCAGACCAGTTGTCACCAAGTCGCGCCATGACCTCGCGCACGGGGGCGTCGCGGTCCGGTGCGACAGGCCCCATTGCACGGGCAAGCGCACCAAGAGCTTCGACACGAGGGTCGCTCGGGTCACTCAATGGTTCACCAACAGACAAGAGGCGATGGATGTCGTTCATTTCGGGCATGGACAGAGAGTAGCAAATGCACTGGCGGGCGCTAGCCCTTCTTGATCGAGACAACGATTAGAACGTTTAAACCGTGCACTTATCGCATGCCTTAGCCAGCCAATACCTTCTCCAAACAGGGGAACATTGATGTGCCCTCCTTGCCGAATCTAAAAATAGTTATTTATACGTTTAACCAATTAAGAGCGTTCATCGCTCGGTTTCAGACACATCTTGTGGAGGATTTGATGGCTGAAGTCTTTGCCGATCTCAGGCACCATCATGTCGGATTTTCCGTCTCAGACATTGATAAAGCTATAGAATTTTGGACCTCAGTGATGGGCTTTCATCTTGAGGATCGCAAGTATATCGCCCCAATCGACACACATCTTTGCTTTCTGCGCAAAGGCGATGCACGTCTCGAGTTCTTTCAAAAAGCGGGGAGCAAACCTATCCCGGAGCATCGCCTTGCCCCAAACACAGACCTTGCCGAACAAGGCACGAAACATCCCTGTTTTTCAGTGAGTGACTGCCAGCGTGCCCTCGAAACTCTATTCGCGCGAGATGATTGCTCCGTTGTTGGCATCGTACGCCGCCCCGGTGATCCGATGCGAAATGAAGAAAACCCCTGCCTCATCGCCGGTGATCAACGCGCCCCTGCTGCCGCGTTCTTTTTCCGCGACCCATGTGGCCTCATTGTAGAAATTCTTGCAGCATCCAATTTTCCAGAGTGAGTAATATGACAAAAACTTTCCCTAAAGACTTCATTTGGGGTGTTTCGACCGCTGGTCATCAGATCGAAGGCGACAACACGACCTCTGACACTTGGTTCGCGGAAAACGTGACCCCTTCGGTATTTAAGGAGCGCTCAGGCAAAGCCTGCGATAGCTTTGTACGATGGGAAGAAGACCTCAACATCGTAAAATCAATGAACTTGAGCGCCTTTCGTTTTTCCATCGAATGGGCGCGGATTGAACCAACCGAAGGAACTTATGACCCTGCGGCGCTAGAGCATTACCGCGCGATCATCGATGGATGTCACGCACGCGGGCTCAAGGCAGCGGTTACATTAAACCACTTCACCGCACCGCATTGGTTTGCCGCAAAAGGCGGTTGGTTTGCCGAAGACGCCATCACCAAGTTTGAAGCCTACGTCGAACATCTTATTCGCAATCTCGGAGATGGGATTGATTACGCTGTTACGCTTAATGAGCCAAATTTGGCGCGTCTATTGAGCTTTGCGGGCCTGCCCCAGTTCGTTCGCGACTTAGAGCGCGCGACCATTGAAGCTGCCACCATAGCTGCGGGTGTAGAACGCTATCGCCTTGCGAATGTGGTATTGCAGGAAGAGATCGTAGCACTTGAGGACAGACTTGCCCTCGCCCATGTTGCGGCCCGCAAAGTGGTCAAATCAATCAAACCTAACCTACCGATTGGCCTTTCGATTGCCATTACCGATGATCAGGTTGTCGGCCACGATAGCTCCTTCCGAGATCGCAAGCGCGTAGAGTGTTACGAGCGTTGGTTCCAGATCGCAAAAGACGACGACTTCATCGGCGTGCAGAATTACGAACGCATTTACTACAATGGCGAAGGCCAGTGCGGCGCTGACGGCGGCGAAGCGCCTCATGGGCTGTTCAACAACACCGACGCGCGCTCACTGGTTGAATGTGTTCGCTACAGTCATTCAGAGACAGGTGTCCCAGTGCTTGTAACCGAACATGGTATGAGCACTGAAGACGATGCAAAGCGGCTCGACTTTGTCGAGGCCGCTCTTGGTCACCTCGCCGATGCAACCAAGGATGTTCCAGTGATCGGCTATCTGCACTGGACGCTCATGGATAACTTTGAGTGGATATTTGGGTACGGGCCAAAGCTGGGCCTTTATTCCGTCGACAGAGAAACCTTTGAGCGCACCCCAAAAGGCACGGCCCAACTCCTTGCTACGATTGCCAAAAACGGAGCGGTTTAAGATGGCCTACAGATTAGACGGCAAAGTCACCATCGTCACAGGTGGGGCCGGAGGCATCGGCTCATCGGTCTGTCGCATCATGGGCGAAAACGGCGCAAAGATCGTCGTTGCCGATCTGAACCTCGAAAGGGCCAGCGCAGTCGCTGAGACGATACCAGAGGCGATCGCAGTTCACGTGGATCTCGCCGATGAAGCAAGCATCAAAGCCATGATCCGCAAGACAACTGACCACTTTGGTCGCCTTGATGCCATCGACAATAATGCCGCCCTTCTCACGCCAGAAATGGCGATGCGGGATGGCGACATTGAGAACATGGATACAGGTGATTGGGATATGACCTTTGCGGTCAACACGCGCGGCACAATGATTGCCTGCCGTGAGGCGCTCAAGGTCATGTCAGCACAAGGCTCAGGCGTCATCATCAACACCGCCTCAAACCTTGCTCTACAGGGCAACATCATTCAGGCCGCCTACTCTGCGTCCAAAGCCGCGGTGATCCAGATGACACGCTCGATTGCCACATCACACGGCAAGCGTGGCATCCGTGCCAACGCAGTGCTGCCGGGACTGACAGGAACCGAGGCAGCCCTTGCGCACCTACCCCAAGAGCTGCGCGAAACTGTCGAGGAAGAAACGCTGACGCCCTATCTCGGAGGCCCCGACGACATCGCCCATCTCGTCGCCTTCCTTGCCTCGGAGGAAGCGCGCTACATTACGGGCCAAGCCTTTGCGGCAGACGGCGGCACGAGCACCCATATCCCAGGGTTTGCAAGGCTTTCGCGGTTTTTCCAAGGCGGCGCAATTTAGAAAACACGACTTGCAGACGGCTTGCTTTGGGAACTTCGTGAGCAGATGTGAAGATCCGCATGTCGCTAGACGATCTCGCCGAGCCGGCCCTCTTGCTTGGCAACCAACTTTCCGTTTTCTTCAATCTTAACAATGTTCAGACCGATTTGGTGCTGATCCCGGAGGAGGTCCAAAGCTGAGGCCTTGGCGATGGTTTTGCGGTCATCTTTTGTTCGAAGCTTGGTCGCGATCCGCGACATATGTTGAGCAACCGAATTCTCGTGCTGATGCCCCGTGATCTCAATGATTTGCTTATCCATGAGCCATTCGCTCTTGAGCTGCAAGAATTGAAGATTGGCCTCGGATAGGCCCATTTGACGAATACCCTCGTGCTCCGCTCTAGACTGCTCGATTCAGACCAGAAATGCTTCCTTTTGCTGCAGGTCTGTCCAACAAAAATGCGCCGTGGCTCCAAAAGTAGAAAGTCAGTCGCGCGCCTAGACGTTCAAGAAGCGCTTCCCGACACCCCCCCCGATTGCGCCACTCAGCATGATCCCGAGGGTATACCATAAGAGGAAAAACGCGGGAGCATCCTCGAAGCAATGAACGGCATAAACGGCTGCTGATACTGAGCCCGAAAAGAGCCCTACGAGGAACCCTCGGTGCGCCGCAAAAGGCTCAACGCTATGGCGCAGGCCCGTGATGAGCAGACCGCCTATGGGAAGCGCGAGAAGCGGGATGGAGGCGACACAGCTCAGCGCTGTTTGCCCCATTGGGTCACCGCCAAGGGCAACCGACACCAGCCACATTACGGCAATGGCACCGAGAGCCAGCGAGATCGGGAGAAAGCGCTTTGTCTCGGCCATGGGATATTTTGTCATCAAGATGCCGAGGCCCAAAACAAGGAAAGCGGTGTAGATGTGCTTAGACTGAACCGCGCCGGTTTGGAGCGCGGTCGCCAAATCAGAGCGCACGCCCCAGAAAACAAACATTAGAACGGCCGCTATGAGCGCCCCCAAGACGACGCGGACAACAAGCTTGGGACGCTTTGGCGGTGTCGCATCAGCGGCAAGCGTTGCGATTAGCTCATCGGTTTCCATTCCTCATCCTTTCTCGCCATTTCAGCCAGTCGCCTCAGAGCGCGATGTAGCGCGACGCGCAGTGCACCTGGCGCCATATTAAAGGTCGTTGAAAGCGTTTCTGCATCGAGACCTTCGACGGCATGCCCCCTAACCAATGCAGCATCCCGTTCAGAAAGACGCGAAAGCGCTTGCTCAAGGTGCAAGCCAGCCAACGGATCGCTCACAGGGGCGCCCAATTCTGCATGATCCTCAATCGGCTCATGCGGGGCTTTGCTCCGAACGTTGCGCAGCAAATCGATCGCCTTATGTCTCACGATCACGCGTACCCAAGGCATCAAAGGTCGATCCTCTTCCCAGCTCCCGCGCTTAAGGTGGATCGACAGGAGCGCCTCTTGCACCACATCCTCCACAAGATGCCACTGGGAGGCTGCAAGATCCCTGCGCGCCATTGCACGCATTCTGGGCGCAAGAAGCGAGAGACACTGAGCATAGGCCCGACGGTCCCCCGTCAGTCCCTTGCGCATTAGGTCTTCAATCTCATGATCTTGCGATGTCATGCCTCTGTATACGCGAGCAACTCCGCATCCGTTACACCGCGCTAAAAATATTTCAGTTTCAGCGCCCCGCTTCACACTAAAGCGAGCGCCGTAACAAAATGCACAGTCCCTGCGAATGCCTTGATGCAGACGATGAGCTCTGCCTCAAAACTGGAGACTGAAGAATGACCGTAGATAAGAAAACCCTCACCCTTGCCGCTGTTTTTGCTGCGGGTTTGGCCCAGATGACTATCCCTGCACATGCCGCAGGTCAGGAAAAGTGCTTTGGTATTGCTCTTGCTGGTGAGAATGGCTGCGCTGCTGGTCCGGGCACCTCATGTGCTGGAACGTCTAAGGTCGATTACCAAGGTAATGCTTGGACACTTGTTCCCGAAGGGACGTGTGCTGAGATTGAACTCCCCGCTATGGATGATGGCACCCCCCGCATGGGCTCGCTGATGGAACTAGACCGCGATCTTCCGCAGGCATGATCAAGAATTGGTGCGCGGCAGTGGACTGCCGTGCACCATTACCCCAGCCTTCGGAGAAGACACATGCAGTTCACAAAACTACCGATGAGCGCAGGCGTAGGATTTAAGCCCGTGCACTACAGCGATCTTGCCTCGCCCGGTGCGGTGACGTGGCTCGAAGTTCATGCAGAGAACTACATGGTAGAAGGTGGCCCGCGCCGCGCCATGCTGGCCGAACTCTCTGAGCGGTTTGCGATCTCGGCGCATGGAGTGGGACTCTCAATTGGAGGCGAAGGGCGTCTTGATCCGAGACATATTCAAATGCTCAAAACGCTGATGGACTGGCTAACGCCGGCACAGTTTTCTGAGCACCTTGCTTGGTCCTCACATGGTGGAGCCTATTACAACGATCTCCTTCCGCTCCCTTATACAAAGACAACGCTCGAAACTGTGTGCTCTCATATCAATGAGGTTCAAGACGCTTTGGGTCGGCAAATGTTACTAGAGAACCCGTCGAGCTATCTCTTCTTTAAGGAAAGCACATTTACTGAAACCGAGTTTTTGAGCGAGGTCGCACACCGCACAGGCTGCGGCATGCTTCTCGACATCAACAATGTTTTTATTTCTGCAACCAACCTCTGCCAATCGGCAGAAGAGTATCTCGACGCTTACCCGCTCGAGCTTGTCGGCGAAATCCATTTGGCTGGATACCATGAAGAAGAAATCGAAAGCGGCATCCTTCTCATCGACAGCCATAGCGCCGAAGTATCCGATCCCGTTTGGGCGCTGTATCATCGCACCATCGGTCAGATTGGCCCCCGCCCAACTTTGATCGAATGGGACAACGATGTGCCTGACTTTGCGACACTAGAGCAAGAGGCCGCGCGAGCAAATGCAGTCCTGCAAGCGAAGGCCGCCGCATGAGCCGCCAATCAGACTTCGCGCGGGCTGTAGTAGACGCCGACACCCCCTATCCTGATGTGTTAAGCGCCCCAGTCGGATCGTCGGTGCTAAGGCGGTTCAACGTCTATCGCAACAATGTGACGGTCTCTTTGGTCGAAAGCCTGACCGAGGCCTTTCCTGTAATCGCAAAGCTCGTCGGTGACGCGTTTTTCGCGGCGATGGCGCGTGAGTTCATTCTGGAACATCCTCCCACCTCGCCCATCATGGCCTTATACGGTGACGCATTCCCAGCGTGGCTTTCGCGATTTTCGCCTGTTTCAAACCTCCCCTATTTGGGCGAAGTAGCCCAGATCGAACAAGCGCGGCGCGAGGCTTATCATTCAAGCGATCAAACGCCTTTTGATCCTGCGCTGCTTGCAGGACTGACGCCTGATCAGTTGGGCAACCTCCGCTTTGGTATCCACCCCTCTGTGCGCATACTGGGCACCACCTATCCCGCACTCGCCATCTGGGCACGCAATTCAAATGAAGTTCCGCTGGTAGATGCTCCGGTGGGCCCAGTGCTGATCACACGCCCATTTTGGTCGCTCCAGATGTGTGCTGCGCCTCACGGGACCATTCAGACGCTTGAGGCCCTTAGCGGTGGTTCAAAGCTGGGAGACGCGCTGCCCGAAACCTCAACTGCCCCCAAGATCCTTGCCGCGTTGTTTTCTTCGGGGGCTCTCATCGAAAGGACACATGCGAATGACTAACGCTCACTCGTCCACCCAGATTTTGAGCAAGATCGCCAACACGATCAAAAAGATTGAACGTACACCATTTCGAGGTGGCGACGCACTTCTCGGCCTCGGCACGCGCTTGGTCTTCGCCTCGATCTTGCTCAAATTCTTCTGGTCTTCGGCGCTCACTAAGGTGGATGGATTTGGCATTTCGCTTAATGCCTACGCACAGATATTTCCCAAGAAGATGGAAGCTTTGGGCTATGATCCAACTTTGCTTGCGGTGCCCTATCACCTCATCGCTGCACTTGGCACAATTGCGGAGTTCTTACTTCCGCTCATGGTATTCATTGGGCTCTTCACACGCCTTTCGGCCGTGGCGATGATCGGGTTCATCGCGGTAATGACATTAACAGACATCTATGGCCATGGACTTGGCGCAGAGACAATCGGCGCAGTCTTCGACCGCTTTCCTGACGCGATTATTGCCGACCAAAGATTAATGTGGGTCTGGATGCTTCTCGTACTTATTGTAACAGGCGGCGGACATCTTTCGGTCGATCGATTGTTCCTTGGGAGCAACAAGCCCAACTCGGACTGATCCAAATCCTCCATAGATGCGTATCAGAAAAAACGTTTAAGGAGCTCGCCATGCGTTTTCTCGTATCATCTCTGGCAATTGCCTTCGCGACGTCAGCCGCGGCGCACGCGCCTGTCATCAATCAGGGTCAATCGCCGATGTCGGTGGAAGCACCTTATGTCGTTGAGAATCCTGAACACTCCAAAGCGATCTTCTCGGAGCTCACAGGCGCACCTCAGTACTATCAGATCACGTCCGACGTACCTTTCAAGTTCTACACTGGGCTGACAGCTCCAAAACTTGAAGGCTGTAGCCTGCAGCAGACCTTTGACCTTGACGTCCTCGACCAGGACCTCAAGCGCATTGATGGCCGCAAAGGCAACAGTGCCGCGTGGTGGGCATGGTATGAAGAATACGGCAAGACATGGTATTGGGTTGGTCCCGAAATTGGCAAAGACTTCCTTTCCGACCGCATGTACGAGGCCGGCACCTATTACATCAAAGTGTCCAACGCTTCGAACTCCGGTAAGTTCGCGCTGGTGGTAGGGGATGAAGAAAAATTCGGCTTTGGCACGATTGCGGGAATGGTGCTCAACAACACCATGGGCAAAATCCGCGATGGTTGGTGGGACGAGGCCGACTGTAACTAACTAACGAAAAGCGGCGCATTATAAGGTGCGCCGCGTTGCTTTATCCTAGGACTTTGGCCGCGCCCAATACGCTGTGAGCGCGGCAAAGACAAAGAGGATAACCGAGAGCCAGAAAGCGCTCTGCCATCCAAATCGATCAAGCAACGCCCCGCCAACAAATGCCCCACCGCCGATGGCAAGCTGGATAAAGACGACCTGTGCTGATCCACCTGCTTCAAGCGAATTCGGAATGACACGCGTCATCCAAGTGCCCCATGCAATCGGAATAGGCGAGCTAAAAAGTCCGAAGAAAAGGAAGAGAGCGCCAACCGCCAACGGCAGCTCGAAGGCGAAAACCAACAAACCTGCAAAGATGGAAAGCATGATCGGCAAGCCAATCATTGTAGCAGAAAGGTAATCTCGAATGAATGGACCTGAAACCACGGTCCCCAAGAAGCCGCCAATGCCGAATACAAGGAGCACGAGAGACAGTGCATTCACCTCAAGACCGACTGCGTCTTGGAGATAGGGTCGAATGTAAGTTGCCAAGGCAAACTGCGCCATAAAGATCAGGCCCGTAGCAAGCATACCGATCGAAAAGATGCGACTTTTAAAGACCAAAACAACGTCGAGTAACCGAACAGGACGCTCTGCCTTAATATTTGGAAGAACCGAATATTGCCAAAGGAGCCCTATGAGACCGACAGGAACGACAGCAAAAAATGCAACGCGCCATCCAAAGAGGCCGCCAAGGAAGCTACCGAGGGGTGCCGCGAGCACTGTGGCGAGCGCCGTTCCACCTTGTAGCAAGGCAATCGCCTTTGGAAGGTCATGAGGCGTGGCAAGGCGCGCCAGCACCGAAGTTGAAATGGACCAAAAGCCTCCGATAGTCACCCCGATAAGAGCACGACCAATCAAGAAGATCACAAAGTTAGGTGCAACAGCGGTCAGAATACCCGCAACGACAAGGATCGCAGTATAGCTCAAGACAACGATGCGGCGATCAAACTTCGACAACATTGCATTGCCAAATAGGCTCGTCACGACCGCAAAGACGCCGCTAATAGTGATCGAAAGCCCCGCCTGCCCCTCAGTAATACCGTATTCAGCCGCAATTGGACTGAGGAGGCTCACAGGTAGGAACTCTGAAGCAACCAGAACAAATGTCAGTACAGACAAGCAGTATATGGCCGCCCATGGGGTCTGGATCGGCGTGCCCGACTTAGGGTTTAATGATGTCAAATTAATCCCCTAATGCATGCGCAGCAATTGTTACGTGGCGCATAACCTATTGGCATTTCGAACCAAAATGCAAGAGCATCACCATGGAATTTAATGGGATTAAGGACGGCGCATACCAAAGCCGATCGGCTTTTTCTTGTTCCCTGGGTGGCTCGGATCATTGCCCCAGATCGCCTGATAGGTATCAATCGCCATTCCTCGCCTTTGCGCCACAATTGAAGCTACGAGCAAGCCTACCCACCAAGCAACTATCGCAAACCACATCCATCGCGGTGCATTTGCCTGCCAGAGGCCAAGAATGACAGTCCCCAAGGAAAGGGTAAGCAGAAAATATCCAAGGCTCTTGTGCACGACCTCAAAGAATATCCGTCTTGGTGTCATGTCATAATGGTCGCCGCGCAGGCTCCCATCTGGTGCTGGGGCCGTGGGGCCACCTTTGGTTCCGCGCCCGAGGCCGAGAGCGACCTGAAGCGCAAGACCAACAAGAAGCAATATCCCTAGCTTTCCGTGAACTGATCCAGCTTTCTCCGCCATAAAAATCAGCACGAGCGCAATCCCACTCAGGACAACGACCGCAGTCTGACCATGTTTGTGAACTTTCCACCAAAAGACATTGTCGAGCACCATCGGCCAGTCCTGATCGGGCGTCACTTTAAAGAAGCGCGCGATAAAGACGGCAAGCGGAGCAAGGTTCACCCAAGCGAGCGTCATGAACCGCGCATGCCAACTGACTAGAAAGCCGACGTCATGAACACGGCTTGGATCTATCGGCGTTAAGAACCACTCAAACACCCACCCCTCCTCAAGGTACGAGCCTCAGAACAGTGAGGGCATGAACGATACTCCAGAGCAAGTCATTTTGATTACCCCTTGACCCTTCTCACGCCTTGGGGAAACGTGACGCAGTTTAAAGAGGTGCCCTATGATCCCTGCTCGTTTTGCCCCAATTCTATTTGGCTTTCTGCTCTCTGGAATGATGTCGTTTGTCGTATCGGGCATCGCAACATTTCGGGCGATTGGCCTAACGGACTACTTCTTGGCGCAATGGTTTGCTGCCTGGATTCCAAGCTGGATCGTGGCCTTTCCAACCGTGTTGGTCGTCGCACCCTTCACACGAAAGCTGGTCGCTCGCGTAACCCGCGCCTAGCTCAGATATATGTCTGGCAGGCTGTCAAAAGCGGCCTTGAGCGCGTCACCCCAGCCCTCTGAGATCGTCTTGAAATAGGCATCATCAGCAGCGATGCGGCGGTGTAGGCCTGAGGCAAGCTCATTTGCCTCATAAACCTGAAGATCGAGCGGCAAACCTACGGAAAGGTTGGCTTTTATCGTCGAGTCAAAGCTCACCAATAGAAGCTTAACCGCCGCTTCCCAACTCATATCTGGATCGTAGGCCCGCACGAGGATCGGGCGGCCATATTTGGTCTCACCGATCTGGAAGAAGGGGGTGTCTTGGCTCGCTTCAATGAAGTTGCCCTCTGGATAAACCATGAAGAGCCGCGGTTCCCCGCCGTTGATCTGGCCGCCCACAATGACGGTCGCGTTAAAGGTGGCATCAGCCCGCTGCCCCGCGTCAGCATTGCGGGAAATGACTTCACGCAAGGTATCACCAACAAGGCGCGCAACCTGAAACATGGACGGGACTTCAAGAATTGAGGGCGAACGCTCGTCAGGGGCCTTGGTACGCTCTTCGAGCATCGAAATGACGGCCTGCGTCGTAGCAAGATTGCCGGCGGTCATAAGGGTGACGCAACGCTCGCCTTCCGTCTCAAAGGTAAACATCTTTCGAAATGTCGAGATGTTATCAACGCCGGCATTTGTGCGCGTGTCTGACATGAATATCAGACCACGGTTCAATCGCATTCCAACGCAGTACGTCATTTAACCCGCCTATTGTTGTTGCACAGAGAGCTGTACAGCCATGACTTCCGCCGCATCTCCAAAACGCATTCCAGTTACAGGAGCCGCCTCGGCATAGTCCAGCCCCGACGCGATACGCACGTAGCGTTTATCGGGAGAAATACCATTGGAGACGTCAAAGCCTATCCAACCGAGCCCAGCGATATGGACCTCAGCCCAAGCGTGGGTAGCATCCTGCTCCACGCGGTCGTCCATCATTAAATAGCCGGACACATAGCGCGCGGGAACGCCGGCAGCGCGGCAGCAAGCGATGAAGATATGCGCATGATCTTGGCAAACGCCGTGACCTGCCTTTGCGGCCTCTTCTGCGCTCCAATGTACCTCGGACTTACCGATCTCGTATGCGACAGAGGTCCGAATAATGTTAGATAGGCTATGAAGCCACTCGAGGCTCCCTACCTCGCCCGATGCAGCACTCACAAAGGAGCGACAGGCTTCACCCGCTTTGGTGAGCGGAGTTGTCCCCTCAAAGAGCCACATCGGAGCAAATCCGGTGTGGGCACCAAGGACGCCATGCGTCTCGCTCAGCTCAATCAAACCTGCGCTTGAGATATTCACTTCAGCAACATCAGGGGCAAAGCTAACCAAAGCCACGCGGTTGCCATTGTGATCGTCGTACTCAGCTTCGATGCTCCCGCCCTCAACGTTCAAGCTCCAGCTCTTAACTGTCTGACCATGAAGGCTCTTTGGCTGAAGCCGCAGTTGAAGAAGCGCATAAGGCACAGGCGCGTCGTAACGATAAGTCGTCTTGTGCTCGATTGAGAGGGTTTGCGTCATTGGTAGAACCGATAGTCGATCTCGATCTGCTGACCGAGTGATGCGTTTTCTTTGAGGAACGTCTGGATAAACTCGTGAAGTCCATTATCCAGAACCTCGTCGATACCCTGCCCCATCGCCATTTTTCTCATCTCATCGCACATATCGTGGCATTCGAGACGCTCGCCATAATCTGCTGCCAGATAGCCCAAGTTCGAACAGATCTTTTCAGCACAAAACGCGAGACTGCGGGGCATACGTCGATCTAGGATCAGAAACTGACAGATTTCACGAGCACGGGGTTCCTGCCCGTATGCCATCTGGAATCCGCCTTCGGCAGAAACGGACCGAAGGATGGTCTGCCACTGCACGTTATCAAGCGAGGAGCCGACCGCCGCGACCGAAGGCAACAGCACGTAATACTTCACATCTAGGATGCGCGCGGTGTTATCCGCACGCTCCATAAAGGTGCCGATGCGCGAAAAGTTGAAGATATCGTTGCGAAGCATGGTGCCATGCAAAGCCCCGCGCACAACCGCGCTCTTGTGCCGAATAAGAAGTAGAACATGCGGCAAGTCTCGATCCGCCACTTTTCGTGAGAGAGCGTCCTTGAGTGACATCCAACAGTCGTTGACCGCCTCCCAGACCTCGCGGGTCAGAGCTGTGCGCACCGTCTTTGCGTTACTGCGCGCCGCTTCGATGGCATTGAGCACGCTCGATGGATTTGCGCGATCCCGTAGCATCCAATCGATAGCAGCCTCACGCGTTACTACCCCGTCATAGGCGGCATTGTAGCCGTCAAGCACGGCGGTCGTCTGAAGGATGCTCGTCCATTCTTCATCAGTGGACCCCGAGCGCGTCAAAGCGATGCGCATTCCAGCTTCGATCAATCGAGCCGTATTCTCGGACCTCTCCAGATATCTGAACATCCAGAAGAGCCCGCCAGCAGTTTTTCCCAGCATCTCTTACTCTTCCAGAACCCAAGTATCTTTGGTCCCGCCCCCTTGAGACGAGTTGACCACAAGGCTTCCCTTTTTAAGCGCGACGCGGGTCAATCCGCCTGGCGTGATGTCAATCCGATCAGGGCTGACAAGAACAAAGGGGCGAAGATCGACGTGACGCGGAGCGAGGCCAGCCTTTGTGAAGATCGGCACAGTAGAGAGCGAGAGCGTTGGCTGTGCGATATAGTTGGCAGGACGTGCCTTGAGCTTGCGGCGGAAGGCTTCGATATCCTTCTTCGCCGCCGTTGGGCCGATAAGCATTCCGTAGCCGCCCGATCCGTGCACTTCCTTGACCACGAGGTCCGAAAGGTTATCGAGCACGTAGGCCAAGCTATTGGGCTCACTACATCGCCACGTTGGAACGTTCTGAAGGATCGCCTTCTCGCCCGTGTAGAACTCAACGATGTCGGGCATGTAGCTATAGATCGCTTTATCGTCGGCGATGCCGGTGCCTGGAGCATTGGCGATCGTGATCCCGCCCGCCTTGTACACATCCATGATCCCCGGCACACCGAGCTGGCTGTCTGGGTTAAAATTCAGGGGATCAAGAAAATCATCATCAACGCGGCGATAAAGAACATCGATGGCCTTGTAGCCTTGGGTTGTGCGCATCGCGACCCGGCCATCAATCACGCGAAGATCATGCCCCTCAACCAGCTCAACCCCCATCTTATCTGCAAGGAAGCTATGCTCGTAATACGCCGAGTTGTAGATGCCCGGCGTAAGAACCGCAACTGTGGGCTTCCCATCCGCCATGTCAGGCGCACAGGCCGCCAATGACCGTCGTAGCATCTTTGGATAGTTGGAGACAGGCATCACCCGTGTCTTGGCGAAAAGTTCGGGGAACATCTGAAGCATCGTCTCGCGATTTTCGAGCATATAGCTGACGCCCGAAGGCGTACGCGCGTTGTCTTCCAACACATAGAACTCGTCAGGCCCCGTACGCACAAGATCAATCCCAACGATATGCGTATAGACCCCGCCTGCGGGATTGACGCCCATCATCTGCGGAAGAAAGGCCGCATTCTTGGCGATCATCTCGGCGGGGATGCGGCCAGCTTTGATGATTTCCTGACGGTGATAAATATCGAAAAGGAAGGCGTTGATTGCCCGAACGCGCTGCTCGATGCCGCGTGAGAGGCGTGACCACTCTCTCCCCGAAATAATCCGCGGTACGATGTCAAACGGGATTAAACGCTCGGCGGCTTCCGCCCGACCATAGACGTTGAAGGTAATCCCAGTGAGGCGGAACAGATCATCCGCCTCCCTTTGTTTTTTGCGCAAGCGGCTTGGGTCTTCGCTATCGAACCAAGCGCTAAATTCGGCATAGGGCGCACGCGGTGCGTTGTCGTCCATACCAGTCATTTCATCGAATATCTGCGGCTTTTCCATAAGAGGATTTAGAGGCCTTGTCGTGAGGGCTACAATTCGCGCCGAACAGTCTAAGATGAGCATTCGGTCACATGATGAAATTTTGAGCACTTTGCTGGAACAAGATCACAAACTACGCGCAGCGAAAAACGCCGCCGAACAAATCCGGCAAAGATCTTGGTGAGCCCTACTGACTGGACGGACTTGGCTTTCAGTTCAGATTAGGGGAACATCCTCAGCTGCGTCTGGAGCTAAAATAAAAATACCCCGCACAAGGCGGGGTATGTCTTAAAATTTGTTCGCTAAAATTAGTTGCCGCTGCCGAGCTGTGCGAGAACTTGCTGCGAAACTTTGCTGCCGTTGTTGAACGACTGCTGAACGTTGAGGGCTTGGGTCACACGAGCGTTAATAGTTGCCTGTTCTGCAGCATTCGAGCTGGGAAGGAAGCCAACAGTCGGGTCAGCGGCGAGCTGAACAGCGGCCGCAATTTGCTGCATAACAGCCTGCGACTTGGTGCCGGAGTTACCAACCGAAACAACCGTGGCGATAACAGCGCCAACTGCGTTGTTTACAACAGAAGTAGATACTCCAGCGGTCTGCGCCGCGGTGCGAACGTTCTGCAGAGCGTTACGGGTCGCGGCAGCACAACCGCCCGGATTGCTTTCGCAGGTCGAGCGTACGACGGCGGCGTTCGCAGCCGAAACGGTCGAAACAACACGAGCGATGCTTGCCTCAATTGCAGCAGCACCACCACCCTGTGCGCGTGCGGCGGCAACAAGTTGGCGCATCACAGCAGGCGAAGTACAGGAAGCGGGGTTAGCAGCACACTGCTGGAGCAGAACGTCTAGACGGCTAGCACCGGCGGCCTGTGCCGAAGCAATTGTTGCAGATCCAGCGGTAAGTGTGGCCGCCACTGCTGCGATGGTGAGAAACTTTTTCATCTAAAAACCTCTTTGATCAAAACCTCAAACCAAACATATGCGACCGAGTAAGAACCACTTCTTTAGTCAGGCACAACTAACCAAAAGTATTTCCAAACAAAACTATTAGGAGCTGCATTCAAAAATGTCGGTTCCTTGTCATTAGGCCTTCTTTTTAGGCGCCAATCCTCAGAAAATGGCCCCAATTAGCCATAATACCCATCGTATCGGTAACCCCGACTACTGGTTTCGGAGCAGCTCAGGACACTCAGGATCTTCGCTTCACCGCGAGTCGCCTTTGCAAGTTGCTCATATGCGCCGCGCACTTCTGACTGCGTCGCCTCTCCGAAACGGACGCAAAGAAGAGCTGCGTCAACATGAGGCGCAACATAGCGCGTATCTACGACTGGAATCAGCGGAGCGGTATCTATGATAATGATATCAAAGCTATTTTGCGCGCCACGAATGAGTTCCAAAAAGGCTTTGGACTGAAGCGGTGCATCGGTCGGCACGTTGGATTTTTTGCGGCCTAGGATGATCCCTGCATTCGTCATCGGATCAAGCACATAGAACTTCTCGACATCTGGCGCGTCCTTCATCCCGTTGTTGGATGCAGAACTGCCTACTGATGAGAGTTTCATACGTTCAAGAAGGAACTCCAAAAGACCTATTTCAGATTCAGCCCCAAGGAACCCATTAATACTAGGGTTGCGCAAGTCAGCATCGATGAGAAGCGTGGTTTTCCCTGCTGCGGCGTACGTACGAGCCAAGGCCAGTGCGGTCGTAGACTTACCTTCCGCAGGGATCGAGGATGTCACAAGAATGAGCTTCCCCTTCCCTTCATCACCGATCTCTTCGTCAATGCTCGCGCGGAGCTTACGATAGCTCTCCGAGAAAGGTGACATCGGATCGTTCACCACGCGGTCCGCAAGTGGCTCACCAACCTCAGTTGAACTGACCTTTGGGATGACGCCTCCAAGTCGGATCGGAAGGATGTTCTGCAATTGGTTCGGAGAAGTTACGCCGCCGAAGTAGAACTCTTTGAGCAGAGCCAAACCGATGCCGAAACCTAGGCCTGCAACGAGTGCGAGGGCAAGCACTAGCTTTTTGTTGGGATAAGATGGGCTTGAGGGTTCAAGCGCTTCTGATACGATGCGGCTGTTTGCGACTTGAAGAACCGCTTGGGTCTCTAGATCACGGATACGGCCCAAGAGTTGATCGTACTGACGCTGGGCGATACCTGCTTCCTGTTGAAGACTATAGATATCTGCCAAAGTGGATGCCGAAAGCTCGCTCTCGAGCACTGCGTTTTGTGCTTCGTCAATCAGAGCAATTCGGCTGTCCTGTGCCTCAAGCATCTGTGTTTCAAGATCGCTCAGCGCAAGATTCCCGGCCGTCGCCAGTTGTTCCTCTAGATTGGCGAGACCTGCAGCAAGATCAAAGGCTTCCGCAGTCCCCTCACCCGCATCTGCAAGACGTCGCTGTAGGGTTTGGCGCTGGCGTTCGAGCGAAGCGAGCGCGTCGCTTCCAATTTGATCGGCTAGTGTTGACCAATCGGCGGTGCTCATCGCGAGACGCGCGGATTGGAGTTGGTCTTCAAACTGACCGAGTTGCGCCGAAGTGTCCTGTAGCTGGCGACCAATATCTGCAAGCTCGATATTACCCGTCTCCTCCGCAAGTCGAATGACGTTGACTTCGATGTAGTTGCGCAAAGCGTCATTGCTGTTAGCAAGGCGGAGACGCGCTGTTTCGAGTTGCCCTTGAAGAACATCGCGAGAGGCCATCGATGTGCTGCTGCGGCTGGTAATCTGGTCCTGAATATAGGCTTGTGCGTGCGTGTTCGCGATCAATGCTGACTGATCTGGGTTTGGCGTCGTGACTTCGACGGCCACAATATAGGTCAGACCACGGCGGCGGACTGAGAGCGCATCCTTGAAGGAACGAATAGTCCCCGTCATGAGCTCGGTGCCCGTCGGGGTCGCGGCAAGATCAAAGCCAAATGCAGCCTTGAATTTCTCGGTCATCGAAAGCGAAGGACCGAATTCGGGGCTGCTTTGAAGGTCAAGGAGCTGGATGGTTTGGATAGCAAGGCTGTCGGACTTGAGGATTTCCACCTCAGTTTCTATGCGAGTGCTTTCAACCGAAGAATTGGTCCCCGAAACTTGGGTCGGATCGAGGATGTTCGTCTCCTGCGGATCAATCTTAACAAGCGCGGTCGCCGTATAAAGCGGGGTCGCACGGGTCAGATAAACAAAGGCGATGGCCAGTATAACGACGAGCGTTACAGCAATGAGCTTAATCTGCCGGCGAAGGACAGAGACGACATCTCGCAGATCAATAAAATCTTGCCCGTTTTGCATGCTTACCTCTTCCTCAAATCACAGTCGGCGCAATATCGCGGCCGTTCGCTATTAAAATCTGTCTATCTTTAGTTGTGCCCGTAAACCGCATCGCGGCAAGACGTCCAGTCTTGTAGGCGCCAATATCCAAATTAATTCGGTTTGGCATGATCGTGACGTCATCGACAATCGTGTGACCATGCACAAGAATTTCATCACCTTGGTATGTATCAGCAGCCTCAGGCGGCCCCCAAAGAAGTTGCTCAAGCGACTGGCTGTCTTCTACTTTTCCGAGAGCATAACCTGCATGGGCAAAAAGATACTGGCCAACGGCAAGTGCGACCGGAAGCTTTTCAAGAAACGAGACGTGGCTCTCGGGAATACCGCCTTCTAGCTTGCGCTTGAGGGTTTTGCTTTCGCTCTTAAATCCACGCGCTCCGTCGGGACGAATACCGTATGACGCTAGGGTTTCCTCTCCGCCAAAATCGATCCAGTTCATATGGCGCTCGGGCGTCTTGATGAATTGCAGCATCATATCTTCGTGGTTGCCGCGCAGGACGACGCGCTGAAAATCGGACGGCGCAGGCCCAATGAGGCGCTCTAGCAATCCGGCGGTTTCAGGGCCTCGGTCAACAACATCCCCAAGACAAAGGATCATCTTTGGTCCGGGCACAAAGGCACCGTCTTCCACGATTTGTCGTTCAATTTCATCGTACAGTCGAAGTGAGCCGTGAATATCTCCAACGGCATAAATCGCAGCTGGGAAGCTACCCAGTTTCAGAATGCGGCGGGTATTACCTTCTGGCTGCTTTTTTCGACCAAACAACATCTTACACCTCTCGCGCTCGACTACGACGTGCGAGGCCAAGCGCTACAATAATTACAAAGACATAGGTATTTGCCGCGATCTCGAGGCTGAAGTCGCCCAAGGAGTGGATCGCGCCTTGTACGATTACGCCAGCAGCAGCGGCTGCAGGGAAGTAGCTGCGTTCGCGCGTTCTGACAGAGCGCACGAGCACCAAAAAGGACACCAAAACAGCGAGCATCGGGAGAGACCCCGCGACAAAGCCCATTTCGGACCAGAGCGTGAGGTATGTGTTGTGCGGTTTATCCCAAACGGCGTCGAAAGATAAATCCACGCGGTGAAACTGCTCAAAAGCAACTTGATAGGCATCAAGTCCTACGCCAGTCCATTTGAAGGCCAGCACCATATCCCAAGTCTGTTTAAAGAGTTCGATCCGCGTATCAGAGTCCACAAAGATAAAGACGAGGCGGTTGAGGAGTACCTCGCCGGATACAGCAACAAACCCAACGATCCCAAGCAAGACCACAGCCGAGGTTAAGCCGAACACGCGTAACCCTGAGACACCGGTACGCAGGAGCAACAGGACCATGGTGAACCAAGCGCCGATCACCGTCGAAATAAGGCCAAGTCGTGAAGCCGATGCAACAAGTGCTGCGAGTATGATCAGGACAAAAACCCCAATAAAGGCGACGTCGGCAGTAAGCCCCTTGCGCTTGGACTTTCGGTTTGGCGAGCGATGCGCAGGCGAGCGCATCTCAAAGACGATCATCGCAAGCCCGATGACGACGCCAAACCCCATGAATGTCGCAAAGGAGTTTCTGTTAATAAACGTACCCGTCGCGACCCCGAGATACTCAGTTTTATCTGCGAAAAGGAGCGTATCGCCGAGCACTGATAAGGAGAGAAGCGCCCAAGCGGCATGAATAACGATGACATAAAAGACAGTCCGAAGAAGCTTTTCGGTTCGAAAGCGGTTGGTGCAAACCTCGCTCACGAGAACGAAGATGAGCCCATAAGACAGCATCCGCGGAACCGCGAGCATTGTTTGGCACTGAGAAACGCTGGTGAATATCCCCAGTGGCGAAGCCTGAAGTGCCGCAAAAATGATCGCTAAGAAACCAAGTGCGAGGATCGACCAGTAATTCCGCATCTGTACAGGGCGATTGCGATCAACGATCAGCACCCCGATAAAATAGATGAGGCACATTAGAGCGACCGCCGCGATTGCTACAAACCAAGCCAGAGGACGATTGGCGCCATAAGGCACAGGAACAAGCGCAACAAACAGCGCTATGAGCCAAGCCATGCGATCATTGAGCCGGCTGGCAGCTTTGGGCGACTCCACAAGCCGCCGCTCGGCGATCTCGACCTCTTCGAATTCGAAGAGCGCTCCGCTTTGGGGTTGCAGCTTCTCACCAGCTCTACGGAGTTGAGACGGGCGTTGGGTATTGAAGTCGATCATTTAAAATATTCCACTACCCGCCGTATTGCGGACCTGCCCTAGGAATGCGCGAAGATCATTCCCATCAGCGCCCTCTAAGGAAGCCGTCAACCAGTCACGATATTCGGGGTATTGATTGTAGAGTTCTGCAAGCACGAACCGATAGCGCGACGACTGCACGATTAAGTTGGCATCTTTCTTAGCACTCGCACCGACAATTTCGGGATCTAGAGCGAAAGCGAGCTTTAATCGGCGCGCGGCCTGCCAGCCTTCGTTCGGCGCTAAATCAATTGCGAGCGCCAACTCTGAGGCAGCGATATCCTGTGAACCGAGCTTTGCTTCTGCCGCCGCATTAACGAAATGTGCCAGACTAAAATCAGGCGATGACCCCAAGACAGCCTCTGCAAGCACCTTGCAGGCTTGAGCGACACCCTCCTGAGCGAAAGTGCCCATCATCAAGCCAACGCTCGACTCCATTAGATCAAGACAGGTCACAAGCTTTCGGGTTTGGGCAAAATAAGAATACGGCTCTACAAACTCTGCCTGACCAGCAAGAGCGCTCAGATAGACAACCGTTTCATCTTGATCAGAGAACGTCGCTTCGAATTCAGGCCGAAAGACGCTTGCCACAAAGCCCAACAGACCAAGCGCCAGAACAACAACCAAAACTCTGAAACTTCGCAAACTGCGCTCCATTCGTCCTCGCGATGACGAACCGAAGGTCTATTCGTAATATCCTTTTGTATCGTTTATATACGACAAAAGATTAGGGCAACGACTTAGAAGCCAGTTTGACGACAGTTTATGTCTTTAGGGCCACCGATTTCGCGCTATGCGCTTGAACGCTTCCGTCAAAACGAGCTGAGCGAGAAATCAGCAGTAGTGAGAAGCACCCATTTGGACGAGCTGAGCACCCGAGAGCGCAAGAAATTGGCGTCCTTGAAGGTGCGCGGCATTTTGAAGGAACCAGCGTCCAAGAACCGGCGGTAGGTTTGCAGCCATGACCTGTGCCGCATTACGGTTCTGCTCAGCTGTGCCACCGAATGGAGCGTGAAAGCCGAGTTGGGCTTGCGGAGTGACACAGGTGAAGGGTGAACCAAGATAGAGGGTGCAGGCAGATGCGCACCAGCCGTCGATCTTAATGACCTCGCCTGAGATCGTAGCGATGCTAAGCGCGTTCAGGTATTGCTGCACCTGTCCGCCGGAGTCGTTACGAATAACACGAACGCTTTGAGCCGCATTTGCTGTAGTGCTGCTAAGAGCGATGATGAGCGCAAGTATCAGCGCTGTTTTAGAAAATAGTTTATTCATTGCCGTACACCTTCAAATCTCACTCGAAGGCGGAGGCTTTCAACTGCGATCAATTCGTATGCAGTCTTCAGCAAAATGATCAATAAG
>JAYPUF010000005.1:0-51634 GCA_038133925.1 Marivivens sp. | reverse complement strand
TCACGTCAAAGCTCTATATCGGCGGCAAACAATCCCGCGCAGATGCGGGGCAAAGCTATACTGTGATGGGAAAGAATGGAGCGATAGGGCAAGCCGCGCTTGGAAGTCGCAAGGACATTCGCAATGTGGTCGAGGCTGCTGCAAAAGCAACGAGTTGGTCAAATGTAACGGGTCATAATCGTTCCCAAGTTCTTTATTTCTTTGCGGAAAACCTTGCGCAGCGACGCGATGAATTTGTTGAAGCCCTGAAGGCAACCGGCGCCTCCAAAGACGCGAAGGTTGAGGTTGAAACCGCTATTCGCCGCGCATTTTGGTATGCAGCACAGGCCGACAAGTTCGACGGAGCCGTCCATTCGACAAAGTCCCGCCATGTGACGATGGCGCTTCATGAACCATGGGGCGTTATGGGCATTGTATGCCCAGATGAAGCGCCTCTCTTGGCACTCGTTTCATTGATGCTTCCGAGCATAGCAATGGGCAATCGTGCTGTGCTCATCACATCGCAATCACAGCCGTTGCTGGCAACAAAGCTCTATCAGGTCTTGGAAACGTCTGATGTGCCCGCAGGCGTCGTCAATATTATCACAGGTGAAAGCCTTAGCCTTGCTAAGTCACTTGCTGAGCATGATGAGGTCGCGGCGCTTTGGTATTGCGGGACCGCTGATGGTAGCAAGATGGTAGAGACGGCGTCATGTGGAAACCTCAAACCGGTCTGGTCGGACAATGGGATACTTCGCGATTGGTTTGACCCAAAGATCGGGCAGGGCGCAGAGTATCTTCGTCGCGCCACGCAGGTGAAGACGATCTGGTTGCCCTACGGCGAATAAGCACCACCAATGCAGTTGAAACCTAGCCCGCATGACTCGCGGGCTATTTGTCGTTGTCGTCCGCGAAAGTCATGGCACAACATTTAGTATATATGGCGTTATTTTGGCGCATGAACTCAACCTATAGATAAATTTTTGATCAAAAGGTTTACATCATAAAATTCATGTGTTCCATTTACGACATACGGAGGTCGCAAATAAATTGCGGCCCGCGCCTTTGCCGAATGCGGAGGTGACCAAAAGGGAGAAACACATGAAGTTTCAAAAACTAGGCACTGTCGCTGCAATCGCCATGACAACTGCTCTGGCGAGCAATGCCTACGCAGCTGAAGAATGTGGCTCGTTGAGCATGGCTGAAATGAACTGGGCTTCGGCGGAGCTGATGGCGAACGTGGATGCTATCATCCTAGGTGAAGGCTATGGTTGCGATGTTGAGCTTGTACCGGGTGCGACTACGACCACTTTTGCTTCTATGAATGAAAAGGGTGAACCTGATGTTGCGGGTGAACTTTGGATCAACGCGGTACGTGAACCGCTCGAAATCGCAATGGGTGAGGGTCGTCTGCACTCTGCTCTAAACGGTCCGATTACAGGCCTTGGTGAAGGCTGGTGGGTCACGCGCAAGTTTGCCGAAGAGCACCCCGAGCTTGATACGGTTGAAAAGCTAATTGAGCATCCTGAACTCTTCCCTGATGCAGAGGATGCATCCAAGGGTGCGTTCATGGGCTGTCCCGCTGGTTGGGGATGCCAGCTCACCAACGCGAACCTCTTCCGTGCCTTTGATATGGAAGAAAAAGGTTGGGTGCTTGTTGATCCAGGTTCCGCAGCTGGTCTCGACGGTGCGATTGCAAAGGCGTCCGAGCGTGATGAGCCTTGGTTTGGCTATTACTGGGCGCCAACTGCTCTGATTGGCAAGTATGATCTTGAATTGCTTGAGTGGGAAACCGCTTGGGGTGGATCGGAAAACTGGGATGGATGTATCGTAAAGGCCGAGCAGGATTGTCTTGATCCGCAACCTTCGTCCTATACAGAGTCAGAAGTCCACACAGTGATCACCGATCGCCTGATGAAAGAAGGTGGCATCGCCGTGGAATACCTTAAGACCCGCGTTTTCCCAGGCGAGGTCATGAACGCAATGCTCGTTTACATGAACGAAGAGCAGGCAACCGGTGAAGATGCGGCTTGGCATTTCCTCGAGACCTATCAGGATCTTTGGTCCGGCTGGGTATCCGCAGAAGCAGCAGAAGCAATCAAGGGTGAGCTCTAATCTTATCCAACGATTTTGATCGGGGGGCGTTTTACGCCCCCCGTTTTCGCCTCTGATGCATAAAAGCAGGATAATAAATGGAACTCTTTGAGGAATTCCCGGCGCTCGGTCGAAAGACTTTGAGCTCAACAAAAAAAGCGATCGACGAAACCTTTAAAGGGTTCTCTCGCGAATACGGACAAGCGTTAGAGGATTTTTTCGACCCGCTCCTCAGATTTTTAGTCTGGTTTGAAAAGCTGCTGCTTGCAACGCCTTGGCCAATTATCCTTGTTATTGTTGGTGCACTTGCTTGGCTCGGGTCCCGTTCGTGGAAAATTACCGTGGGTTCGGTCGTTGCCTTTGTCGGCATTGGGGTCTTGGGAATGTGGGAAGACACAATGGCGACCCTTGCGATCATTTCGGTCGCAACTTTCCTGTGTATCTTGCTTGGTATTCCTATTGGGATTTTCATGGCGCGTTCTGATCGCGCGCAATCGATCATCACGCCAGTCCTAGATGTAATGCAAACCATCCCGTCCTTTGTTTACCTCATTCCCGTGGTCATGCTGCTTGGAATTGGTAAGGTTCCTGGACTTCTTGCGGTTTGTATTTACGCGATCCCGCCGATTGTCCGATTAA
Organism: Marivivens sp.; assembly: GCA_038133925.1. Lineage (GTDB taxonomy): Bacteria > Pseudomonadota > Alphaproteobacteria > Rhodobacterales > Rhodobacteraceae > Marivivens. The sequence continues at coordinate 48,922 of JAYPUF010000005.1, read as the reverse complement.
CAAACTTGGGCATTCGATTGGTTGACAAAGACGTTCTCGAAGCGGCGGACGCATTTGGCGCAAGCCCTAAGCAAAAGCTATTAGGCGTGCAGGTGCCGCTTGCGTTGCCGAACATTTTTGCGGGCATCAACCAAACAATCATGATGGCGCTTTCGATGGTCGTAATTGCGTCGATGATCGGGGTGAAAGGGCTTGGCGTTCCTGTGCTACGCGCAATCTCTAATCAGTATCTGGCGCTTGGACTAATGAACGGGCTCGCAATTGTTGCGCTTGCCATCATTTTTGACCGCGTCTCTCAATCTTATGGCAAGCGTTTGCAGGCCTATCGAAAGGGGCTGGGCAATGACTGAAGCTAAGATCCGTATCAAAAACCTCTACAAAATCTTTGGCAAGAACCCGTCTAAGGTTCTTCCCCTTGTCAAAGAGGGCATGTCCAAGACGGAACTCTTGGAAAAGTACAATCATGTCTTGGGTATTCAGGATGTGTCACTCGATATACCCGAGAAACAAATCCAAGTGGTGATGGGTCTTTCGGGTTCAGGCAAATCCACACTTATTCGTCATATCAACCGGCTGATTGAACCAACTGGCGGCGAGATTTTGATCGATGGTGAGGATGTTCTTGCCATGGATGAAAAGCAACTCCGCCAGATGCGGCGCACAAAGACAGCGATGGTTTTCCAGAAGTTCGGGCTCTTGCCACATCGCAAGGTCAAAGAGAACGTTGCATATGGTCTTGAAATCCAAGGCGTTGACGAAGGCAAATGCGCTGAACGTGCGCAGCATTGGATCGAGCGCGTTGGTCTTGGCGGATATGAGGAACATTATCCAGGTCAGCTTTCCGGCGGAATGCAGCAACGTGTCGGCCTTGCACGGGCGCTGGCGACTGACCCTGAGGTGCTGCTGATGGACGAGGCCTTTAGTGCGCTAGATCCGCTTATTCGTTTTGATATGCAATCGATCTTGCTCGAACTTCAAAAAGAGCTGAACAAGACGATTGTGTTCATCACACATGATCTGGATGAGGCACTCCGGCTTGGCGATAATATAGCAATCCTTCGCGATGGTGCGATGATCCAACAGGGCGATGCACAAGAGATCGTTCTACGACCCGCTGATAGCTATATCGCGGACTTTACGAAGGACATTAACAGAGGCAAAGTTATTCGCCTCCGTTCACTTGCAACGCCAAACGCCGCGTTTAAGGGCGAAACGCTCAATGGTGATACAAAGCTTGAAGACGCCCTCGCGATCTTGGCGCATGCCCAAGATCAAACCGTGGGCGTTGCAAGACGCGATGGATCACTCGCTGGCACGGTAAATCTCACCCAAGCGATATCTGCTTTGCACAGTTAACACCGAAGTTGGTGCGCCCTAGAAATAGGGTGCACCGCTGACGTTCAGATATAGCGAATAGAGTGACTGGCTAGCCGCCATGAAAAGACGTGTTCGCGCACGACCGCCAAAGCACAAATTTGCGCAACGCTCAGGTAGGTGAATCTGACCAATAGCTGTCCCATCTGGCGCAAATACTCGCACGCCGTTCAGGCCCTTTCCGGTTCCCCAACCAGCCCAAAGATTTCCATGCTCATCGACGCGGAACCCATCAGGTGCTCCTTCTGGGCCGGCACTCACAAACTCTCGCAAGTTGCTCACCGATTTCCCATCGGCGTTGACATCGGCGACGAGAATGCGGCGTGGCTCGGCGCGCGACTCAACGATGTAGACGAGAGTTTCATCGGGTGAGAAGCAGATTCCGTTTGGCTGCTCGATACCCTCAACTACACAAGTTAGCTCGCCCGTCTCTCCATCAATGCGATAGACATTCGGTGCGATCTCTGGCGTTGTTTTGCTCCCTTCATAGTGCGCAGAAATACCAAAGACGGGATCTGTGAACCAAATGCTACCATCAGATTTGGCGACTACATCGTTCGGAGAATTCAATCGTTTCCCTTGGTAACTGTCGGCGAGCACAGTCAGTCGACCATCAAGTTCTGTTCGCACAACGGCACGCATTCCATGCATGCAGGAGATTAGCCGACCTTGTCTGTCGCGTGTATTCCCATTGGCAAATCCGCCCTTGCGAAACTCGGTGACATTGCCTGAGGCTTCATCATAACGGAGCAACCGATCATTTGGGATATCACTCCAAACGAGCGCGTTCTGGTCGCCAAACCAAACCGGCCCTTCACCCCAACGGGTTCCGTGATAAAGGCGCTCAACAGCGGCATTGAATAGGACCAAATCCGAAAAGCGCGGATCAAGAACTTCTACCGCGGGATCAGGATAAGTTTCGGAAGGCTGCCACATGTCAGAGTCCTTGTTTGGTGAGAGTTGAATTGCGTTCAATGAGTTCAAATCCAAGATCGTGCACCTGTTTCTCGGTGAACTCTCCGTTCAGTCGGGCAAGAAGTTCGCTGGCAGCAAGACGGCCAAGTTGCTCTCTGTCCACTCGAATAGTCGTGAGCGACGGGTATAAATCTTGCGCAAAGGCTTGATCGCCAAAACCTATCAGGGCGACATCCTCGGGAATACGAACACCTTGAGCCTGTGCTTCAATAATGACCCCATGGGCGAGGACATCTGAGCTGCAGAATACGACGCCGGATGTAAAACCACTGGCCAGCAGGGCCGAAAATGCAAGGCGCCCCCCTCCAAGGGTGGCAGGGCCCGATAGGCCCATATCAACCACATCTTGCCCTGTTCTTTGGGTAAATTGCTCGCAGAATGCGGTCTTGCGGCGATGCGCCCTTACATCATTTGCATAGATGACGGCTGCGGAATTGAAACCACGCTCGCATACGAAGTTTGCGACGGCTTTCGCTGCAACTTCGTGGTCAAATCCCACACAAAAATCGATTGGATCGGCAGAAAGATCCCACAGTTCAACGACAGGAATTCCCGCATTTTCGAGAGCCTTGCGTGCACTTGGGCTATGGGCAACGCCGGTAAGCATCATTGCGTCAGGCCGCCTTGAGAGGTGCGCCTTTATAAGGACCTCTTCTTCAACAAGTTCATGTCCGGTTTCCGAAAGCAGAAGCTGGTAGCCGTGCTTGCGGAGTTCTTCTGCAAAGGCCTGCACCATTGAAGAATATGTTGCGTTGTTAATCGAAGGAACAAGAGCGCTGATCAAATTGCTCTTGTTAGAAGCCAACGCGCCCGCAAGCGCATTGGGAACAAACCCAGTCACTTCGATAGCACGTTCAATTCGCTGAAGTGTATCAGCGGACACAACGGACGGATTTGAAAGCGCACGCGACACGGTAACCTGACTTACACCAGCGAGCTTGCCCACCGCTGCCATTGTGGCACGCTGAGGCCTGGGCTTTTTCGAAACGTTGTCGGGTTTCATCGGGGGCTAAAGCCTAGTTTTATAAGTCCTACAGGAAGTAGTAGCCCCCACTTGTGGAACCGACAAGCCTTGGCCATTGTTGGGAGGTCAAAGCTGGATGGTGCGAACGTTACGGCTTTTATGGGCAAATGGGAAATATGATCAAAAAGTCGTTTGACATCATCGCGTAAATGGGAACCCTTGCAGCGAAGTAAACGGAATTCTGGCCGACCTGTTTTGGCCAATAAAAGACACTAGCGATGTCCAACAGATTGGAATGTAGCAGATGAAATACCATACACCTTCATCTTTTCAGGAGGCCGCACAGATTGCGGCAGAGGCAACTGGAACTACACGGTTCCTTGCCGGTGGCACGGACGTGCTTGTTCAAATGCGCGCCGGAATTGTTCTTCCTGATGAATTGATTGACCTTAAGAAGATTCCTGGTGTGTTCGAGATGACGCGAGCAGCCGATGGAGCATGGCGGATCGGAGCGGCTGTGCCCGGCGCGCGACTTGGTGCCAATGAGGACTTGGTTGCCGACTGGCCCGGAGTCGTCGAAGGAATGGAGCTTGTGGGTTCTACCCAAGTTCAAGGGCGTGCAACGCTCACCGGCAATCTTTGCAACGGCTCACCAGCGGCAGATGGCGTTCCTGCGCTTGTTGCGGCCGGCGCGACAGTGGACATTACTGGACCGAACGGCACGCGTACTATCTCTGTTCAAGATATTCCTGCAGGCCCCGGTAAAACGACCCTTACAAAGGGTGAAGTAATTTCAGCGATCCATCTGCCTGCACGCGGTGAGAATGGAGGCGATGCATACCTTCGCTTTATCCCGCGCACCGAAATGGACATCGCTGTCGTTGGCTGCGCCGTAAACCTAACGCTTGACGGTGATGTGATCACATCTGCACGTGTCACCTTAGGTGCTGTTGCTCCAACCGTAATTGTGGTCGAGGAAGCGGCAGCAGCAATTGTGGGCACAAACCTTGACGACGCCGCTCTAGAAAAACTGGCTTCCGCTGCTTCTACCGCAGCAAATCCAATTAGCGACAAGCGCGGGACGCGAGAGTTCCGCATTGAAGTGGCAGGTGTTCTTGCCCGCCGCGCCGCCAAAATCGCTTATGCCCGAGCAAAGGGAGAATAACTTATGAGCAAGATTCATGTTACGACCACCATTAACGGTGACGAAGTGGAATTTCTCGCTGATCCGCGCGAGACGCTCTTGGATTGTCTGCGCGACCACGTTGGTCTGACCGGCTCTAAGGAAGGGTGCGGAACCGGAGATTGTGGCGCTTGTTCGGTCACCGTAGACGGAACGCTGGTTTGCTCCTGTCTTGTGCTTGGTGTCGAAGCCGAAGGTAAAGACATCCGCACAATTGAAGGCATGGCGGATGGCGCAACGCTTCATCCGCTTCAACGTAAGTTTATTGAACATGCTGCGCTTCAGTGTGGGTTCTGCACGCCAGGTCTTCTCGTCGCATCTAAGGCACTTCTGGATAAGAATCCGAACCCAAGTGAAGAAGAAGTTCGTTACTGGATCGCGGGCAACCTTTGCCGCTGCACCGGTTATGATAAGATCATCCGCGCAATCATGGATGCCGCGGCGGAAATGCGTGGGGAGGCTGCATAATGGCTAAAGACGAATATCGTGAATTCCGACTGGTTGGTACGCGTCCTGATCGTCCTGACGGCCTTGATAAAGTAACTGGCCGTGCGCGTTATGGTGCCGACATGACTGCCCCTGGTATGCTTTGGGGCGCAGTGGTCCGCAGCCCTCATGCTCACGCTCGAATTGTGAAGATCGACGCCACAAAGGCTCTAGCGCTTGATGGCGTAAAGTCTGTTGTTACCCGCGCTGACTTTCCCGAAGGACTGACCGGTGAAGACTGGAACCTTCAGGAAAACACAATCGCAGGTGAGAAGGCTCTGTATGACGGTCACGCAGTTGCCGCTGTTGCAGCCACAACGCGTTTCCTTGCTGAGGAAGCCGCCCGTTTGATAGAGGTTGAATACGAGGTGCTGCCGCACGTCATCGACGTAGATGAAGCGATGAAGCCCGATGCTCCGGTTATTCGCCACGGCGTTTCGGACACCACAGTTCCCGAAGGTATGTCACCGAACATCGTTCGCAAGATTGAATTCGGCAATGGGGATCTGGGCGCAGCTTTTGCAGCAGCTGATCTTGTCATGGAAAAGAGCTTTAAGACCGAAGCTACGCACCAAGGCTATATCGAGCCGCATGCTTGTCTTGGCCAGATGGGTTCCGATGGTAAGGGTGAAATGTGGGTCTGTACCCAAGGACAGTGGTACATCCGTAAAATGTGCTCTGCGGTGCTTGGCACTGAGGCCTCTCAGCTTCGCGTAACCCCGTCTGAAATTGGTGGCGGTTTCGGTGGTAAGACAACCATCTTTATGGAGCCCCTCTCACTTGCGCTGAGCCGCAAGGCGGGCGGAAAGCCAGTTAAGATCGTGATGAGCCGTTCCGAAGTCCTTCGCGCTACGGGTCCGACGGCTTCTGCGTCTATGGACGTCAAACTTGGAATGAAGAAAGATGGAACACTTTCTGGAATTCAGGTTGAATTCCGGATGCAGGGCGGAGCTTTCCCTGGGGCGCCGACTGAGTTTGCTCTTTATTGCGGTCTCGCGCCCTACAAGTTCGGTGCTGTAGAGGCAGTAGGATACGACGTGATTGCGAACCGTCCGCGTTGTGCCGCATATCGCGCGCCTGGTGCGCCGATGGGTTCGTTCGCCATTGAAAGCCTTCTGGACGAAATGTGTCTAAAGCTTGGTTTGGATGCGCTTGATGTTCGCTTTAAGAACGCCGTCGTTGCGGGTGATCGGGCGGCATATGGCCCCAAATTCGGATCAATCGGTTTCGTCGAAACACTTGAAGCGACTAAGAACCACCCGAACCTTCTGGCGGAACTTGGTCCAAACCAAGGTCGCGGTATCGCGGCAGGCTATTGGTTTAACCATAATGGCGAGACCTCGGTTTCGATGGCGATTTCTGAGGACGGGACCGCACAGGTTTCAGTTGGAACCCCAGATATCGGCGGAAGCCGTGCTTCGATCGCATTGATGGTCGCTGAAACGCTTGGGATCGCCTATGAAGATGTGCGTGTAAACGTTGCTGAAACAGGCTCGCTCGGTGTAAACGAACCTACACATGGAAGCCGTGCAACTTTCGCAAGCGGCAAGGCCGCCGTTCTAGCAACCGAGGCTGCCATCAAGGAAATGTGCAAGCGTGCTGCTAACGAGTGGGGCATTGAACCCGACGCCGTAGAATGGGCCGATGGGGCTGCGCGTCCCGCTGGTCCGAATGCGGGTCAATTTCCACCGATGACGATCAAAGAGATCGCTGGTGCAATGGGATCAACTGGCGGTCCGATTTCCGGTCACCACGAAAGCCTTCCTGATGGGGTAGGGGCGAGCTTTGGCTGTCATGTTGTGGATGTTGAAGTTGATCCTGAAACGGGTCGCACTGAAATTCTAAGGTACCTCGTAGTTCAAGACGCAGGTCGTGCGATTCACCCGTCCTATGTTGAGGGCCAGTATCAGGGCGGTGCAGCACAGGGCATCGGTTGGGCGCTCAATGAGGAATACGTCTACGATGATAAGGGGCGACTTCAAAACTCGGTCTTCCTTGACTACCGCGTTCCATTGGCTTCGGACCTTCCCAAAATTGACACCGTCATTGTTGAGGTCCCAAACCCGGGTCACCCCTATGGTGTGCGCGGCGTAGGTGAGACGGGCATCACGCCTCCGCTTCCTGCTCTTGCAAACGCGGTTCGTGCGGCAACAGGTGTGCGGATGACTCATCTTCCGATGTCACCATCCAAAGTACTTGCCGCGCTCAAGGGTCGTTAATGGCAAAGTTGGAAGTACATCTTTGGTCAGGTCTGCGCCGTTTTGTAGACGGTGCAGACAAAGTCGAAGTTGAAGCCTCGACTATTGGTACGATGTTGGATGGGCTTAAAGAGACTTACCCTGGGCTTGCACCGATTATCGATGCAGGTGTTTCGGTCGCCATTGATGACGAAATCGTCAATGGCAGCCGTCACCGGCAGCTCTCGTCCGAGCAAGAGATTTTCATTCTACAGAAAATCAAGGGCGGTTAACGCTGACCCCAGCCACGGATAATGACAGCTTTTCGATCTGGATGAGCGGGTTGAAGCGTACCAAGGAAGATTCGCTTGTTCATCCATTCAAGAGGGCCCTTTGGCGCGCTGACTTCGATCACCGAAAGTCTAATTGGTGCGCTTGGATCGGTTTCGTCAATCGTGACACGATTTTTGATCGACAGAATGATCCCTTCGCTGGTTTCCATTTCGTAAATGGCTTCAAGCTTTTTCAAACCGTAGGTCGTGACCAATTGCCGGTCCGCACCACCAGCCAGAACGCGGCCCGTGAGACCGTGTTCACCGTAAAAAGTACCGCCAATAATTGGCACGATAAAGCGTTCACCATCGGGAGCCGAACCAAGAGGCTCTCGATCGCCAACATCTACCAAAGCCGTCCATAAAAGCCCTAACTCGGGTTTTTGCGGAGGATGTTTCGCGATTATTTCTGCCGTGTCCATATTCTGCTCATCCATTTAGCTTGATAAGCCAAGCTGCCATTTTGCGCAGGCTTTGTTCTGAATCTGTGCAGTACTCCATTGCTCTGAGATAGCCATGAATTAACCCCGCTCCTGGCTCTAATTCGACCGCAACACCGGCATTTCTTAGTGCCTCGGCATAAACGACGCCAGAATCGCGAAGAGGATCGAACTCTGCAACCGCGATATAGGCGGGGGGAAGCTCTTGATGGCTTGTCGCGTGAAGCGGCGCCGCGCGCGGGTGAACGAGATTTTCCTCAGGGCCAACATACATTGCGTTGACGCGGTCCATGCCAGCAACTTGGATTAGTGGACCGTCAGCATTTTCAATAAAGGACGGACGAGAGTGGTCGAAATCGCAAGCCGGATAGATCAATAGTTGCCCTCTTACGCAAACAGGACTGTCTCTTAAATCTAAAGCGAGAGCGGCAGCAAGATTGCCACCTGCGCTATCACCACCGACTGAAATGCGCGTTTTATCAATTCCGAGCTTTTCGCAGTTCTCGTGCACCCAAAGACCAACGGCCTTGCATTGATCAATCGCAGTTGGGAACGGAATTTCGGGTGCCTTTGCATAGTCGACGCTTATCACCGTCATATTCGCCCATGAAGCCAGCCGACTTGTAATGTCCCAATGGGTCTCGGGGCTGCCCTGCATCCAAGCGCCGCCATGCATATAGATGAGACAAGGTTGGACGCCGCCTGTCTTGTTTCGGAACACGCGAACTCGAACCGGATTTGCCCCACAATCGACCCAGTGCTCCGTATCGCAATCAACATCGTTCGGGGTTTCAAGACGCATTTCGGCGGCAATGACCTCAAATCGTTTGCGGCGATCTGCAGCAGTTGCCCGTAGAGGAAGTACGGCCCACTTTCCGTTCCAGATATCGAGGAAACTATGTAACTGCGGGTTAATTTTGGGGAATTTGCTTGCCGAGATTGATGGCTCAACAGACGTTTCTTTTGTCATGACGTATCCTAAAATCATATCGATTAGCATTTGCCTAAGACGAGTTTGCTCATCCGCTTGAAACAAGCGGTCCCCGAAAACGGCGGTAAAGGAAGGGCGGTTTGAGACGTTGAAAAATCCAATTCCGCTCAGGAAGAACCGGAGTTTCAATGGATCGACATCGTTGCGAAACACGCCTTCTTTGACGCCTCTCTCGTAGATCCTTGCAAGTCCACTCACAGCTTTGGGGCGAATCCCAAGAATTTCACGGCTTGAGTGCAATGAGGCTGCGTTATGAAGGTTTTCATTCATAACCAAACGGACAAAGTCAGGGTTGCCCTTGTTATGGTCCCACATAAAACCAACAAGTTTTTCAAGAGCTTCAACAGGTCGAAGAGCGTCAAAGTCAAGTTGTGCTTCGCCAAGCCCGACCTTTTCATAGGCGGCGGCGAGGACCCGTTCGTATAGACCATGTTTGTCGCCAAAATAGTAATAAATCATCCGCTTAGACACATCAGTCTGCGCTGCGATGTCATCGATGCGAGTTGCGTCAAAGCCTTTCTCTGCAAAGGCGCGCGTTGCTGCCTCAACAATCGAGCGCTGCACCCCTTCGGGATCTTGCTTCCAGCTTTGGCGGCGCAACGCCACATCGTCTATTTCTGACATAGGTTCGACCTCACTCCCTGTAATTAAACTATACGAACATTATCGTTGACACAATTAACTATTGAGAACATTTTGAATGTGTCCCGCGATTGATCGCGGATTCGTAGGGAGGAAAACATGCTCAAGACAATCACCGCAACCGCTGTGGCTGCGCTTTCCATTGCTGCTGCGGCGCCCGCGTTCGCAGAAGACGTTGTAAACATCATTTATTCTGACACCGTTGCCGAAAACGATCCACGTTCGGCGGCGCTGAAATCCGAATTTGGCGATTGCCTTGGTTCAGGCTTTAATTTTGAAGCCTATCACGGCGCGACTCTTTTCGCTCAGGGCACCGAATTGACCGCGATGCAGCGTGGCAACCTCGATATGGGCAACCTCGCGATTTTTGACTTCCTGAACCAAGTTCCGTCGACTTCGATCCTCGGCACCCCGTTCTTGTTCCGCGACTACGACCATATGCGCGCCGTTTACAATAGCGATGTGCTCGACGAAATGCTCGCCGAGATTGAAGAAAAGACTGGCGTAAAAATCCTTGCATTCCCGTATATCGGCGCTCGTCACCTTTCCTACAAAGGCGACCGCGAATACATGACCCCTGCGGATCTTGAAGGCGTCAAACTGCGTTTCCCGGGTGGTGAAGGTTGGCAGTTCGTCGGTACCGCGATGGGCGCAACGCCTGTTCCGGTTCCGTTTACAGAACTCTACACCGCAATGCAGACAGGTGCAGTTGACGGGCAGGACAACGGCTTCCCTGCAACGCGCGCTATGAAGATCGATGAGCTCATCACTCACATGGGTCTGACGTCGCACTTGATCGCCGCAAACGAGTTCACGATCTCGCTTTCCAAGTGGAATTCGATGAACGCTGACCAGCAGGCAAAGGTTCAAGAGTGCGCAGACAACTTTGAAGCGGCTCTCGACAAGATGACGCTCGACATGGAAGCCTCGTTCCGCGGCGAGTTTGAAGCTCAGGGCATCAAGGTTTACATGCCAGACAATGCGGCCTTCCAAAGCCACGTTTTCGAAGTCTATCAGGCGTCGCCCTACTCCAAAGACTGGCCCGAAGGTCTTCTCGAAGCCATCGGCGCACTCTAATCTAGTCGGGGCAGGGTAACACCTGCCCCCTCTGAACTAGGGAACACGCATGTCCATTTTTAATCGACTCGCGAAGCGCGCCTACACTGGGGCTGAGGTCGTCGTAGCCTTGCTCCTAGGCTCGATGTTTGTGACTTTTATTCTGCAAATAATTTTCCGATATGTCCTTTCCCTTCCGATTGGATGGACAGTGGAATGGGTCGCTATAGCATGGCTTTGGGGCATTCTTTTTGGCTACGCTTTCGTCGTCCGTGATCGTGACATAATTCGCTTGGACATCGTTTATGCAGTGATGCCCGAAGGCGTGCGCCGAGCAATGGACGTGATCACCGGTCTAACTGCGGCAGCTATCCTTGCTTGGACACTCCCTAAGTGCTGGGAATACGTTGATTTTATGAAAATTGAACGGACAGCCTACTTGCGCTGGCCGATGAACTTTATCTTCATGATTTACATACCCTTTGCAGTCGCCATCATTGTGCGTTCGCTGCTCTCCGTTTGGTCGGCTCTGTTGGGCAAAACACATGCAAAGATTGCGCCCGAAGGACATGATTATGACTGACCCATTTATTCTCAGCTTAATCCTGATCGCAGTATTGGCTGTGATGGGTCTTTCTGTCGGCATCGCGATGCTATGCGGTAGCTTTGTTTACTTGATGCTCAAAGGTTTCGACCCATCTCTTGCGGCCGAAACCATGATGCAGGGTCTTTTTAACGGCTACACGCTTCTCGCAGTGCCACTTTTCATCCTCGCTGCGGACATTATGAACATCGGTTCGCTTGCTGATCGCCTGTTGCAGTTCAGCCGATCGCTCGTAGGACGGTTTCGTGGCGGGCTCGGACATGTGAACGTTGTGTCGTCGTTGATATTCTCGGGCATGAGCGGCTCTGCGGTCGCAGACGCTGTGGGCATGGGTCGTATCATTATCAACATGATGACCAAGGACGGAAAGTACACGCCGGCTTATGCTGCGGCGATAACGGCTGCCACGGCAACCGTTGGTCCGATCATCCCTCCGTCCATTCCAATGGTGCTCTATGCGCTCGTGTCGGATCAATCGGTTGGTTATTTGTTCGCCGCTGGTATTGCGCCCGGTCTATTAATGGCGCTCGTTATGGGCATCACGAATGCTTACATGGCGCGCAAAAGGAATTTCCCAACCGATGAAGCGGTCCCTCTTCGGGAACTGCCTAAAATCACGTGGAAAGCTCTCCCTGCGCTTATGCTGCCGGTCATTCTGCTCGGAGGCATTTATTCGGGTGTGATGACGCCAACCGAAGCCGCTGCTGTTGCGGCGCTCTATGCACTCATCATATCAACTGTCTTCTACAGAAGTGTGAGCCTGAGGGACTTTTACGGAGCGCTCCTCGGTTCGGCACGTTCGACGGCTGCTGTGGGTATACTTATCGCAGGAGCGCTAGCGTTTAACTACGTCATCACAAGAGAACAGTTACCAATCAAAGTTAATACGATGATCCAGTCGTTTGAACTTTCTCAGGTATCATTTCTCATCATCGTCAACCTAATATTCCTTGGGTTGGGGTGCATTTTAGAGGCGGGTGCACTCCTTCTCATCGTTGTGCCGATCCTTATCCCAACTGCAAGCGCACTTGGCATCGACCTCGTGCATTTTGGTGTTGTCCTAGTGGTGAACGGGATGTTGGGCCTGATCACGCCCCCCTATGGGCTTTTGCTCTTCATCACGGCGAACATAACGCGGCAACCACTCACCGCGGTGATTAGGGAGCTAATCCCCTTCATTATCGTGCTTATAACCGCGCTGATGGTGATAACCTTCACGCCTGATTTTGTGCTCTTTTTGCCAAGACTCCTTGGGTATCAGGGCTAAGCGGGGACCTTGGCACGCTCTAAAAACATAGCTTGGATACCGTGTTGGCGGGCAACTGCAGTGCCTGCTTCTCGGCCAAGTACCATCAGAGCCGTCGCCCACGCGTCCGAGGTCATGCAGTCTTGCGCAAGTACCGTTACAGAAGCAGGCGAACGGGCTAATGGTGCCTGAAAATTCGGATGGATCGTATGCGAGAGACGTTGGGCACCAACGTCAATCCAGTGTCTATAATCGCCCGAAGTCGCAATTGCGCTGTCTGTGATTTCGATCAGTGAATGTACTGACCGAGTCTCGTAATCTGGATTTTCGATTGCGATAGGCCACATGGTGCCATCAGGACGAAGACCCACGCAACGAAGGTCACCATCAATTCCTGCGGTCAAAGACGTTATCCCAAATTCTGCTGCGACTTCGATGATCCGGTCGGTTCCAAAACCTTTGGCGATCCCATTGAGGTCAAATTCACATTCGGTCTTTTTTCGCGCCCTTCCATTTTCTGGATCCAGTTCAAGCGTCAGTTCAGCACCCGCGATTTGCTTTGTGCCGAGGAGCTTCTGGACCTTGACCAAATCAGGTTCTTCAGGACCAAAGCCCCAAGCTTTGACAGCGCTACCGACGGAAATGTCAAATGCACCGCCTGAAAGATTTTTGATTTCTTGGGCTTTCCGAAGAACTCTCATCATGTCTGAAGGAATGCTGACCCATTCGTCGACCGCAGCACGGTTGAGACGACAAATATCGCTCTGAGGTTTCCACAGGGACATTTGATGGTCGACTTGGCCAACGGCCAACTGGATCGCTTGCTTGACGGGGTCAACGTCGGCCTCAATAGGCATCCAAAACTGAGCGTGCCAATATGTACCCATCGTTGGTCCGTTGAGGTCAACGCGAAGGCAATCAGAAGACGTCGACCGCATAGCGCCCCTCTTTTTCAAGCAAAGAAACATTGAGCTGCAAAGGCGCTAAGATCTGGTCGAGCGCGGCTCTTACACCCTCTCCCATTTCGCGACTACCACAGATCATCACATGCGCGCCGCGCTCTATGAGGTCGCGCAGCTTGTCAGCCTCTTCGATCATGGCATTTTGAACGTAACGCGGTTTTTGGGATCGAGAGAGCGCCAGTGTTAAGCTGCTTAAGAAGCCTTTGTTCTCCCACTCGGTAAAATCCTGTTTGTAGGGAATTCCATCGCTACGACTACGCATTCCAAAGAACACATGTGCTTCATTCTTCGAAGTATTTGCACGTATAACGCCAGCCAGCGCGCCAATCCCTGCACCTGCTCCTATCAAAATGAGTGGGGATTTGCTTTGCGGCGCATGGAAATTTGCGTTGATCGTTGTGTACGCCTCGATCTTGTCTCCGACCTCAAGATTGCAAAGTTGGGTGGAAGAAAGACCGCCATGAACTTTGCGCACACAGATTTCTACGAAACCGTCTTTGCTTTGAGAGGCAAGTGAATAAGAACGCGGACTAGTGGCACCCTCAGGCACAAAGTGAAGCAGATCACCGGCTTGGTAATTTGCAAAGCCGCGTCTCATAAGCCGCTCAACAAGGCTCAACTTTGGACGGGCAAAGCGAAGGATTGCGATTGGGGCCTGAGCATCTTCTCCAAACAATTGCTTTTCAACAAGATATAGGCTCTTTGTGCTTTGTGTCTCGAGAAGAGCTGCAGGGTCTTCAAGAGCCAGCTCATGAGCCGTGGCATAAGCCATGCCGAATTCGCTAAAGGTTTTCAAATCCTGACAGTCAACTTTGTGCAGGCCCTCGATGGGTTCCCAACCTTTTGCTTTAGCCATATTGGCAACTTCATCGGCAAAAGCACAAAAGTTCGGATAGCTGCTATCACCGAAGCCAAGAATTGAGAGCGGCGTTTGCGGAGCTACTTGAAGCTTCTCGATTTTACCGATGAATTCAGATGCATTCTCAGGAGCATCGCCATCGCCGTAGGTTGCCGCAAAAACTACGATTGAAGCAGCGTTCTTATAGCGCGCAGGCGCGACGCTATTCATCGAAGTGACATGCACCTTTTTACCGACTGAGATGAGCGTGTTGGCAAATGCCCGCGCAAAGCGCCACGTCGTTCCCCCCTCAGACCCAACCAAAATGATTACATCAGCTTGCTCAGGTTTGGTTTTTGGCAGCCCCTTGGAAGCTTCACTGCCGCGGAGCCAAACTAGGATGCCTGTGCCAGAGAGGACCGGAATCGAAAGTGACATCACTCCTAAGATTACCCCAAGAAACGAGGCACCCTGTCCAGTATGAAGTAGATGAACAATGTCCATCGCTCTTGACCAAAATGACCGGTCCACCCAAGTCAAGACTTCGCCGGTTGCCGGATCAATAAAGCCTGAGCCTGCGTCGGTTTCAATCTCATAAGCCTGCCCTGACATTCCTTCTCTTGGCAGAGTGATAGAGCGAATTTCATCGCCTACGATTGAAGTAAGGCCACTCAGCTGATCAGCGGGAAGGTGAACGGCAGCGCTTGTTTCAGTCGGAAGGGATGCAAGCGGATTTGGATCGGGAATCCAGCCAAGTGTCGCGAGACCCATCCAGACACCCGTAAGGGAGGAAATGACAATTCCAACCCACGCAATGCGAGCGATTTTTAAGTGAAGTGCATCTGGGCCATTGCCACGTTCGCGAATAAATAGGTTCTTCCAGCCGCCCAGTCTGCGTGCCGCGAGAGACAACCCACTGAGCGTCAAGAGGATCATGGCGACTGAGGCAATCAGGACCGTCATTTGCCCCGCGTCGGAGAGGAAGAGGCTCCGATGCAGGTTTTCAAACCAAAGTTCCAATGCGCTGGTCGTTACTGGGCCGAGACTGACACCTGATGCAGGATCGATCACGACTTGGGTCAAACCACTGTCGCCAAACGACATCGCGGTTACGACCCCGTTTAGATCAACTGAGATCTGTTGAACCCCAGGAAGAGTATCCTGCACAGCTGCAACAAGCGCTCCGGCATCAAGTCGTGTGCTTGTCCGATCCGTAGTCAGCAACGGAAAGAGCGACAGAATGAAACCGGTCAGGGAAACAATTGTCAAAATGAGCGCAGCGAGAATGCCGGCCCAACGGTGCAGGACGCGAAACATAAGTTATTGGCCTTACATATCAAATGAGAAGGAAGCGATCAGGCCGCGTCCGGACACAGATTGACCTGCGTTAGTAGTGTCCAAATCGACCGCGATTTCGGCAGGGATATCGGCCATGTGCTCAACCGCACTATCGACGCGGATTTGATAGCCTGCATTGACCAGCGCATCTTCAATTTCCAAACTGATTTTGAGTGTACGGCCTGAGCCCACAGAAGCCCCCGAGAGGCCAGCGATTTCCGAGGAAGAACCGCCTGTTGCCGAGTACCAGTTGCGCAGATGATCCCACCAACGTGTCTTGCCCGAGGCGACCCAAACGTGGCGAACATAGTTACCGCTGGCGTCAGTGATGTAGAATGCAAGGTAAGCGTCCTCGCCGCCGTAGTTGGCCATTTTTGTTTCAATAGAAACTTGCGCAGCCTCTGCCGCCATAGGAACGGTCAAAGCGGTCGAAGCTGCCAAAATTGGTTTGATGAATTTCATTTTAGTTCTCCTTCAAACGGCAAAACGCCGAATTTATGATGACCTCTTGTTGTCTATCAACCTGAAGCAAACCTGAAGGTCGATCGAAGATGTCTTCAGCTTGCCTTCAGGTTTGAAAGCAATTGTATTATCGAGACACCTGAGGAGCCCCGAAAATGAGAATTCTGTTGGTTGAAGATGACGCTATTTTGGGCGCGGCTGTCGTCGACCAACTGAGAGCGGATGGACACTCTGTCGATCACGTCACATACCTCGCTGATGCCGATGCAGCAGTTGTTGCATCCCCATTTGATCTCGTACTCCTAGATTTGATGCTGCCCGACGGTCGCGGCATTCCTTTTCTCAAGGAGCGTCGGTCAAAGGGTGATGTCACTCCAGTCATTATTCTCACGGCTCTGGACCAGATTTCGGACCGAATTGCGGGCCTTTCGGCAGGGGCAGATGACTATTTGGTTAAACCCTTTGATCTTGCCGAGCTCACTGCGCGTATCGGATCAGTCTCACGCCGATATTCGGGGAACCCAAATCCATTGATAACTCTGGGCGAGTTAGAGATCGATCTCGCAGCAAGAAATGTAACAAAGGGCGGGGCGGCAATAACACTTACCTCCCGCGAATGGGCTGTATTCGAAGCTCTGATTAAGCGACCCAATCAAGTGGTCGCGAAAAACCAACTTGAAGAGGCGCTCTATAGTTTCGATGACAGCATCGGCTCCAACACAATTGAAGTTCATGTAAGTCATCTTAGAAAGAAACTCGGCCGCGAAATGATCGAAACTATCCGTGGCCTTGGGTATCGAATTGGGCGCGGGAAATGAGATTGCGGTTTGATTCACTTCGCCTGCGCATAGCCGTTTTTGTAGGCATACTTGTCAGCCTTTTCTGGATTGGAGCCGCAGCTTTTACCGTTGTGCTCTTGATGCATGAAGTGGAAGAGGTCTTTGACAGAGATCTCAGGGCCACGGCCGAGCAAATCCTTCCGATCGTGCTTCATGAAAAGTTCGAAGAAGGTGACGATGCTCCATCAAAACCAGATCGCGGGCCAGACATTAGATATGATGAACGGGTCACCGCAGATGTCGAGTACATCGTAACATCCAAGCGGCATGGCCTGTTGCTTCGCTCGGGCAACGCAATTGATATGGTGTTTCCGGCAAACGCTGGCTTTCACACTGTTGGAGATTGGCGTTATTTTGTCGACGTCACTAGGCGAGGCGATGTTACCATTGCAGTTGGCCGCCCTCTTTCCGCGCGGAACAAGCTCGCTGCAGCCGTGTTTATGGCGATGCTGCTTCCATTGCTCATCGTCATTCCAGCGACGCTGTATGGCATCTACTTTTTGATTGGGCGCGGGCTTGGCCCTGTCCAACTTCTCGAAAAAGAGATGAGCGAAAGAGGGCCAGAGGAACTATCGCCAATTTCCAGTGAGAACTTGCCACGAGAACTCAGACCTTTGGTCGAGAGTGCCAATAGATTATTGCGCAGAATTGAAAACGGATTTGAAGCTGAGCGCAGTTTTGCTTCAAACGCTGCACATGAAATGCGAACTCCGCTAGCTGGTGCAATTGCCCAAGCTCAACGGCTCCGTTCCGAGAGCAAAGACCCCGCCGCAATTGCCCGCGCGTCTGACATTGAGGCTTCACTAAAGCGCCTAAGCCGCTATGGCGACAAGCTAATGCAATTGGCGCGTGCCGAAGGTGCGCGGCTTCACTTGGAGTGTTCGAGCGACGTGCGTCCTGTGATCAAGATTGTTGTGGAGGACTTTGTACGAAGTCACGGCCAAGACAGGATCGCAGTTAGTCTTCCAACCGACCCCGTCGAGAGTGACCTTGATCCAGATGCACTCGGAATTGTGTTGCGAAATCTAATGGAGAACGCGCTCAACTACGGGACGCCCAACCAACCGATTGAAGTAAATTTAACATCCGATCGAACGTTGTCGGTGCTCAATTACGGCGAGAACTTAAACGAAGTAAAACTTGAACGTCTGGGGCAACGTTTCGTACGGGGAGGCGGCGCGGGTAATGGCAATGGGCTTGGTCTTTCGATTATCCAAGTCATCACTGAAAGAAGTGGTGCCGATTTCCGGCTCATTTCTCCCAGATCTGATGGTAAGAAAGGTGTGGAAGGACGCTTCTCGTTCTGACAAGCGGGGAAAGCCGGTTTCCAAGGTCTTGGCTTGTCTATAGATTAAGGCCGAAATGCTGCTCCAAGCAGCGCTCTAGTTTCCTCCAACCAGATTGAATTTGCCGTGATACCATCCGCACGCCTCCAAGCCACACTTGAACTATTCTCCGAGGTCGAAACCCAGCAACGTCCAGTCGATGCAGTGACCTCAGCTTGGTTCCGCGCACACCGCGATATTGCTGATGCCGACCGCGGCGTTGTTTTGGAAGGTCTATATGATCTTCTAAGACACCATGGTCGATTGACTTGGTGGTGCGCTCGGCACGGCAGAGAAAATACTTCCAAAAACCAGTTCTTAGTTTGGCTTGCCTTGGTCCATGAAAAATCAAGTGACGAGATATTTAAACTTCTCGGTGACTTGGATGATCTTGAGCGTGGTTTTTTAGCAAAGCTAGTAGATGCCAAGATCGAGCATCCTGAAATGCCTGAAGGTGTACGTCTGGAATGCCCCGATTGGGCTATGGAGCCATTGAAGCAAAGATTTGAAGCTAGCTTTGAAACTGAGATGAGGGCGACCCTCATGCCTCCACCTGTCGATCTTCGCGTGAACCCGCTAAAATCCACAGTGGAAAAGATCAAAACAGAGCTGAAATCCATTGGCCTTGAAGGGCGTCAATTGGAGCTGGCTGAAAACGGAATTCGCGTTGCAAATAGGTTCTCATTTGCGAAGCTCGAGGCGCTTAAGTCCGGAGCTGTCGAAATTCAGGATGAGGGTTCGCAGCTTATTGCCCAGCTCGTCGGAGCCAAGCCCAGCGACCGCGTTGTCGATTTCTGCGCAGGCGCTGGTGGCAAAACGCTCGCGATTGCTGCCCAGATGAATAACAAAGGAAAAATTATCGCATGTGATGTAAGCGAAGGGCGACTTAAGCGTTGTTCCGAACGACTACGCAACGCTGGCGTCCATAATGTCGAAACTCGCCTTCTAACGAGTGAAACGGACAAATGGATTAAGCGTCACAAACTTGGCTTTGACCGCGTCTTGATAGATGCGCCCTGTAGTGGGACGGGCACTTGGCGTCGCAACCCCGATACGCGATGGAAGTCGCACGACGTTAACGGGCTACAGGACTTGATAGCACTTCAGGCTCGCATTCTCGCAAGTGCAGCCCGACTTGTGAAACCAGGTGGCAGGCTTGTGTACGCAACCTGTTCGATGCTTCCCTCAGAGAACGAAGAGCAAGTCACGCGCTTTATGTCCGCTTTTCCAATGTTCAAGCTTATGCCGCTTTGGGATGTTGCGCCGATCCTGGCTCAAGCGGTCAAAAGCGAATATCTTTCCCTTACCCCCGCACAGCATGGAACAGACGGCTTTTTCGCCGCGGTTATTGAGCGTCTTCCCGAACCAATTAACGTTTAGGCTTTTTCGGGAAGGGAACTCCCTTTGTCGTAAATTTTTGCGGTCGCGAGTTCGGGCGGCTTGCGTTCTTCTTGATCGCTGTCTTTGCTGAGCCAACAGGTTGGTGCACAGGTATCAGTTGATCGGGGCGTGGCCCGATAAGATCTGCACGACCCATAGCTTTTAAAGCTTCGCGAAGAAGGGGCCAGTTATCAGGATCATGATAGCGCAAGAAGGCTTTATGCAGACGGCGCTGACGACCACCACGAACAGTATCAACGGTTTCGCTTCCGCCTCGCCGAACACCTTTAAGCGTATTGACGCCAGTATGGTACATCGCAGTCGCCGTTGCCATCGGAGAGGGCAGGAAGGTTTGAACCTGATCCGCACGATATCTGTTCTTCTTTAGCCAAAGGGCGAGGTTCAGCATATCTTCATCGGTCGTGCCTGGGTGAGCGGCGATGAAATACGGGATCAAGTAATACTTCTTGCCCGCCTTTGCCGCCGCCGCATCAAACATCTCTTTGAAGCGGTCATATGTGCCAATACCCGGCTTCATCATGACATCAAGTGGACCACGTTCAGTATGCTCGGGTGCGATTTTGAGATAGCCGCCGACGTGGTGCGTTACGAGCTCCTCAATGTACTCTGGGCTCTTCACCGCGAGGTCGTATCGTACGCCCGAGGCCACCATGACACGCTTGATACCATCCACTTCGCGCACTTTGCGATAAAGACGAATGAGATCATCATGGGATGTGTTTAAGTTCGGGCAAATATCTGGGAATACACAGGACGGAAGGCGGCAAGCGGCTTCGATCTTGGGATCTTTGCAGGCCATGCGGTACATGTTCGCAGTCGGGCCACCTACATCCGAAATCACACCAGCAAATCCAGGTGTTTTATCTCGAATTTTTTCGATCTCGCGCAGGATAGAACCTTCGGAACGGTTTTGGATCACCCGCCCTTCGTGCTCGGTGATGGAACAAAACGTGCAACCCCCAAAACAACCGCGCATGATCGTGACAGACGTCTTAATCATCTCATAGGCAGGGATCTTTGCATCGAAATACGAGGGATGTGGAACGCGAGCGTATGGAAGGTCATAGACCGCATCCATTTCATCTGATGACAGAGGAATGGGCGGCGGGTTGAGCCACAGGTCACGATCCCCATGCCGCTGGACTAACGGGCGGGCGTTGCCGGGGTTCGCTTCACGGTGAAGTACGCGAGATGCACGTGCATAAGCCTCTTTGTCGGTTTCTACCGTTTCATAAGAGGGCAGGCGGATTACTGTCTTGCCTGCTACGCGGCTCGCAGCTTCGTCAGACGAGTCGAGGTCATCGGCAGGTAGTTCAGTGTAGTCGGCGGGTACGGCGCGGAACAGCGCGACGCCCCTAATATCATCGAGATCCTTGGGAGTTTCGCCAGCAGCAAGACGGTTTGCGACTTCGATGACTGCCCGTTCAGCATTGCCGTATAGCAGTAAGTCAGCTTTTGCATCAGCAAGGATGGAGCGACGAACTTTGTCCGACCAGTAATCATAATGCGCAATACGGCGAAGCGACGCCTCGATACCGCCAAGGATCACGGGAACGCCTTTATAGGCCTCTCGGCATCGCTGGGTATAGACGATTGTGCAACGGTCGGGACGCTTTCCACCTTCACCGCCAGCGGTATAGGCATCATCAGAACGAATTTTGCGATCCGACGTATAGCGGTTTACCATCGAATCGAGGTTGCCGCCCGTAACCCCAAAAAAGAGCCGAGGACGACCCAGAGCCTTGAATGGTTCCACCGAATTCCAATCGGGTTGCGAAATAATCCCGACGCGGAACCCCTGCGCTTCGAGAAGCCGGCCAATGAGCGCCATCCCAAAGCTAGGATGATCTACGTAGGCATCGCCTGTAACGAGGATTATATCGCATTCCGCCCAGCCAAGACGCGCCATCTCTTCGCTGTTCATAGGAAGGAATGGAGCGGCGCGGCCGCCGACATACTTGGGGGCAGTCATCTGGTTCATGATATTCGGGGAATTCGCAGCTAGAGAAACTGGAAAGGAGGATACCATATGCTCAAGCCTAACTCAACGGAGGCTGCGTGGTCGTTTTCACGTGTTAGGCAGCGCCTCTCTCAAAATTGTTCGGCCGCTATCGCAAGGCCGTGCGCGACCGCGGTAAAGACCTCAGAGGTTTCGCTCTTTGCTTTTGGGAATACCGTGTCGATGTTTTGGCGCACAATCGCCATCAGACTTGAACCGCCGACATATACAATTCGGTCAATACTTTCCGGTGAGACACCAGCCATCTGCACTGTCTCCAATGCGCATTGAGCGATTTCGGCCCCAAACGCACCAAGTTCAACTTGAATGTCTTCAAGGCAAATGTTCGCAAAGAGTGACTTTTCAAGAAAGCTAAGGTTGATGCGCCCATTCATTTCCGAATTTGCGGAGATCTTTCCCGTTTCAACTGCATAGGCAACATCATGGCCAAGATGAGCTTCGAGCACTTCACCGAGCCGACTGAAAAGAATTGGGTCTTCTGCCAATCTTTCCCACCTTCTGACATCGCGCAGAAGCGGGGCCCCATAAACAAAGGTGATTTTTTCCCAAGTCGCCAAATCCTGATATAAGGCGCGTGGCGCAGTGTGCCCGCCTGATCCGAGCTCATTACCGATCAGGGCACCATACCCCAAGAGTGGCATTACATGACTAAGGCTAAGGGTTCGGTCAAAGTCAGTTCCGCCAAGCCTTATACCCTGACTTGCGAGAACGCGCGTCCCTGATTGATCTTTGTCGCACACTGTAAAATCAGAGGTACCGCCACCAATATCGACAATCAAAAGCCGACCGTTTCCGCAAGCAGCATATGCCGCTGCCTCTGGCTCGGGCAGAAACGACACAGATTCAAATCCGGCAAGCTGGTAGGCTTCTTCCAGATCAATCAAAGCCTGCGCATTTTTTTCCGCAGACGCGGAGTGGAACCTGACAGGCCGGCCCGAAACAACCTGATCAAATCTTTGATAGGTTGCCGCCTCGGCGCGACTTCGAACTTCTCTCAGAAACAAGCTGATTACCTCGATGAGCGTCAGCTTTTGATTGAGAAATTGGCGTTTTTCGCGAGCAAGAGGGGTTCCAAGTATGGATTTGAGCGATCGCATAAAGCGTCCCTCAGTCCCGCTTGTCATTGCCCGAGCGGCCATTTGACCAAAGAGCATTTTGCCCGACGCATAATCGAGAAACACAGCAGTCGGCAAAGTGCTCGCACCATCTTCGAGCGGAACAACCCAAGGCTTTCCATTCACCATCACAGCTGCCGCAGTGTTTGAAGTTCCAAAATCAAGGCCCAAAGCTGGCATGTTCTACCCCCTTTCAAAGCTGAAGGGGTTAGTTATCAATCCCATCATTTGCAACGGTATTTGCCTACTCAACCGGCTTCGAGAGTTTGGTAATCAGATCATCAAGTTCGTCGATGAGACTCTCGATCCGATCATGGCCAATTATGGCCTCAATCTCTGCGTAAATCGCAGCACTGTCGGGGGCGGCGCCCATAAGAAACTCGGTTCCTGCCTTTGTAAGGCTGACGAGCGTCCGTCGACCGTCGTTAGGGTCTTTCTTGAGCGCTATAAACTGTTTGCTCTCTAGGGTCTTCAATATCCGTGACAATGAAGGGGCGAGGATCGAAGCACAGTTTGCAAGTTCTGACGCATCAAGCGCTTCAACTTCAAGCAGGACACGTAATACACGCCATTGTTGTTCTGAGACATCCAGCCGATTGAGCATTGGCCGAAAGCGCTCCATCACCGACTCTCGTGCTCTTAACAGCGCAATCGGAAGCGTGCGGCGCGTCTGGGCAAGTGGTGACAATTTTTGTGTGTCAGGCATTAGGCCAAATCCCTCTTTAGCCGATGAACTCTATTAAACACGTTAATGATTGACAATTGATGAAATACTTAACATGTTAATATAAAGAGGAGGCAGCCATGCCGCACATGAGAATTGAATACTCGCCTGGGCTCGCGTCTCGTGCAGATATCGGCGCGATTTGCCAAACAATCTATGAGGCAATGGTTGAAGCCAAGATCTTTCCTTTGGCTGGAATCCGTGTGCGCGCATTTTGCGCTGACCACTGTATTGTTGCGGACGGCCTTCCGGAAAACGATTTCTGCGCACTTATCTTGAGCGTTGGTGCCGGTCGATCGACTGAGGATCTGAAAGCAGCCGGCGATCTCATTTTTCAAGCTGCTCAACAGGTTCTTGAAACGCCACTCGCGACACCGCACTTCGCACTGTCCCTCGAAATCCGCGTGATAAATCCGGATTTGAGCTGGAAAGACACTCCAATTCACACCCGCCTTTCGGCTAAAAAGTGAGGAAGACATGAGCATTTTGAGCCAAAACATTGCCAAAGCCTCTGAGTATATGCAGCGTTTCCGCGACGATGGCGTAATGCACCACATTAATGGCGAATCCGTTCCCTCGCTATCGGGTCAGACGTTTGAAACAATCTCGCCAGTTGATCTCTCAAAGCTCGCCAATGTTGCGCGCGGCGATGAGCATGACATCGACAAAGCGGTCGCTGCGGCTAAGGCCGCATTCCCAATTTGGTCAAAGACCCCTGGCGCTGAACGGCGCAAAATCCTTATCAAGGTTGCAGAGGCTATCGAAGCCCGTGCCGAAGAGATCGCCTTCACCGAGTGCATGGACACGGGGCAAGCCCTTCGTTTTATGTCCAAAGCAGCGATACGCGGCGCGGCCAATTTTCGCTATTTTGCGGACCAAGCTCCCCATTCTGAAGATGGCGAGGTTACGCGAACACCAACGCAGATGAACACCACTTCGCGTCGGCCCATTGGTCCGGTCGGGGTCATCACGCCTTGGAATACGCCGTTCATGCTATCGACTTGGAAAATAGCGCCAGCACTCGCATCGGGTTGCACCGTTGTGCACAAACCCGCAGAGTTTAGCCCGATGACCGCAAAACTCCTTGTTGAAATTGCCGAGAGCGCGGGTCTACCCAAAGGTGTCCTTAACGTTGTTAACGGCTTTGGCGAGGACGCAGGTAAGCGCCTGACTGAACATCCAGACATCAAAGCAATTGCGTTTGTTGGTGAAAGTCGCACCGGTTCCATGATCTTGGCGCAAGGTGCAAAAACACTTAAACGAGTGCATTTCGAATTGGGCGGGAAAAACCCCGTTATCGTCTTTGACGATGCCGACTTGGAGCGGGCGGTCGATGCAGCAACATTTATGATCTATTCGTTAAATGGTGAACGCTGCACATCCTCTTCGCGACTTCTGGTTCAAGATACCGTTTATGAGGACGTCTGCGCTCGCGTCGCCGAAGTTGCCAAGCGCATCAAAGTTGGGCATCCACTCGACCCTGAAACAGTGGTAGGCCCGCTGATCCACCCAGAGCACGAAGCAAAAGTTCTCTCATACTTCGACACCGCTCGCGAAGAGGGAGCAACAATTGCAGCGGGCGGCGAAAAGATCGGGACCGAAGGTTGCTACGTCGCCCCAACGCTGTTTGCCCATGCAAACAATGCTATGGCCATAGCTCAGGAAGAGATTTTTGGACCTGTATTGACCGCCATTCCGTTCAAAGACGAGGAAGACGCGCTCAAGATCGCGAATGACGTTCAATATGGTTTGGCGGCCTATTTGTGGACCAATGATCTAGACCGCGCGATCTATATGACTGACAATCTAGAAGCCGGAATGATGTGGGTGAATTCAGAGAACATCCGTCACCTTCCAACACCGTTCGGCGGCGTGAAATCATCAGGCATTGGCCGTGATGGTGGTGACTGGTCCTTCGATTTTTACATGGAAACGATCAACGTCAGCTTCCCGCGCGCGTATCACAAAATTCCGAAACTTGGCGGCTAACGCAAAGACAAGGGAGGGCGGAAAATGGGTGAAATCGTTCTTGCTGCAAAATGTACGCATGTTCCGACGATGTTAATGTCCGAACAAGAAGGTCCGATTAAAGGCAAGCGTCAGTCAGCGATTGAAGGACACTATGAAATTGCCCGTCGAGCAAAAGAACTCGGCGCCGACACGGTTGTGATTTGCGACACACATTGGGTGATCAATGCTGGATTTCACATCAATGCAAACAAGCACTTCAAGGGCGTTTTTACCTCGAATGAATTTCCGCAGTTCATTCAGGATTTGGACTATGATTATGAAGGTAATCCAGAGCTAGGCGACGCAATTGCCGTTGCCGCAAGCGAGCTTGGCGCTTTTACATTGTCACACCATCTCGATAGTTTGGAACTTGAATATGGTAGCCTTGTGCCAATGCGCTTTATGAGCCGTGAACACAAAATGAAAGTCGTCTCGGTTGCAGCTTGGTGCACTGTACACGATCATCAAGAAAGCCGCATCGTCGGTGAGGCGATCCGTAAAGCAGTCGAAGCTTCAAATAGCAAAGTATTACTCGTCGCCTCTGGTTCGCTCAGTCACAAGATTTGGGCCAACAAGGATTATGCTGCCAACAATGGTACTTTCACGATCAGCTCCGAGTTCAACAGGCAAATGGACCTTCATATTCTTGAGATGTGGAAACGTGGGGATCATGCAACCTTCCTAAAGATGCTTCCTGAGTATGCTCAATTTTGCTGTGGTGAAGGCTCGATGCACGACACTGCAATGCTTTACGGTGCACTCGGATGGGACAGCTATGACAGGCCTTGTGAGGTCGTTACCGAGTATTTCCCGTCGTCAGGCACCGGTCAAACCAACGTGATTTTCCCTATTTGAGTGGAAGGATAAACTATGCCCATTCCCGCACCGAACCTCTATCCCCCATTCAACATCATTCGCCTAAGCCATGTCGATCTTGGGGTCACAGATATCGAAGCGTCAAAAGCGTTTTACGCGGATACACTTGGCTTACAGGTTACCGGCCAAGACGACCGCACCCTGTATTTGCGCGCGATGGAAGAACGCGGCCACCATTGCATGGTCCTTCACCAAGCCGATGCGCCACATGTTAAATCGCTTTCATTCAAGGTTTTTGATGAAGAGCAGCTCGATAAAGCGCATGCATGGTTCTCGGCGCAAGGAAAACCCGTCTCATGGGTAGAGCGTCCATATCAGGGCCGCACGCTGGCTACGGTTGACTGCTTTGGGATGCCTATCGAGTTCTATTTCAAAATGGATCGTCTTGAACCGATCCACCAGAAATACGCACTCTATAAAGGCGTAAAGCCGCTACGCATTGATCACTTCAATTGCTTCGCATCGGATGTCGACAAGGCAGTAGAATTCTACAACCAAATTGGGTTCCGTGTTACGGAATATACCGAGGACGCTGAGAGTAAACGCCTCTGGGCCGCTTGGACACATCGCAAGGGCGGCGTTCATGATATTGCGTTCACCAATGGTACCGGCCCGCGTCTGCACCATACCGCTTTCTGGGTGCCGACACCGCTCAACATCATTGACCTTCTCGATTTGATGTCGACGACTGGTTATGTTTCGAACATCGAGCGCGGGCCAGGTCGGCACGGCATTTCGAATGCATTCTTCCTTTATATTCTCGATCCTGACGGGCACCGTATTGAAATTTACTGCTCGGATTATCAGACGGTTGATCCAGATCTTGAAGCTATCAAATGGGACCTCAAAGACCCGCAGCGCCAGACACTCTGGGGAGCAGCAGCGCCTCGGTCTTGGTTTGAACACGGCTCGATTTTTGAGGGCGTCGAACCCGTCGCTTCGGACCTTGGCGCTTCTCCTATCATAGCGCCTTAAGCACATAATTTCGTAGGAGCCAAAATGTCTAAACTCCCCGCAAGACTTGCCGCCTTTAAAGTTGCAGAAAGCGAGCGCTATGGCGTTGTGACTGACGAAGGGATTGTAGACCTTACCCAAGAATATGGCGCACGTTTTAAGGGTCTTAAAGAAATCATCGAGGCCGGCGCCATCAGTGAAGTTATGGCCTTCGCTGACGGCAAACCCGTCAATTATCGAGAAGAGGACGTGACCTTCCTCATCCCAATCGCCAACCCTGAGAAATTGATCTGTATTGGGGTTAATTTCCCAGATCGTAACGCAGAGTATAAAGACGGAACGACGGACGCAAAATCCTATCCATCGATGTTCATCCGCTTTCCGCGATCATTTGTTGGACATGACCAAAATCTAGTACGCCCTCCAGAATCCGAGCAACTCGACTATGAAGGTGAAATCACAATCGTTATTGGGAGAGGTGGACGCCGGATCTCAAAAGACAACGCATATGACCATATCGCTGCGGTCACTCTTTGCAATGAAGGCACAATTCGTGACTGGGTGAGACATGCGAAGTTCAACGTCACACAGGGCAAGAATTGGGACAATTCTGGATCAATCGGGCCTTGGCTCGTACCTTTCACGGACGCATCGCAACTTGATGACATAAAGCTTGAAACGCGCGTGAATGGTGAGGTTCGACAGTCTGATCGTACAGGCCGAATGATGTATGACTTCCGCTACATCGTGAATTACGTGTCAACGTTTTGTACACTTGTCCCCGGTGACGTCATTGTATGCGGCACACCTACAGGCGCAGGTGCGCGATTTGATCCACCTATCTGGCTCAAACCCGGTGACATCATTGAAGTCGAAGCAGACGGCATAGGCATCCTGCGCAATGGTGTGGAGGACGAAGCATGACCCCTGAGGAAATCGAAATCGCAGCGTCCGATCTTTTGAAAGCTGAAAACGAGCGAATTCAAATCGGCCTTTTATCTCGTCGGCATCCTGAAATTTCGATGGCAGACGCATATGGGATCCAAGCTTCGCAGATGCGCAAAAAGCTTGCAGCTGGGCGTCAGATAATTGGTTGGAAGATTGGCCTTACCTCAAAGGTAATGCAGGATGCGCTTGGAATAGACACACCAGACTCTGGTGTGCTTTTCGACGATATGCTCTTTGTAACGGAGGGCACCGTGCCGGCAGATCGTTTCATTGAACCGCGTGTCGAAGCCGAGATTGCTTTCATCATGAAAGCGCCTTTGGATGGAGATGTCACGCGAGACGACGTGATCGCTGCCACCGAAGCCGTTGTGCCATCACTTGAAATTCTTGATACGCGGATCGTTAGGACTGATCCTGAAACCAAACAGTCACGCGTCATCTTTGACACAGTGGCTGACAATGCCGCAAACGCTGGGATTGTGTTGGGGAAAGAACGAAACACCATAACATCCTATGACCTCCGTTGGACCGGTGCGATTGTCAGGAAGAATGATGCAGTCGTAGCGACTGGTCTTGGCGCTGCCGTCTTAGATGATCCCGTGATGGGGATCGTATGGCTTGCACGACGTATGAAGCAATATGGGCAGCGTATCGAAGCTGGACAGGTGATTTTGTCGGGGAGCTTTATTGCACCTATTGAATGTCCGTCTGGCACTCGTATCGAAGCTGACTTCGGCACCTTCGGAACTGTCGCGATCAATTTCGAATAAGGTCACATCATGCGCGCTCCAACAAATGAATTTAAAGCCAGACTAAGAGCGAAAGACACCCAAATCGGCCTTTGGGTCGGTCTCGGCGATCCGAGCGTTGCTGAACTTGCTGCGGGATGTGGTTTTGATTGGCTCGTTATCGACGGAGAACACGGTCCAAATGGATTACGTGATGTGCTCGCTCAACTCCGCGCGGTGAGCGACAAGTGCCAAGTCGTCGTGAGAACCCGTGACGACAATCGAGCCGAGATCAAGCAGATGCTCGACATTGGAGCACAAACAATTCTTGTTCCGATGATCGAAAGCGCAACTCAGGCTCGCGAAGTGGTCCGCTCGATGCTCTATCCTCCAACTGGAGTACGAGGTGTAGGAGCAGCGCTTGCTCGTGCCTCAGGCTACAATGCTATTTCGGATTATCTGGCGACAGCTAACGACGAAGTTTGTCTACTTCTCCAAGTTGAAAGCGTCGCTGGGATCGAAGCTCTGGATGAAATTCTCGAAATTGATGGCGTTGATGGCGTTTTTGTAGGTCCGGCCGACCTTGCTGCTGATATGGGCTTTTTAGGAAAACCAGGTGCGCCCGAAGTTCAAAAAGTGGTCGTGGAAGCCCTTCACCGGATTCGTCATGCCGGAAAAGCCGCAGGTATACTGACTTCAGACCAAACTCTTGCTCAAAGCTATGCGCAGATGGGCGTCGAGTTTTTGGCTATCGGCTCCGACGTGGGTGTTTTGTCAGCCGGCCTAAGAGCGCTCAGAAGCAAGTACTAATTCGATTAATGTTCATGTTCGCATAGGTCATGATCGGCCAAGGCAGCCAGAACATAGCAATCTCCTGAAACCCCAGCACCATCGCACCCTTTAGCGAGCCGCGCCAGCTCGCGCTCAAGCGACTTTAGCTTTGTGATTTTAGAGCGGACTTCAGCAAGTTGGCTCAGAGCGATGTGTGACGCGCTAGAGCAGGACCGATCTGGATGCTCTTGTAGGACAATAAGTTCAGCAATTGCCTCTATCGAAAAGCCAAGATCACGCGCATGTTTTATAAAGCTTAAGCGTTCCAATCCTGCCCTGTCATAGCGTCGTTGATTGCCTTCGGTGCGATCAGGTGCACGTAAGAGTCCCATGTCTTCATAATAACGAATTGTGGGAATCTTGACCCTCGTTCGCCTTGAAAGTTCTCCAATCGAAAATTCCATAAAAAACCTCTTGAACCTCTAGTCACTAGAGATTGTACACCTGTTTTTAGTTGCAGACCAATCCATAAGTTTTGGAGAATTAACATGAGCGGATGCTGTGATCACGACACCAAATTTGATGGAATGTCTGACGACTATAAACGACGACTTTGGCTAGTCATTGCGATCAATGCCGCGATGTTCGGCGGTGAGGTTACAGCGGGCCAGCTCGCGCACTCACAGGCACTACAGGCCGATGCTTTAGATTTTCTGGGAGATGCCTTGACCTATGGCATTTCGCTCGCCGTGATAGGTGCCTCGATAAGGGTCAGGTCCGTAGCGGCGATCACCAAAGGTATCAGCTTATTCCTCATGGGACTCTGGGTCTTTGGCTCTACAGTTTACCGATTTTTCTATTCTGGGGTCCCCGAGGCACACGTCATGGGTTTTGTCGGCTTCATTGCGCTCCTAGCAAACGTCGCAAGCGTTCTAATTTTGATGAAGTACAAAGACGGAGATGCAAACGTACGGTCTGTTTGGCTGTGTTCGCGCAATGACGCCATCGGCAATGTTGCTGTCATGTTGGCCGCCATAGGTGTGTGGGGCACGTCAACGGGATGGCCTGACTTAATCGTCGCAATCATCATGGCCAGCCTGTTTTTGAGTTCCGCATCTCAGATCCTACGTCAATCGCTCGCAGAGCTTGGAAGCGTAGAGTTCCACCGTCATCATCATTAAAGTCGCGAGACATAATCAAAGATGCTTCTCAAAAAAGAGGTCGGGGTAGGGGGCGTCGTTGAATCGCTCGATCTCGACCCAACCCATCTTGAGATAGAGTCCGACAGCCTCTTTGAGCCTGTGATTTGTGTCGAGCCTTAGCGTCTTAATCCCTAGCTCGGCAGCCGCGGCTTCAGATTTTGTCATGAGCTCTTGGGCAAGGCCGAGACCCCGCGCCGCTGGTGCAATCCACATTCGCTTAATCTCGGCAATCGGCCCACCATTGCCTTTGATACCAACACATCCCAATGGGATTTCGCCAAGCCTTGCAACCACGAAAGACCCATTAGGCTGCGCCATTTGGGACAAATCCGGATCACCTGCCAGCTTCAGATCGAAAACGAGATTGAGGCGCTGGCTCAATTCCGCCGCAAACGCGTTTAAACACTTTGTTGCAATCTCTGAGGCGTAATCAACTTCTTCAAAAACGAAATCATTCCGTGAAAGAACAACCGTCACAATGTCCATTGCTTCAAGTAGTCGCTTTGAGCTTTTGTGCCGTTCCAAGATGCCAATTGCACGCTCATCGGAGAGTTTCTCGTAAATCTCGAACTCTTTCAGTCCCTCAGGCGTCAGTTGCGCTATGCGGCCACGCCGATCATCTGGATTGGTCGAGGTTACAACAAGTCCTTCAGCCTCAAGCCCCCTCAACAGTCGGCTCAGTAGTCCGGTATCAAGTCTAAGGTGCTCTCGCAGTTCAGACAGGTTTTGAAATCCATGACCGATAGAATTCAGAACGCGCGCCGCTCCAAGAGGACGCCCGCGATCAAGAAATGAATCTTCGAGAGCACCAACCTCGACGGCCACAGCGCGAGAAAACCGACGAACGCGAGAAATATGATTTTTATCCATTTATCTGACCTAAGTCAGGTATATAAGGAACGCAAGCTCAACGTTGGAATTAGTGACGCTTCGCACCACGAAAAAACGCGCGGCCATTAACCGCGCGCTCAATTTCACAAATCCAGATTAGATTAGTTGACGATCGTCGCTTCCGTCGCAGCACGAAGTTCTTCTTCGGTTACTCCGTCAGCAAGCTCGATGAGTTTAAGTCCACCTTCGACAACATCCAGAACACCAAGGTTCGTAATGATGCGATCGACTACGCCTTTGCCAGTAAGGGGCAGGGTGCAAGACTTGAGAACTTTGGACTCACCATGCTTATTTGCGTGATCCATCACGACAACGACGCGACCAACGCCAGCTACAAGATCCATCGCTCCGCCCATGCCCTTCACGAGCTTGCCGGGGATCATCCAATTCGCCAGATCACCGTTCTCGGCCACTTCCATAGCCCCAAGGATAGCAGCTGCGATCTTGCCACCACGGATCATGCCGAACGAAGTCGCACTATCAAAATAAGCAGTGTTAGGAAGCTCGGTGATCGTCTGTTTTCCAGCATTGATCAAATCAGGATCTTCGTCACCTTCATATGGAAACGGTCCCATGCCGAGCATACCGTTTTCCGATTGCAAGGTCACTTCAACACCCTCGGGGATAAAGTTCGGGACCAAGGTCGGAATACCGATACCAAGGTTCACATAGGTGCCATCTTCGAGCTCGAGCGCAGCACGAGCAGCCATTTGGTTGCGGTCCCAAGCCATTATGCGGACTCCTTCTTGCGCGTGGTGCGCTGTTCGATGCGCTTCTCATGCTCACCTTGTATGATGCGGTGCACATAGACCCCAGGCAGGTGAATGTGGTCGGGATCA
The DNA here is from genome assembly GCA_038133925.1 of Marivivens sp. Lineage (GTDB taxonomy): Bacteria > Pseudomonadota > Alphaproteobacteria > Rhodobacterales > Rhodobacteraceae > Marivivens. The sequence goes on along the minus strand of JAYPUF010000005.1, from coordinate 16,209 downwards.
AGCGAACCGGTCGGAACGATCTCTTCGACCTCAACGACGCAAACCTTTCCACACATCGCTGCCGGCGGGTTAAAATTGCGCGCGGTCTTGCGGAAGATCAGGTTACCCGTCTCGTCAGCTTTCCATGCTTTAACGATAGAAAGGTCCGCAAAGATGCCTTCTTCGAGGATATAATCCTGACCGTTCCAGTTCTTGACGTCCTTGCCTTCAGCGATCACCGTACCGACACCGGTCTTAGTGTAGAAGCCAGGAATACCCGCGCCACCAGCGCGCATACGCTCGGCGAGAGTACCTTGAGGGTTGAACTCAAGCTCAAGCTCGCCCGAAAGATACTGGCGCATAAACTCGGCGTTCTCGCCGACGTATGACGACATCATCTTTTTGATCTGTCGGGTGGCCAAGAGTTTGCCAAGGCCAAAGTCATCAACACCTGCGTTGTTGGACGCAACGGTGAGGTTTTTGGTCCCACTCTTGACGATACCATCAATCAAAAGCTCGGGAATACCACATAGGCCGAAGCCCCCCGCAGCGATAAGCATTCCGTCGAACAAGAGCCCTTCAAGAGCTTCGTCCGCTGTTGAGAAAATCTTCTTCATGGTTCTCCCTAACTAAACTAGGCGCAATACCAGCCAAGAGCCGGTGCATGTATTGGAATGATCTTGCATTACAAGGGCACAAGCTTCTATTCGTGGAAATACGTATATCATTACGTAATTGTGGAAAACTACAATGAAGCAAGCACGAGAACTTGAAAGTTTAGCGTTTTGGAATGCCCCAGACGCAACGCTTGTCTTAGAGGAGCGCATTATCGTTGCGGCGAACCTTCAGGCGGAGACGGTTTTTGGTTGGAGGCCAGATGAGCTGGTAGGCCAATCAATACGCATTCTTTATCCGAATTTGACCGATTACACTGTTATCGGCGCCCGCGCTCGAAAGGCGATGACCAAGACCAAAATCTATCGCGATGAACGGTTCATGCGCCGTAAAAACAACCAAATAGTTTGGATGGAAGGGTGCGGGACCGCCCTAGAACAAGACAATCCTGAACGTTGTTCGATCTGGACGTATCGTCCGCTTAATGAAGCTCAGCCTAGCGATGGAATCCTAACCGTCGCAGAGAAACGAGTAGCACGACACTTGATAAGTGGACTGACAAGCAAAGAAATTGCGCAGATTATAGGCTGTTCACATCGAACGATTGAGGTCCATCGCGCCAACATGATCAGGAAGTTCAATGTTCGAAATAGTTTTGAACTTGTTCACCATCTCTTAACCGGAGAACTCTCTGGAAGCGGAAACAGATAAACCCTCAATCGTCCGTCGCTCGCCTTTCCTTGTAGCGGATGACGATATTTCCACCTATTTCTTTGAACGGCTGAGGCGGGAGCATTTTTGGCCGAGCCTCTTTGTCAAAATACTCTGTAATTTCAGTGGATAGGCCAAAGGCGCGTTCTGCTGCGGCAATCCCAGTAAGCGTACCTCTTGCCGTGCCAAGTCCATTTTGAACGCAAGCAGATTGGACGCCATCATCTAACTCGCGAGCGACCGAAACACTGTTGGTAGTCAGGCAAAGGTGACCTGACCACGCGTATTCCATCTTCATACCGGCAAGTTTGGGAAAACGCTGATCGAACTTGCGCTGCATAACTTCAGCAGCACGAGCAACATGGGCATCCGTGATTGCCATGTTGGGCTTTAGAGTGGTGCAGGTCCGCGTGATGATACGGTTTCCGCCTTGCCCCGTATCAATGCGACGGACTGTAGTGCCCATCGGATCGGAGGGGGTTACACCCCAACGACTTTGCCCGCCTAGCTTGACGAGGTCGTCTGAAGAGAGTTCGGGTGTCATAACCGCATAGAGAAAAATCTGCATCAAACGGCCACGTTCGAACCCAAAGGATTCAAGGTGTCCATTCACGCTTAGGATCACGCGAGGGGTCGTGATCTTGCCTCGTTGAGTGCTCACACTCCAATCTTTTCCGACCTTCGCAAAAGATGTAACGGCACTATTTTCATAGATGCAAACGCCGTCGCGGATCAGACCATCCGCCAACCCGCGAACATATCCTGCGGGTTGGAGCATCACCGTTCCAGGTGAATAAAGCCCGCCCACGTAATGGCGCGACCCTGTGATTTCTTCCATCTGTTTCTGGTCGAGAAGTTCGCTCGCCTCGCCCAATTCCGCCAGATGTTTGGAATAGGTTTTATTGTGCTCGTTGGCGCTTTGACTCGCGGCTCCGTTGATTTTACCCATCGGCGCAAAATAGTTATGATCAATGCCGTAATCTTGAACCGCTGACCGCCCAAACTCGATTGCTTGTCGATTTAACCGGATCACCTGACGATCGTCTCCCGCCCCTGCATAATCATCAGACACGAGATCGTGGGGCAGGTCGATCATGAAACCAGAGTTCCGACCACTTGACCCTTGTGCAATACGAGTGGCGTCAAGCACGACAATGCGCGCGCTTGGATCGAGCTGATGCAAGCGCCTTGCGGCAGATAGCCCAGCAAAACCAGCACCGATAACAACAAAATCCGCCATTTCGCTACCTTCAAGGGAAGGAAGCGTTTGTGCGGGGCCAAGTATTGCATTCCACGCCGCCGGACCTTTGAGGTCCGGCAAACGTTTGGCTTGGTATCGGGTCAATCGACGGCCTCATCCTCATCGTCAGAAAGATCCACCCAGATAGTTTTGATCTGTGTGTATTGGTCATGGGCTTGAATGCCGTTGTCACGCCCACCGAAACCGCTGGACTTGAACCCGCCGAAGGGTGTCGCAATATCTCCTTCGCCAAAGCTATTCACGGTCACAGTCCCAGCACGGATCGCTCGCGCTCCGCGGATTGCACGTTTGACATTAGAAGTGAAGATGGACGCCGCGAGACCGTATTCGGTGTCATTTGCCAGAGCTATCGCTTCGTCAAATGACTCGACTGTAAGCACGGATAGAACCGGACCAAAGATTTCCTCACGCACTTGGTTTGCTTCACGGTCTGCAACATCAAGGATAGTTGGCTCGACAAATCCATTTTCAGCTTTGCCGCCGAGAATTGTTTTTTGGCCACCAAGATAGGAACTGACCTTCTTAAAATGCGCCTCCGAGACCAAGGCCCCAACGCGATTGGTCGGATCAAGTGGATCACCCATTGGCCATTCGCGGGTGTGAGCGATGATACGCTTGAGGAGTTCATCTTTGATCCCAGACTGCACGATCAAGCGCGAGGCAGCCGAGCAATTCTCACCCATGTTCCAAAATGCCCCGTTGACCACATGCGCCGCTACGCGGTCTAGGTTTTCGGCATCGTTGAGGACAATCGCAGGGTTCTTGCCACCCATTTCAAGCGTGACTTCTTTTAGGTTCGAGTCTGCCGCGTATTGCAAGAAACGGCGGCCAGTCGCAGTAGAGCCCGTAAAAGAAACGGCATCCACATCCATGTGCCGACCCAAAGGCTCGCCTACGTCTGCACCGCTCCCTGTTACGACGTTAAACACACCCGCCGGAATACCTGCCTCGTAGGCAAGTTCCGCAATACGCAATGCAGTGAGGGGCGTTTCCTCGGCCGGCTTAACAATGATCGAGCAACCGGCGGCAAGCGCAGGTCCGATCTTCCAAGCGAGCATGAGGAGAGGGAAGTTCCAAGGTAGGACCAAACCCACAACACCAACAGGCTCTCGCACGACCATCGCAATGTGATTGTCCGAAGCGGGCGCAACTTGGTCATAGATCTTGTCGATCAACTCTGCGTGCCATTTGATACAGTTCACTGTCTCGGGCAGGTCTACAGTCTCACAGTCAAAAATGGTCTTTCCGCTGTCAATGCTCTCAAGAACTGCCAACTCACGAGCGTTTCGCTGAATGAGCTTTGAAAGCTTAATCAGCGCCGTTTTCCGCTCGGCAGGATGCAATCGGGACCAGCGTCCATCTTCAAACGCATCTCGGGCCTTTTCGACGGCAAAGTCTACATCTGCTGCGCCGCAGGCCGCGACTTCAGCGATTTTCTTGCCCGTGGCTGGGTTCACCGAAGCAAAGGTCTTGCCAGAAATTGCTGGGCGAAAGCTCCCGTCGATGAAGGCTTGGGTAGGTGGGGTAAGGCCCGATGCAATGGCCTTGTATTCTTCTGTGGTCAAAAGGTCGGTCATGCTCAGGCCTCCGCTTCGATTTGGGCGACAGTACGCTTAAGAACGCGTACGACTTGCTCCAATTGGCGTTTATCGTCTTTGTTGAGTGCTTTTAGCGGGGGGCGGGGCGGTCCTGCATAATTGCCAGCCATCTCGCATCCGTATTTGATGCACTGAATGAATTTGCCACCCTGCTCGAGAACACGCATGAGCGGCATCATCGCGGACATAATACGGCGACCTTTATCGAAGTTGCCTTCGATTGCGCAGGCACGCCACAGAGCGAGATGTTCCTTTGGAAGGAAATTAGACCCGCCGCAAACCCAGCTCTGTGCGCCCCATGCAAAGAATTCGAGCGCCTGATCATCCATACCGCACGACATCTGGATATGCGGATAGTCCCGCGCCAAAAGATGTACACGGTTAATGTCGCCCGAACTTTCTTTGATCGCGCAGAAGTTCTTGCTTCTGCCGACGCGGTCAAGAAACTCTTCACCCATGTTAATGCCCATACGGCCTGGGTAGTTGTAGAGCATAATTGGAAGGTCCGACGCACGGTCGATCGCCAAAGCATTCAATGCGTTTTCTCGTTCCGTCGGAACTGCATAAGGGGGGGAGCCCACAAGGATGCTATTTGCACCAATCTTTGATGCATGCTCTGCCATAGTAATCGAGTCTTCGAGCCGGATTGCGACTGTGCCAACCATAAGATGCACACGCTCACCAATCACTTCTTTGGCAAAGCTGGCCATTTCCATGCGCTCTTGCATCGACTGCGCATAGTATTCACCAGTTGAGCCGCCGTTGATGATCCCATGAACGCCTGATGCGATCAGATATTCGAGATGCGCAGCGAAAGCGTCCCGATCAATGCTGCCGTCTTCCCGATGCGGGGTGATGGCAGGTGTGTAGATGCCCTCAAACTTCATGAGGCTCCTTTCTCTCGTTTCTTGCTCGGCGGAGTTCCGAGTTCAAAGTGCATAGGGGTAGGGCTGACAAAACGTTCGATCTCGGCACGAGAAAGCTCCCAATGCGCGATAGCAAGTTTGGCGGCACCATCCGCATCACCCGCCTCAATCAGCTCGATAAATTGATCATGTTGGTCCGCGGCTTCAGTTCTTTGATCCGCAAGTGCACCAAATGAAGGGTTATAAAAGGTCATGCCAATTCGTGTATGATCGATCAGCAAACGACGAAGGCTAGGCGTCAGATATTCATTGTCGGCCATTTCACCGATGATCGCATGAAATCGCTCGTTCATCAGTGCGCGTTCCGCGGCATCACCTTCTCGGATAGCTTTACGAAACAGCGTTTGCGTATCTTTCAGGCGCATGACCTGAGCCGGACGCGCATTTTCAGCGGCGAGGCGCGAAACCGCAGCATAGATCATCGGTGCCGCAACAAAGAAATTGCGAAGGGTCTTGTGTGTCATCGGAGCGACCTGAGCACCCCGGTTCTGATGCAGAACGATATAGTCTTCGCCAGCGAGCTGTCGGAGAATTTCGCGAAGAGGCGGGCGCGAGATCCCGTATTCTTCGGCTAATTGTACCTCGTCCAGATATGCGCCGGGTTCCAAATCCTGCGTCAGGATCCGACGGCGCAGGTCGGACAAGCAATTCGATTTCTTGTTCGAAGGGCGTTCCGTCATTTGGCGCTCTCCTTTTCCGAGTCACATTTACCGCTCTATGCTTTTTGTGTAGATCAAAATAATTATCTTTGTCTACAATTAAAATGTTGCGTCAGTAAGGTCGAACTACTTGAATGCAAAAGGCCCACTTCGCGGCGATCGAAGCGGGCCTTTTTTCGTGGAAAATCAATAGTAACGGGTTTGTTTAACCGGGATTATACACGCGGTTGGCCTCTGGGTCGTCCGCTTCGAACGGCAGCTCCGCGAGTGCATCCCACAGCTCTTGAGGTATTTCAGTACTCGCCCATTCGAGCGTCTGCTGCACCCGTTCCGGTTTGGAAACGCCCAGCATCGTTGAGGTTACATGCGGCATTCGCGTCGAAAACTGAAGCGCTACCGCACCTTGGGCGACACCATATGCCGCACAAAGCGCCTCGATACGACGAATAGGTTCGAGCGCGGCTTTGTCGACATCCTGATAGGTTACTTTCTGAGTAACTGCGCTGCCCTTTGCCAGAACACCGCCAGCAAATGGCGCAGCATTCAATATCGCGATCCCCTGAGCATCCGCATATTCAAACATCTCGGCCGCTGAACGATTGAGTATGGTCATACGGTTGTGGCTGATCAAAGCATCAAAAGGATATGCTTTCAGGATGGGGAACATGATATCGACGCGCCCCATTGCTAAGCCGACGGCGTCAACAAGACCTTCTTCTTTGAGCTTAAATAGCTCATCCAATGAACCGCCATCTTTCGTAATTTCGGTCAAATCGCGTGCGTGCTCTGGATCGTGAAGATGCAAGAGAGGGATACGCTCGAGACCGAGACGCTTTGTACTTTCCTCAAAGGAACGACGCGCCCTTGCCGCGTCAAAACAACGGGTTTCCATATCTCGGTCAAGCTTGGTTGAAAGCACAAAACCATCGGGAATCCCGCCGCGCTCTCGGATCACCTGACCAATACGCTCTTCACTACGGCCAAATCCGTAATTATTCGAGGTATCGAGCAAATTCACCGAGCTATCGAAAACTGCACGAACTGTTTCCCGAGCGCGTTCCTCGCTAACGGAATAGCCATAGGTCTCGGGCATGTCACCAAGGCCCGAAGCCCCGAAACAAACCGACGTTACACTTAGCCCAGTCGACCCGATTGGTTTCTTCTGCATGTTACCTCTCCCTTGAGCAGCCACTAAAAGCATCATCCGCGCAGTGCGGTGCAAGGGCTGTCTAAAGTTACTATGTTCATGTGAAAGCCTAACAGCAAGTCAGAAGCCAACTAGGGCGCATCAGATCGAATTCGCGCCAATCAGAGCCCTTTCCAACGGACAGGCGTAACATAGGCGACGTCGTCGCCCATCGCGAACATGACTTCGCCATCTTGGATATTGACTTGCACCTTCATGGCCCGACTCGCCAAATTTGAGAGAGAATTGATATCCGCTTCGGAAAAGAACTCGACTTTCAAATTGTCAAAACGCGTCGTGCTGCCCTGAGTTTTGTCCCACCAAACTTCTGCGGCTTTGCCGCCATACGCATAGACAATCACCTTATCTGATTTGCTACACGACTGGCGGATAACCTTTTCGCTGGGCAAACCAAGCAAAATGCAGACTTCAAGCTCCCCACTCAAGCTCTTTTGCCAAATGTCCGGTTCATCATCGGTTGACAAACCTTTGGTCATTTCAAGTTGCTCATGCGCATTCAACGCAAAGGCCACGAGGCGGAGCATCATTCGTTCGTCAGTCTCAGACGGATGTTTTGCAATCGTGAGCTTATGGGTTTCGTAGTAATGACGATCCATATCCGAAACCGAGAGTTCAACTTTATAAATTTTAGCGTTTTGAGCCATGTTGGTCCCCAATGGTTTCTGGCTGTTTGACCTGCCTGTTAGCTGCACGTGTGAACAAATAGAAGTTCGTTTTAAGGTCAGGCAGACAATAAGCTGTCTCCCAGATAGGAGCAGGCTTGCCAACCGCATAGACACTCTTGATTGTGAATGAAAGCGCCACAGGTGGGAGGCAACTATGAAGGTTCACATCTTAGATGATTGGTTTGATACCCTGCGCGATTTGCCTTGTTATAGCCTTCTGGCTGAGCATGACGTTACGGTATGGAATGACCACTTAGAAGACGAGGTTGCACTCGCAGAGCGCCTGAAAGAAGCAGATGCCATAGTTCTATTTCGTGAGCGTACAGCAATTACGGCGGACCTCTTGGAACGGCTTCCTAACCTGCGTCTGATCTCGCAAAGGGGAACTTATCCCCATGTGGATGTAAAAGCCTGCACTGCGAACGGGGTCCTGCTTTGCTCCCATACCGGCGCAGATGGAACCAACAGGGCAGCTGCAGAGCTTACTTTTGCACTAATCCTCGCTTCGATGCGCCAATTGCCCCAGCAAATCACCTCGGCAAAGGCCGGCGCGTGGCAAATGGGCGTTGGAAGATCACTTTTTGGGCGCACGATCGGTCTCTATGGATATGGGCGCATCGCAAAACTCGTTGCTGAATATGCACGGGCTTTTGGAATGAAGGTGGTCTGGTGGGCGTCAGAAAATGGTCGCGCGAAAGCAATAGCAGACGGTGAAACGGTCGCGGCCTCTCGACAAGATTTCTTTGAGCGTTGTGACGTGATTTCACTTCATCTTCGCTTATCCGCTGAAACCAAGGGTAAAGTGACCGCAGAAGACCTAAATTGGATGCGTAGAGACGCGCTTTTGGTCAACACGTCCCGTGCAGCACTGATCGTGCCAAACGCTCTACTAAATGGGCTCAATCAAGGCAGACCTGGTAACGCGGCCGTGGATGTATTCGATCAAGAACCGCTTTTAGACCCTAAAGACCCGTTACTATCGCACCCAAGGCTTATAGCGACCCCTCACATCGGTTTTGTGACCGAAGATGAGTTTGAGAAGCAGTTTTCAGACATCTTCCATCAAATAAACGCTTATGCGCAGGGCACCCCAATCAACATGATTAATCCTGAGGCCTATGTAAAAACAGGTGCGTAAATAGCCGTTACACGGGTGATGTTAAGTTAGCGCTCTAATTACAGCCCCAGAGAGAGCCGCAAAGTAACACTACGCCGATCAGCCGACGCTAGTGAACTAGGTGGAACAAACGTCACATTTACCATCGCCCAAGAAAGGTGATATCCGCGCACAATATGAACTAAACTTATATGTGGGACAGCGATGCTCTTGCATTCACCGCATATATTGCATACAATGGCATACAATAGTGGGACGCAGGGCCAGCACAGCTGCAAAGAAATGGCCCCTTCCTCAAGTCCAGTCACATAAAACTCTGTAGAGATAGTCATGAGCCAATACCAAGCCTACCTTGATGAAATCGAAGCCCGCAAAGCTGAAAATCTGCACCCCAAGCCCATCGATGGTGCAGAGCTTACCGCTGAGATTATCGCTCAGATCGAAGACAGCGCGAACCCACATCGCGCTCAGTCGCTGGAGTTCTTCATCTATAACACACTTCCGGGCACAACCGCGGCAGCTGGTGTTAAGGCGGCATTCCTCAAGAAGATCATTCTCGGCGAAGTTACCCTTGCTGAGATCACTCCGGCTTTTGCGTTTGAGCTCCTTTCCCACATGAAGGGTGGCCCGTCCGTCGCGGTCCTTCTTGATCTTGCCCTCGGCGACAATGCCGATATCGCCAAGCAGGCGTCTGACGTCTTGAAGACTCAGGTTTTCCTCTACGATGCCGATACCGATCGCCTGGCAACCGCTTACAAGGCAGGCAACGCAATCGCGAAAGATCTGCTCCAAAGCTACGCAGACGCCGAATTCTTCACCAAGCTGCCGGAGATCGACGAAGAGATCAAAGTCGTCACTTACATCGCAGCAGAGGGCGATATCTCGACCGACCTTCTTTCGCCCGGTGCAGAGGCGCACTCGCGCGCTGACCGTGAACTCCACGGCAAGTGCATGTGCTCACCCGACGCCCAGAAAGAGATCGAGGCGCTAAAACTCCAGCACCCTGACAAACAGGTCATGCTCATCGCCGAAAAGGGCACCATGGGCGTAGGCTCTTCTCGTATGTCGGGCGTGAACAACGTCGCACTCTGGACCGGCAAGCAAGCTAGCCCCTATGTGCCGTTTGTGAACTACGCGCCTGTTGTTGCTGGCACCAACGGCATCTCGCCGATCTTCCTGACGACTGTCGGCGTGACTGGCGGCATCGGCCTTGACCTCAAGAACTGGGTCAAAAAGGTTGATGCGGATGGCAAAGCAATCCTGAACAACGATGGCAACCCAATCCTTGAGCAGAAGTACTCTGTCGCAACCGGCACCGTACTCAAGATCAACACCAAGTCGCGCAAACTTCTCAGCGAAAACGGTGAAGAACTGGCGGATGTTTCCTCTGCCTTCACACCGCAAAAGCAAGAGTTCATGAAAGCTGGCGGCTCCTATGCGATCGTTTTCGGCAAGAAACTCCAGACATTCGCAGCAGAGACCCTGGGCGTCAAAGCTCCGCTGGTCTTCGCTCCTTCGAAAGAGGTATCGCATGAAGGTCAGGGCCTGACCGCTGTTGAAAAGATCTTCAACGCAAATGCCCTTGGCGTGGACAAGACCAAGCCGCTTCACGCAGGATCGGACGTTCGCGTGCGCGTAAACGTCGTCGGCTCGCAAGACACCACTGGTCCGATGACTGTTCAAGAACTCGAAGCAATGGCCGCAACCGTGGTTTCACCTGTTGTGGACGGCGCTTACCAGTCGGGTTGTCACACGGCTTCTGTCTGGGATGTGAAGGCACAGGCCAACACTCCCAAGCTCATGCAGTTCATGAACAACTTTGGTCTGGTCACAGGTCGTGACCCCAAGGGCAAGTACCACTCGATGACCGACGTGATCCACAAGGTGCTTAATGACCTTACCGTTTCGGATTGGGACATTATCATCGGTGGTGACAGCCATACTCGTATGTCCAAGGGCGTGGCGTTCGGTGCAGACTCAGGCACTGTTGCTCTTGCACTTGCAACGGGCGAAGCATCAATGCCGATCCCCGATAGCGTCAAGGTGACGTTCAAGGGCCAAATGGCAGACCACATGGATTTCCGTGATGTGGTTCATGCAACTCAAGCCCAGATGCTCCAACAGCATGGCGACAACGTCTTCCAAGGCCGCGTGATCGAAGTTCACATCGGCACGTTGCTTGCTGACCAGGCGTTCACTTTCACCGACTGGACTGCAGAAATGAAGGCGAAAGCCTCCATCTGCATCTCCAACGACGAGACTTTGATTGGTTCGCTCGAACTCGCCAAGAGCCGGATTCAAATTATGATCGACAAAGGTATGGAGCATGAAAATGGCATGCTTCAGCGCCTGATCGACAAGGCTGAAGCTCGCATCGCCCAGATCAAATCCGGCGAAAAGCCCGCACTGACCCCTGATGCAGATGCCAAGTACTTTGCCGAAGTTGTCGTCGATCTCGATGCGATTGCAGAACCGATGATCGCAGACCCTGATGTCAACAACGCCGACGTCTCCAAGCGCTATACCCACGACACCATCCGCCCAATCTCTTACTATGCAGCAGAGAAGAAGGTTGATCTTGGCTTCGTTGGTTCGTGCATGGTGCACAAAGGCGATATCAAGATCGTAGCGCAAATGCTTCGCAACATCGAAGAAGAGCAGGGCAATGTCGAGTTCAAAGCGCCGCTCGTTGTTGCTGCTCCGACCTACAACATCGTGGATGAGCTGAAAGAAGAAGGCGACTGGGAAATCCTCCAGAAGTACTCTGGCTTCGAGTTCGACGATCTTGCTCCCAAGACAAAAGCTCGCACCGAGTATGAGAACATTCTCTACCTCGAGCGCCCGGGCTGTAACCTTTGCATGGGCAACCAAGAAAAAGCTGCCAAGGGCGACACGGTTCTCGCAACTTCAACCCGCCTATTCCAAGGCCGTGTTGTAGGGGATACCGCAACCAAAAAGGGGGAAAGCCTTCTTGCTTCAACACCCGTTGTCGTGCTCTCGGCGATCCTTGGCCGCACACCAACCTTGGAAGAGTATAAAAAGGCGGTGAAGGGTATCAACCTCACCAAGTTCGCACCGCCGCTTCAGAAGCCTCTCGATAGCGCATCGGTTCACTTCTAAGCAGCATCGAACTAGACCTGATTAGAGACAAAATTTTGGGGTGCGGCAGGCAACTGCTGCACCCTAATATCTTTTAACTACGGTAACGTCCTTTTAGCTATACTAGGTAACAGGCCTTCATTGTTACCCTTACCGTCTCAACCTGCCTTGCCGCTGGGATCGTGCGACGCTCGCCGTCTTCAGGCTTCGAGCACAATCTGACCGTCATTAGAAGTCTGTGAATGTGCATCTACAACGAACTGATGTAACCCGCCCATTTCTGCCCGCATGACCTGAGACCTCGACCGACTGATTTCAACCCAGATTTGAAATTGCAGTGTCGGAAAATTCTTGAACGATCGCCATTCTCAATGAGCCATCGTTCACTTTACGATCCAATAGTTAACATAACATTGATTATGCGTAAAAATGCAATCAGAACAAAAAGCTTCAAACGAATGGCACCGAAAGTGTCGTAGCCAAGTAAACCTTATCGTTGGCTCCCACGTCAGCGCCAATTTTCGCGTCTACAAGCATCTTACCTGCGGCAAATCCTATCTCACGTCGTGGCGTGATTGTAGTGGCAATCTTAAATGGAAGGCTTCGAGTGATTTCGAGACCATTAAATCCCGCAATAAGGAGTTCATTGTCACAAGATCGACCAGTTGCAAGGCAATGAAAAACACCCCCCGCCGCAACGTCATCATTGGAAAAATAGATGCAATCGAGATTAGGTTCTTGAGCAAGAAGTTCAGAGGTTAGCACTCGCCCTGCTTCTGTGCTCGACAAGGTTTCAGTTTGCTCCTGTGCGGTCAAACTCAAACCGTGATCTCGCAATCCCATTTGGAAACCCGCAAAGCGGCGCTTCGCCCGCAAGTCTTTTGACAAGCCGCAACCAACATATCCAAATCGGCGTCGCCCTTTGGCAACAAGCGCATTCGCCATCTCGCGACCTGCATCAAAGTGCGAAAATCCTATGGCGGCGCCAATTGGATCTCCATCTGTATCCATGATTTGTATGATTGGAACTGCGGCGGACGTTAACAAAGCGCGCGCCTCGTCGGATTGATCAAGGCCAGTCACAATAAGACCCGCTGGGTTCCAAGACAGCAGGCTCTTAATAAGCTCAAGTTCTTTTGTTGCGTCATAATCGGTCACACCGAACATCGGCTGTAGACCGCTTCCTTCGATACCCTGCGCAATGCCAGACAAGACTTCGGCAAAAACGATATTGTTTAGACTTGGAACAATAACGCCGATCAAGTTGGATTTACTATTTGAAAATGCCAGCGCCAATGGATTGCCAACGTATCCCGTTTTACGGGCAGCCTGCTCGACCCTTTGAATGTTCTCACGGGAAACGTCAGGTGCGCCACGCAGCGCTCTGGACGCTGTCATCTTGCTAACACCGGCGGCCGCAGCAACATCGGCAAGCGTAACGCGTGGCTTGTTCTCCAAATTTTGCCTCATCCCTGAATTCAAATAACATTGACGACTGGTATCGATACCGTTACCGATACCAGTAACTAAAACTCCGATCAAGTTGCATCAAAGAGAACAGATAATGTCTGAGAAAACAAAAGTTGCGGTCATCGGCCTTGGCTCGATGGGTTACGGAATGGCCAGCTCTTGCCTTCGCGCTGGACTCGAAACTTATGGCTACGACGTGAACAAGGACGCCGAAGCTCGTTTCATCACGGCAGGTGGAAAAGACGCACCGCTCCCAGACGCCATCAAAGAGGTTGACGTTGCACTCATCGTTGTCCTGAACGCCGCTCAAACGGAAGCCGTTCTTTTCGGCGACAATGGAATTGCAACGCAAATGGCAAAAGGCTCGGTCGTTATATCGAGCGCGACTGTCTCGCCTGATTTCGCGCGTGAGATGGAGGCCAAATGCGTAGAGCTTGGCCTGCACTACCTTGATGCACCGATTTCGGGCGGCTCGCTCAAGGCGGCTTCTGGCGATCTGACAATCATGGCCTCTGGTTCGGGCGATGCCTTTGCAAGGGCAAAGACCGTCCTCGATGCAATTTCAGCCACCGTCTTTACACTCGGCGATTGCGCGGGCCCGGGGTCTGCAATGAAGGCAACCAATCAGCTTCTTGCTGGCGTACATATCGTGTCTATGGCTGAAGCCCTTACCTTTGGCATGACCCAAGGCATCACACCTGAAAAATTCCTCGAAGTAATCTCGCAAAGCGCCGGCACGAGCTGGATGCTCGAAAACCGCGCGCCCCATATCGTCGAGGGGGACTACACACCGCGAAGCACAATCAATATCTGGCCCAAAGACCTTGGCATCGTGCTCGAAATTGCAAAAGGCGCCAAGTTCAGCGCGCCGATCACTGCGGCCGCAATGCAGCAGTATCTCGCCGCTGCCGGCATGGGTCTTGGTCTAGAGGACGATGCTGCCGTAGCCAAAGTCTATGCGCGAAATGCGGGTCTAACCTTGCCCAAAGAGGACGAATAGATGACGACCGTATTGGGTTGTATCGCAGACGATTTTACAGGAGCAACCGATCTTGCGGGACTTTTGGCGCGAAGCGGCGTCAAAGTTTCGCTCCGAATAGGCGTCCCCGAGGGCCCTGCCGACGATGCGGCACCCTTTGAAGTGATCGCGCTAAAGATCCGCACGGAACCTGTTGCCGAAGCGAATGAACAAGCACTCAAGGCGCTGAACTGGCTCAAGCAAACAGGTGCGGAACGTTTCTTTTGGAAGTACTGTTCGACCTTTGACTCAACGGCTGAAGGCAATATCGGTACAGTTGCAGAGACGTTAATGTCCGCTCTTGATGCGGATCAGACAATCTATTGCCCAGCCTTCCCTGAAAACGGACGCTCGATTTTTATGGGTAATCTCTTTGTGGGCCGCCTTCCCCTCGCGGAAAGCCCTATGAAGGATCACCCCCTTACACCCATGCGCGACAGCAACCTAATGCGCCTTTTGGAGCCTCAAGTATCAGCCAAGGTCGGACTTGTAGACCGTTTGACTGTAGCGCGGGGAGCCGAAGCGGTTCGCACTGCACTCTCAGAGTTAAGCAAAGACGGTATCAAGCACGTCGTCGTTGATGCCGTCGCGGACGATGATTTATCGATTATTGCAGATGCCTGCCGCGACATGAAACTGATGACGGGCGGCTCTGCCATTACGATGCCGTTGCCTGCCCTTTATGTTGCTGACGGAACTCTCGCAGCGGACGCGCCTCGCGCAACGGTCCCTACCCTTTCCAAAAAGCGCATCATCCTTTCAGGAAGTTGCTCTTCTATGACGAATGCTCAGGTTGCCAACTACCTTGTCCAAGGCAAAGCAGCTTATAGGCTGGACCCGTTCGAGCTTGCCGAAAAAGGCACCCAACCGGCTCTTGATTGGCTTGCCACACAAGATCTCTCTACTGCTCCGCTGATCTACGCAACTGCGGCCCCTGAAAGCGTCCGTGCAGTCCAAGAGAAACTAGGGATTGCAGAGGCTGGCGCAATTGTCGAGCGGGCGCTTGCTGAATGCGCAGTCAAGGCACGCGACCTTGGCGCGCGTCAGATTGTCGTCGCAGGCGGCGAAACCTCAGGCGCGGTAACACAGGCTCTTGGAGTAACGCGCCTGGAAATCGGCCCAGAGATCGCACCTGGGGTTCCTTGGTGCTTCTGCGCTTCGGGCGGGGAAGACATCGCGCTCACATTAAAATCGGGTAACTTCGGCAAAGAAGCCTTTTTCAGTGACGCCTTCACAAAGTTGGAGGCAGCCTAATGTCTGAAAACAAGCTTCGCGAAGAAATTTGCCTCATGGCTAAATCGATGTTCGACCGCGGCCTCACCGGCGGCTCGACCGGCAACATATCGGCCCGCACAGAAGACGGCGGCCTTTTGGTGTCGCCAACAGGCACGTCCTTTGGACGTCTCGATCCAGCAAGGCTTTCGCGCTTTGACTCAAAGGGGAATCTGATTGGTGGCGACAAGCCAACCAAGGAAATGCCGCTTCACACTGCATTTTATGAAACGCGTTCATCAGCTGGTGCTGTCGTGCACCTCCACTCCTGTCATTCGGTCGCTTGGTCGATGATGCCAGACGCGGACGAAGACAATTTCCTCCCGCCTATGACGCCCTATTCGATCATGAAACTTGGCAAGGTTAAGCTCCTGCCGTTTTTCATGCCTGGCGACCCAGCAATGGGCGACGCGGTGCGCGGGCTTGCAGGCAAGCGAACGGCTGTAATGCTTGCAAATCATGGCCCTGTCGTTGCAGGCAAGGACATCGAAGCCGCCTGCAATGCCATCGAAGAGCTTGAAGACACGGCTCGGCTTGCCATCTTGATGCGCGGCTATGACAGCAAGATGCTGACACCCGAACAGGTGCAATCCGTTATTACTAAATTCAATG